>NZ_JAUZUQ010000058.1:0-1023 GCF_031844105.1 Acidovorax sp. PRC11 | reverse complement strand
GGCGCGCTCGTCGCGTGGTCGATCACGCGCCGCGTGAAGGGCCAGCTCGGCGGCGAGCCCGCCTACGCCGCCCAGATCGCCCAGGAAGTCGCCCGCGGCAACCTCGCCGTCCACGTCGATCTGCGCCCCGGCGACTCCTCCTCCGTCCTCGCCGCCATGGGCTCCATGCGCGCCAACCTCGCCCGAGTCGTCTCCGAAGTCCGCCACTCCAGCGAATCCATCGCCACCGGCGCCTCCGAGATCGCCTCCGGCAACGCCGACCTCTCCCAGCGCACCGAAGAGCAGGCCTCCAACCTCCAGCAGACCGCCGCCTCCATGGAGGAGATGGCCTCCACCGTCAAGCAGAACGCCGACACCGTCCGCACCGCATCCCAGCTCGCCTCCTCCGCCTCCGCCACCGCCGCCCGCGGCGGCGACGTCGTGGGCAACGTCGTGCGCACCATGGAAGACATCACCGCCTCCTCCCGCAAGATCGGCGACATCATCGGCGTCATCGACTCCATCGCCTTCCAGACCAACATCCTCGCGCTCAACGCCGCCGTCGAGGCCGCACGCGCCGGCGAGCAGGGCCGGGGCTTTGCCGTCGTCGCCGGCGAAGTGCGCACCCTCGCGCAGCGCTCCGCCCAGGCCGCCAAGGAGATCAAGGCCCTCATCGGCGAGAGCGTCTCCAAGGTCGAGACCGGCTCGCAGCTCGTGGGCGAGGCCGGCACCACCATGGGCGAGATCGTCGAGCAGGCCCGCCGCGTCGCCGATCTGATCGCCGAGATCGGAGCTGCCACCCACGAGCAGGAGCAGGGCATCTCCCAGGTGAGCGATGCCGTCAACCAGCTCGACCAGGTCACCCAGCAGAACGCCGCGCTCGTCGAGGAATCCGCCGCCGCCGCCGACAGCCTCAACTCCCAGGCCGCACGCCTCGTGCAGCTCGTCAGCGTCTTCCAGATCGATGCCTCCACGCAGGCCGCGCAGCAGGCGCCGCACGCCTCCCGGCCCGCGTCCTCCCAGGCCGTCATCGCCCAGGCGCAG
>NZ_JAUZUQ010000057.1:0-1189 GCF_031844105.1 Acidovorax sp. PRC11 | reverse complement strand
AAATGGCAAAAGGTAAGTTCGAACGTACCAAGCCCCACGTGAACGTGGGCACGATCGGCCACGTGGACCACGGCAAGACGACGCTGACGGCGGCGATCGCCACGGTGCTGTCCGCCAAGTTCGGCGGCGAAGCCAAGAAGTACGACGAGATCGACGCAGCGCCCGAAGAAAAGGCCCGCGGCATCACCATCAACACCGCACACGTGGAATACGAGACGGCCAACCGCCACTACGCCCACGTGGACTGCCCCGGCCACGCCGACTACGTCAAGAACATGATCACCGGTGCCGCCCAGATGGACGGCGCCATCCTGGTGTGCTCGGCCGCCGACGGCCCGATGCCCCAGACGCGCGAGCACATCCTGCTGGCCCGCCAGGTGGGCGTGCCCTACATCATCGTGTTCCTGAACAAGTGCGACATGGTGGATGACGAAGAGCTGCTCGAGCTGGTCGAAATGGAAGTGCGCGAACTCCTCGACAAGTACGACTTCCCCGGCGACGACACCCCCATCGTGCGCGGCTCGGCCAAGCTGGCCCTCGAAGGCGACAAGGGCCCCCTGGGCGAGCAAGCCATCGACAAGCTGGCCGAAGCCCTGGACACCTACATCCCGACGCCCGAGCGCGCCGTGGACGGTGCCTTCCTGATGCCCGTGGAAGACGTGTTCTCCATCTCCGGTCGCGGCACCGTGGTGACGGGCCGTGTCGAGCGCGGCATCATCAAGGTCGGCGAAGAAATCGAAATCGTGGGCATCCGCGACACGCAGAAGACCACCTGCACCGGCGTGGAAATGTTCCGCAAGCTGCTGGACCAGGGCCAAGCCGGCGACAACGTCGGCCTGCTGCTGCGCGGCACGAAGCGCGAAGACGTCGAGCGTGGCCAAGTGCTGTGCAAGCCCGGCTCCATCAAGCCCCACACCCACTTCACGGCTGAGGTGTACGTGCTGTCGAAGGACGAAGGCGGCCGCCACACGCCCTTCTTCAACAACTACCGCCCCCAGTTCTACTTCCGCACGACCGACGTGACCGGCGCCATCGAGCTGCCGGCCGACAAGGAAATGGTCATGCCCGGCGACAACGTGTCGATCACCGTCAAGCTGATCAACCCCATCGCCATGGAAGAAGGCCTGCGCTTCGCCATCCGTGAAGGCGGCCGTACCGTCGGCGCCGGCGTCGTGGCCAAGATCATTGC
>NZ_JAUZUQ010000056.1:0-2002 GCF_031844105.1 Acidovorax sp. PRC11 | reverse complement strand
GGAGCAGGCCAAGCGCATCGAGGGCGAGGCGGCCGTGTCGAAGGTCATCCAGCAGGATTGGGACCGGACGGCCGACGAGATCAACAAGTCGCTCACGGACGCGCTGCTGCGCGGCTTCGAGTCGGGCAAGGGGTTTGCGAAGAACTTCCGCGACACGCTGATCAACATGTTCAACACGCTGGTGCTGCGCCCGATCATCAGCTACATCCTGGCGCCGGTGTCGGGGGCCATCTCCGGGATCACCAACGGGATCATGGGCGGCGGCGCCGGCGGTGGCGCGCTCGACATCCTGTCGGTCGGCAAGAGCATCTACTCGGCGATCAGCGGCGGTTTCACGTCGCTGACCAACAGCATCGCGATGTACGTCCAGCGGGGCTTCAACTACCTCACGGGCGCCGGGCCGATGACCGCAGGCCAGTTGCCGGGCGCGGCTGCGCAGGGCGTCGGGCTCGCGGGTAGCTACGTGGCCGGCGCCTACGGCGGGGTGATGGCCGGTCGGCTCATCTCCAACGGCTACTCGGTGTTCGGCAGCTCGGGTAACACCGCGGTCAACGCGGGCACGATCATCGGCTCCATCTTCGGCGGCCCCATGGGCGGGGTCATCGGTGGCGCGATCGGCGGCCTGGTGAACCGCGTGTTCGGCCGCAAGCTCAAGGACACCGGGATCGAGGGCGAGTTCGGCGGCGCTGATGGTTTTCAGGGCAGGACGTATCAGTACTACAAGGGCGGCTTTCTGCGGTCCGACAAGACGAAATACGGCACCTTGGACGAAGAGGTGCGCAAGGGCTTGGCGGACCAGTACACCGCGATGCGCGACAGCATCGAGGAAATGGGTAAGGTGCTCGGCCTGGGTGGCGAGGCGCTCGACAAGTTCACCGCGCGCATCAAGGTCAGCCTGCAGGGCCTGAGCCCGGAGGATGCCGAGAAGCGGCTGAAGGAGGAGTTCGAGAAGCTCGGCATCAGCATGGCGGACCTGATCCTGGGGCTGCCCACCACGATCCAGGAGGCGGCCAGCGATCGGAAGTACTTGTTCGGCGTGAACCCCGACGCGGCGGCCGCGCCACCGGTGGACCCTGCCGCCCAGGCGAACCTGGAGGCCTTCAAGAAGCTGCAGAAGGCGGGGGAAAGCTCGCTCGACACGCTCACGCGGCTGGCCACGAGCCTTGCCGCGACCAACGGCGTGTTCGAAACGCTGGGGCACAGCATGTACGCGGCCAGCCTGCAGGGCGGGGACATGGCGGACAAGCTGGTCGATCTCTTCGGCGGGGTGGAGAAATTCACCGCCGCCAGCGCGGACTACTTCGCGAAGTTCTACTCGGCCGAGGAGCAGCGGGAGGCCGCGCGGAAGCAGCTGGAGAAGCAGCTCGCCACCGTGGACATCAAGCTGCCGTCCATCGACGCCACCGACGCGCGGGCCCAGTACCGCAAGCTGCTGGAGGCGCAGGACCTCAACACCGAGGCGGGCCGCAAGGCCTATGCCATGCTGATCCAGCTGGCCGGTGCATTCGACGCGGTGGCGGTGGCATCCCTGGATGCGGCGGCTGCAGCCCAGGAGGCAGCGCGCAAGCAGCAGGAGATCACCGACAAGGGCCGGGATCTGGAGCAGCGCCTTCTGATCGCCCAGGGCAAGGACCGCCAGGCCCTGGACCTGCGGCGGCTGCAGGAGTACTACGCGCTGCTCAACCTCAACCCTGAACTGGCCCGGATGGTCATTGAGATCTACAAGGCCGAAGACGCCGCGGCGGCGCTGGTGGCCGCGCAGCAGGGGAGGGAGGACGCCTACCGGCGGCTGCAGGACGCGGCCACGCTGCAGAGCGAAAAGCTCAACGCGCAACTGGCGACGATCGACGCACAGCGCACGGCCCTGGGCCAACAGCGCACGCTCGCCGATGAATCGCTGGCGCTGCTCACCGGCATCTTCGACCTGGTGCGCACCAACGCGCGCGAGCTGTACGGGCAGGTGGAGAGCACCGCGTCTATGCAGGCCGCGGCGGGGTGGGCG
>NZ_JAUZUQ010000055.1:0-2032 GCF_031844105.1 Acidovorax sp. PRC11 | reverse complement strand
AGCCCAGCCAGCCGCGGCCTGCATGGACGCGGTGCTCTCCACCTGCCCGTACAAATCGCGCGCGTTGGTGCGCACCAGGTCGAAGATCCCGGTGAGCAGCGCCAGCGACTCGTCGGCGAGCGTGCGCTGCTGGCCGAGGGCCGTGCGCTGCGCGTCGATGGTCGCCAGCTGCGCGTTGAGCTTCTCGCTCTGCAGCGTCGCCGCGTTCTGGAGCTTCCGGTAGGCGTCCTCCCTCCCCTGCTGCGCGGCCACCAGTGCCGCCGCGGCGTCCTCGGCCTTGTAGATCTCAATGACCATCCGGGCCAGCTCGGGGTTGAGGTTGAGCAGCGCGTAATACTCCTGCAAACGGCGCAGGTCCAGCGCCTGACGGTCCTTGCCCTGCGCGATGAGCAGCCGCTGCTCGAGATCCCGGCCCTTGTCGGTGATCTCCTGCTGCTTGCGCGCTGCCTCCTGCGCTGCAGCCGCCGCATCCAGGGATGCCACCGCCACCGCATCGAACGCGCCCGCGAGCTGGATCAACATCGCGTAGGCCTTGCGGCCCGCCTCGGTGTTGAGGTCCTGCGCCTCCACCAGCTTGCGGTACTGGGCCCGCGCGTCGGTGGCGTCGATGGACGGCAGCTTGATGTCCACCGTGGCGAGCTGTTTCTCCAGCTGCCGACGTGCGGCCTCCCGCTGCTCCTCGGCCGAGTAGAACTTCGCGAAGTAGTCGGCGCTCGCCGCGGTGAATTTCTCCACCCCGCCGAAGAGCTCGACCAGCTTGTCCGCCATGTCGCCACCCTGCAGGCTGGCCGCGTACATGCTGTGGCCGAGCGTCTCGAACACGCCATTGGTCGCGGCGAGACTCGTGGCCAGCCGCGTGAGCGTGTCGAGCGACGACTCGCCCGCCTTCTGCAGGTTTTTGAAGGCCTCCAGGTTCGTCTGGGCGGCAGGGTCCACCGGTGGTGCGGCCGCCGCGTCGGGGTTGACGCCGAACAGATATTTCCGATCGCTGGCCGCCTCCTGAACGGTGGTCGGGAGCCCCAGGATCAGGTCGGCCATGCTGATGCCGAGCTTCTGGAACTCCTCCTGCAGCTTCTTCTGCGCGTCTTCCGGGCTGAGGCCCTGCAAGCTGACCTTGATCCGGGCCGTGAACTTGTCGAGCGCCTCGCCACCCAGGCCGAGCACCTTGCCCATCTCCTTGATGCTTGTCTTCATGGCCGAGAACTGGTCCGCCAGGCCCTTGCGCACCTCCTCGTCCAGCTCGCCGTACTTGGTCTTGTTGGACCGCAGAAACCCGCCCTTGTAGAACTGGTAGGTGCGGCCCGTGAAGCCCGTATCGCCGCCGAACTCGCCTTCGATGCCGGTGTCCTTGAGCTTGCGCCCGAAGATCCGATTCACGGCGCCAGAGATGAGCCCAGCGATGGGGCCTACACCCGGGATCATCGAGGCGATGGCCCCGATGGTGTTGACGTACTTGTTGAGCTGGTAGCCACCGCTTACGAGCTTGGAGAGACCGTAGCCGCTGAAGCCATTGAGCACGGAGCCGGCGATAGCGCCCGCGAAGTTCGCGCCGCCGGCCTCAAACGCCCCTCTGAATGCACCCCATGACGATGTGTTCATCATGCCGGCGCCGAACTGGCCCAGCATTTCCTGCATGGCCTCGCTCCCGTAGCGTGCGAGCAGGTCCGAATTCACGATCCTGCTGCCCACACTGCTCGCGACGTTGAAGCCGTTCGTGACGAAGTTGTAGGCACTCAATCCCGCCTGGGCTGCTCCTCCGGCCCCGCCCCCGCCGCCGAGGAGCGCGTTCGTGGCGCCCGAGATGACACCCGACACCGGCGCCATGATGGCGCTGATGATCGGACGCAACACGAGCGTGTTGAACATGTTCCTCAGCGTGTCCCGCAGGTTCTCGGCGAAACCCTTTCCGCTCTCGAACCCCCGCAGCAGCGCGTCCGTCAGGCTTCGGTTGATCTCGTCCGTCGTACGGGTCCAGTCGTCCTGGATGACCTTCGACACGGCCGCCTCGCCCTCGATGCGCTTGGCCTGTTCA
>NZ_JAUZUQ010000054.1:0-2225 GCF_031844105.1 Acidovorax sp. PRC11 | reverse complement strand
AGAGGTGGCGCTGTTTGAGTTCCTTCAACCGCGGGCAAAGATCAAAACCAAGCAAACGGGCATGTGACATGGCAAAGTCGGTGTAGCCATGGGTATCCACAGCAAGCTGGCTGGTCTCCAGCTTTTCTTGGCGGATGACACCTTCAATGGCCACGCCCGCCTGGCGCTCATTGAGCACAAAGGGCTGCGCATGGAAGATGCCCCACCGGTCTTTTACATGGGAGTAGATTCCAATGGAAGGTGTGTTGCGCCGAGGATCAAGCCGGGCTTGCCACACCCGTTTGGTGGTCTCCATGCTCATCATGTCAGAAGATGCCAAATCGGACCGCCCCCAGGTGGCGGCAATCGGGTGTCGCTGCATGAATTCCAGCACAGCCTGGCAGGCCTGGCTCAGACGCCGTTCGTCCCGCGCCCAGCGCATGGCCTGGCGAATGCTGGTGGCAGACAATTGCGGAATCATGCGCGCGCATTCGACCGCAGTCAGACTGGTGCCGTGGGCCATGATGCCGGCATAGACCATCAGCAGCTCGTCGGTAGAGCGCGGCTCACGTCCGAGCATGATCCAGCTAAAGCGCACCTGGGCGTCAACGGCCAGAATCACTTCCGGCAATTGAACCTCACCGATGCGGTGATCCAAAGCCGCGCGCAGCTTGGTCACTTCTGGGTCTTCGTCCTCTGCGGGCAATGGCGACAAATGGAGTTCATCATCCACGCGCAGTACGCCACTGCGGGCTGCAGCGGCCACCGCATCGACACCGGCAGTTACTCTGGCCAGCAAAGGCTTCAAGAAAGTGGCAGCCTTGCTGGGTAACGATAGACGGGCATAGTGTTTCTTGGACTCTGCCTGCCAACGCTCGTCCGTGAAGAACAAGCGCGCACGACCCCGAAAGCTCAGGCTGTGCTCAATCCAGACCGAGCCATTGCGCACCGCGCGGCGCAGGGCAAACAGGGTGGCCACCTCCAACGCCTGAAACGCCCGTTCCCGGTCTGGGCTGGAGATCGAAACCTGCCAGATCATTCCCAGACTTGGTGCCACCACTTCAACTGGCAGCTTTCTGGATCCTTTGAGATATAAAGCTTGCAGCTTGGCAAGGTACTCGATGGCAGGATGCTCGCCGGTGGCCTGCCAGGGCAGCTTTGCAATGGCGACGAGCAACGACCGCACGGGGCGAATTCCATCAATCAATCCCTCGCGGACCAGGGAGGCCCTGCTCGGTGGTTTGCGTTTCTGGGTTTCGGTGATCAAGGCTTCAAGACGGGCACGCAACTCAGCATCTGGCACCGCACCTTGCGCGCTCAAGGCAACAAGTTCGCCGAGCAGCGTTTTGTACATTGCGGCCCAATTGACGGTAGCGGGGACATCGGCGGCAGCCTGACGCCACAGATCGGCGATCCGGCGCTGCACCATAAGGATCAACTGGTCTGTGGTGGTGAACAGGCAATACCGAAGAAAGCATGCGACCTCCACGGTGCGCGCTGGCTCTTTGATCTTGGCTCCGGCTGAGGGCGGCCTGGAGACAAGTCGGCGCGCGTAGCGGCGCAAGATGAGATCGGGGATGTCTGCCAGGTGCTTATGAACGTCCAGCGTGTAAAGCAGGTCGATGCGCTCCAGTACCTCGCTGATTTGGCGGGTTGAGTGTTTCGCCGGTGCAGCCCATAGCCAACTCTGCTGGGTTTGTCCATCTGGGCGCAGCTCTGAAACTGAGGCTCGCCAGCGATCAAGTGTTGCTGGATCAACGCTGGCGGCGATGGCGGTGCCTGTTTCAACTTCAAGCTGGGCAAGTGCCGCCGCAATCAGTGTCCGAATTGCCCGCTCGTGCACGATCACCAGCTTGTTCTTGTACAGCCATTGACGCGCCCGCACGAGTACTGGAATTACCCGAAAGGCACCGAGCAAACGCCCACTCATGCGCAGGAAACCAATATGGAGCGCCAGACCAAGCTTGTGGGAATCACCTCGGCGTGCATTGATTGCGTCGCGCTCGGCACCATCGAAGGTGAAAAATGCCTTCATCTCGAAGTCGCTGATATCGCGGGGGAGCCCACGCATCCCCAAAAACGTTGTGTGCCAACCCTGCATCGTGAACCTCAAAAGTGGGAGGCCACCATACCCGTTTACAAAGCGAACAGGAAAGTCAATGAAATCAACGGTCTACCCAGACCACCCCCGCGCCAGTGCTAGCTTTGCGTACCGTCACTTATTGCACTGAAAACGAGGAGACCCC
>NZ_JAUZUQ010000053.1:0-2286 GCF_031844105.1 Acidovorax sp. PRC11 | reverse complement strand
GCAGGAGGATGCTGAGGGGCAGTGGTCCCAGGCGTTCGCGGTGCGAGCCATGCTGCCCGAGGACATCGAGCAAGCCCTGCAGGCCGAGCAGTGCCGCCTCGCGGCTGCGGTGACAGCCCGGCGCTGGGAAGTCGAAACGGGCGGCATCACGCTGCCGACCGGCACGCGCGTGGGCACCACGCTGAGCGACCAGAACCGGATCACCACGGTGATCGCCAATGCGCAGCTGGCTGGCGTCTCCGAAGTGGATTTC
This sequence comes from Acidovorax sp. PRC11, assembly GCF_031844105.1. Lineage (NCBI taxonomy): Bacteria > Pseudomonadati > Pseudomonadota > Betaproteobacteria > Burkholderiales > Comamonadaceae > Acidovorax > Acidovorax sp. PRC11. Next base: position 2,033 of record NZ_JAUZUQ010000053.1, on the reverse strand, counting down.
AAAGCTGCGAGCGGCTGGGTGTCGCTGACGCTCGATGAGCTGCGCGGCATCGCTTCTGCGATCGCAAGGCACGTCCAGGCATGTTTCAGCGCCGAGCGCGCCCACCACGAGGCCATCGAAGTTCTGACCACCACCGCGCAGGCGCTGGAGTACGACGTGCACAGCGGCTGGCCGGCCTGACAGCGCCGCCACCACCCCATTCACAGCCCGCCGCGCGCGGGCTTTTTTGCGTCCCAAGGATCGACATGACCACCACTCCACGCGGCATCCGCAACCACAACCCGGGCAACATCGACCGCACCAGTGAGCGCTGGCAGGGCATGGCCGCCGACCAGAACAGCGATCCGCGCTTCGTCGTTTTCACGGCGCCGGTTTGGGGCCTGCGGGCCCTGGCCAAGGTGCTGCTGTCGTACCAGCGCAAGTACGGCCTCAACACGCCCGCCAAGATCATTGGCCGCTGGGCGCCGCCGGCGGAAAACGATACCGGGGCCTATGCCCGCCAGGTGGCGCGCGCGCTCGGCGTGGGCGTCGATGACGTGGTGGATCTGCAGGACCCGGGCGTGCTCGCGCGCATCGTGCCGGCCATCGTGCAGCACGAAAACGGGCAGCAGCCGTACCCCGCCGACCTGATCGACCAGGCCGTGCGCCTGGCGCTGGAGTGAGCCGATGCCAGAAGTGAACGCATTGCCCGGCGGCTGGTGGACGGTTGTCGGCGGCACTCTCGGCACCATCGCGGCAGCCGGCATGTACCTGCGCCAGTACCTGAGCGGCGCAGCGGCGCAGCGGGCCAGCGACACCGGACAGATCACGGCCCTCGGCGTGTATCAGAAGCTGCTCGAAGACGCGATCAAGCGAGCGGCCGATGCTGAGACGCGCGCGGATGGATTCGCCAAGGAGCGGAACGAGGCGTTGCAGAACCTCGGGCGGATGGAGGGGCGCTTGGCGGCCGTCCAGCAGCAGCTGGAAGAGGCGCTGGCCCGAATCGCTGAACTGACCACCCAGGTCACCCAACTGCGGGAGCAAGTCGATGCGAAAGCCTGACATGGACACGGTGCGCGACACCATCAAGGCCCTGGCCATCCTGGTCGTCCTGGTGGGCGGCGGAGCGGGGATCGGCTACGGGATCGGCACGGAACGCGCGCGGGTGCTGCTGGTGGACGAGCGGCAGGACCGGCTCCAGGAGATCGACCGGCTGCAGCGCACCCACCAGCGAGCCCTGGACATCATCGCCGGCCGGCAGGAGCGTGCGGCGGACACCCTGGCCGCAGCAGCCGACACAGCGGCCACGGCCGCAGAAACCGCGCAAGCTGCTGCGACTACGGCCGGCAAAGCGGCCAAGGCCGCGGGCGTGCCGGCCGCTGTGCCCGAGCACGAGCGCAAGGCCATCAACACCACCATCCAGCGCGCCAACGAGCGCATCAAGGGGTCCGCACGATGATCCGCACCAACATCCTCGCAGCCCTGCTGCTCGCGGGCTGTAGCACCGTGCCGCCTGAGCCTCCGGCCGCCGAGGCGGAGCCGGCCGCGCCCACGGTGGCGCGCCGCGACTGCCCGCCGCTGCCCGAGCTGCGCGCCGGGGCGTCCGGCCTGGAGCGCCGCATGCACACGCAGACCATCGTCCGCATGTACGCCGCGTGCGCCGGGAGCGAGCCATGACGCCCATGCAGATCCTGCTGGCCGTGCTGGTGCTGGGCAACGTGCTCACGGGCTGGGCTTGGCTGTCCGCGCGCGATGACGCGACCACAGCCCGGGCCGAGCTGGTGGGCAAGGGCCAGGAGCTGGCCGGCGTGCGCGGCGCCGCCGAGGCCTGCAGCAGCAAGGTGGACGAGCTGCGCACCCTGGCCGACAAGCGAGCACAGGAGGCGGCGCCCGCCCGGCGCGCGGCCGCCGAACGTGCTTCTGATCACGGCCGCAAGGCCGACGCGATCCTGGCCGCGCCGCCGGCCGTGCCCGGCGATGCCTGCAGCAGCGCGCAGGTGCGCGTGGACGCCTGGCTGCAGGGGAGGGCGCGGCCATGAGGGCCGCTGTACTGC
>NZ_JAUZUQ010000052.1:0-2296 GCF_031844105.1 Acidovorax sp. PRC11 | reverse complement strand
CCAGGAGGATGCCGACGGCCAGTGGTTCCAAGCGTTCGAGGTTCGGGCCATGCTGCCCGAGGACATCGAGCAGGCCTTGCAGACCGAACAGGCCCGGCTCGCGGCCGCGGCCACGGCGCACCGCTGGGCGGTGGAAACCGGCGGCGTCACGCTTCCAACCGGCACGCGGGTGGGCACCACAGTGGAAGACCAAAATCGGATCTCTACCGTGATCGGCAATGCCCAGCTGGCCGGCATCACGCAGGTGGATTTCAAGTCGAAGAGCGGCTGGGTTTCGCTGTCGCTCGATGATATGCGGGGCATTTCATCGGCCATCGCCCGACACGTCCAAGCGTGCTTCTCGGCCGAGCGTAAGCACCACGAGGCCATCGATACCCTGACCAGCCTGGCGCAGGCGCTGGAGTACGACGTGCGCACCGGCTGGCCGGCCTGACAGCACCGCCACCACACCATCCACAGCCCGCCGCGTGCGGGCTTTTTTGCGTCCGAAGGATCGACATGACCACCACTCCACGCGGCATCCGCAACAACAATCCGGGCAACATCGACCGCACCAGCGAGCGCTGGCAGGGCATGGCCGCCGACCAGAGCGGCGACCCTCGCTTTGTCGTTTTCTCGGCGCCTGTCTGGGGCCTGCGGGCCCTGGCCAAGGTGCTGCTGTCGTACCAGCGCAAGTACGGCCTCAACACCCCGGCCAAGATCATTGGCCGCTGGGCGCCGCCTTCGGAAAACGACACCGGCGCCTATGCCCGCCAGGTGGCGCGCGCGCTCGGCGTGGGCGTCGATGACGTGGTCGATCTGCAGGACCCGTGCACGCTCAGCAAGATCGTGCCAGCCATCGTGCAGCACGAAAACGGCCAGCAGCCGTACCCCGCCGACCTGATCGACCAGGCCGTGCGCCTGGCGCTGGAGTGATGCCGATGGATTCGCCGGACCTCAACAATTTCCCGGGCGGGCCCTTCGGCGCACTGGGCGCGGCGTCCGCGGCCGTGGCCAGCGGCTTCCTGTTCCTCCGCCAGTACCTGAGCCGCGGCGCGGCGGACCGTGCGGACGACGCCGGCCGCGTGTCGGCGATCAACGTCTACAAGGAGCTGCTGGAGGCGGAGCGCGCGGCGCGCGCCCAGGCCGACAAGCGGGCGGACGAATTCGCTCGCGAGCGCAACGAGGCGATCACCGCGCTCGGCAAGCTGCAGGGTCAGTTGGAGGGCATGCAGCGCCAGCTCCAAAACGCCACCGACGAAATCACGAGCCTGCAGGCGCAGGTCCAGAAGCTGACGGAGCAAGTCCATGCAAAAGCCTGATCTGCACCGGGCCCGCGCGGTGATCGCGGGCAGCGCCATGCTGTTGGGGATGGTCGGAGGTGGCGCCGGCATCGGCTACTGGGCGGGCGTGGAGCGCATGCGCGGCATGCTGGCCGAGGACCGCCAGGACCACCTGGACGAGATCGCGCGTCTCCAGGAGGCCAACCGCACGGCGCTCGATGCGCTGTCGGGCCGCGTGGCGCGGGCGGCGGACCGCTCGCTGGCTGCAGCAGACACGGCGACGACGGCTGCAGAGACCGCGCAGGCAGCTGCTGCCACGGCCGGCAAGGCGGCCAAGGCCGCCGGCGTGCCGGCCGCCGTTCCCGAGCACGAGCGCAAGGCGATCAACACCACCATCCAGCGCGCCAACGAGCGCATCCGCAAGGAGACCCCCCGATGATCCGCATCACCATCCTCGCGGCCCTGCTGCTGGCCGGCTGTAGCACCGTGCCGCCTGAGCCGCCGGCCGCCCAGGTGGAGCCGGCCGCGCTCGCGGTGGCGCCCCGCCAGTGCCCGCCACTGCCCGAGCTGCGCGCCGGTGCGTCCAGCCTCGAGCGCCGCATGCACACGCAGACCATCGTCCGCATGTACGCCGCGTGCGCAGGGAGCCTGCCATGACGCCGGTGCAGATCCTGCTGGCCGTGCTGCTGGTGGCCAACATCGCAACCGGCCGGGCTTGGCTGTCTGCCCGCGACGACCTCGCCACCGCGCGCGCCGAGCTGGCGGGCAAGGGGCAGGAGCTGGCCGGCGTGCGCGGCGCTGCCGAGGCCTGCAGCGGCAAGGTGCAAGAGCTGCGCACCCTGGCCGACAAGCGAGCGCAGGAGGCTGCGCCAGCGCGGCGCGCGGCCGCCGATCGGGCCGCCGATCACGGCCGCAAGGCCGACACGATCCTGGCGGCGCCACCGGCCGTGCCGGGCGATGCTTGCGCCAGCGCCCAGGTGCGCGTGGACGCCTGGCTGCAGGGGAGGGCGCGGCCATGAGGGCGGCCGTCCTGA
>NZ_JAUZUQ010000051.1:0-2909 GCF_031844105.1 Acidovorax sp. PRC11 | reverse complement strand
CAAGGACATCGCGCGCAACGTGCTGGGCGACGCGAGCCTGTGGTGGCGCATCGCGGAGGCCAACAGCCTGGCGGTGTCGGGCGATGGGGCGCTCACGGCAGGGCAGACGCTGACGGTTCCGAAGCTGTCGCTGAATGCGAACAGCGTGGACACGTTCCAGCCGTACGACCCAAGCCAGGCGATGGGGAGCATGGATCCGGTGCTGCCGGTGCCGGGGAATGGGGGTAACTGCGGCGCCGTCGGCAAGATCATCATGGTGGTCATCGCTGTCGTAGTGACCTATCTGACCGCAGGCGCAGCCTTGAACGCACTGGGACCGGTCCTTTCCGGGGCACTGGGAGGCGCTGCCGGCTCCATAGCCAGTCAAGCGGCCGGTAATCTCATGGGTATCCAGGACGGCTTCAGTTGGAAGGGTGTAGCAATGGGTGCCATTGGCGGCGGTATCGCTGGAGGCTTGGCAAGTTCGAGCCTTCTGGGAGGAACAGGCTTCACCGAGACGGTCGTGCGTGCAGCCGTGGGCAACGCGATGGGTCAAGGGATTGGTGTAGTAACCGGTCTGCAAAGCCGTTTCGACTGGAAGGGCGTGGTCGCGAGTGCAGTCGGTGCTGGTGTGGGCTGGGGCATGAACGAGGCAATGGGCCTGACGGACGTCAATGGACGGCCGACGCAGATGTACGACGGCGTGGAGATGTTCGCGCGTGCGGGCCTGAGCGGCTTCGCGGCGGGCACGGCAGCGGCCGTGATGCGCGGTGGACGCATCAGCGTGCAACAAGTGGCGACCGATGCGTTCGGCAATGCGTTGGGCAGCAGCGTGGCGGACATGATGACGCCGCGGGACTCGATCTACAGCCTGTCGCCCACTGGTACACGTGGACTGGGGATGCAGGCACCAGCCCAATGGGATACGCAAAGTTGGACGGGGTACGACCAGTTCGTTGAAGCGTTCAGAAATCCATCGCAGATGACCGGTGATGGAGTGCAGTTGGCATCCAACATGAGCGGAGGAGTCATTCTGGACAATGGCGTTCCTGCAGGAACGCCACAGGTCAACCTTCCCAACGCTTACTTCAAGCCGACCATGCCGGAGGCAATCCCTGTTCCACCAGACGACGTCATGCCGGTTTTGTCGGAAGTGACCGTGAAGGCCAGCAAGCAGCCTGACGCACTGCTGTCTGATGTGACTGTTTTGGGCAAGCGGGAATTGATGACGCGCGAGGATTTCCGGCTTTCTGAGTTGGAGTACCGCAACCGCACGGAAACCCTCAGCGAGTTCGATAAAAATATCTACCGTGCGCAAGGCGTATATGACGCGGGGAAAGGCATGGTGGAGTCGGGCCTCTACAGCTTCGGCGTGATCGGCACCGCGGAAAGCCGTGCCCAATGGGCCTTGCAGACCTCGGCCGCGGCGGTGCAGGGCATCGCACGGCTGTGGAACGAGCCGCGCGCGGTGTTCAATGAGTGGAGAAGCGACTTCATGGGGAACGACCCCATGAAGATCCGCCAAGCGTCGGCTCAGGCAACGGGTGTGGGGTTGGGTGTGGTGAGCGGGCTGCGTGCCACGAGAGGCTTGGCGGTGAAGATGGCAGAGATGCCGGGGCCGGTGGCTGGTAGCAGGGCTGCTCAGTTGGGAGGAGTCAAAATTGGCGGGGATGTGCCTAGCAAGGCAGTGGTGTATGAGTCCCGTGCAACTGGCAATACTGCAGACTCCATGGCGGCGCACCCCAACTACGTGGGTGACCTACCTTTCTCATACAAAGCCGCTTCGTTCCAGCGGTTCGTTCAGCGCTTCGGTGACGAGTTCTCCGCAGCGGGATTTGATGATGCACGCGGCTTCATGCAAGGTAGTGCTGCCTCTGGCGTCAAATACTCGACGAGTGAGGTGCTTGATGCAAGGATGGGGGTCCTACCGTCTGACTATGATGTGGCCTTGGTCAGCCCGAAGCTTGCGCAGCGGGCACAAGAACTTCGATTGAACGTTTTCAACGGCCCGCTTACTGCCGACGAGGTCGGGGCTTTGGGGCTAACTAGCGCGCAGAACGCCCTTACCGCCGCATCCAAGTACCAACTGCCGGTCAACTTCAAGATATATGGCTCGGCTCAAGCCGTATTTGATGCTCAGAAGACAATTCCTTTTAGTGATTGGATGAAGTGATGTATTTCTTAACCGTCAAAGCGGGTGATGAAATTGTGCGTGACCGCACTCCGTTTGCAGACTATTCAGAAGCTTTGGCCGCGTGCGGTGAGTACTACGAGCCGAGGGCTGCCGGAGCCGTATTGAATTTCACATCGGTAGTCACAGGAAAGAAGTTCATGCGTTCTTATGCTCACCTGACTAGGTTGGCTGACTTGGGTGAAGTTTCGCGCGATTCTCCCCAAGCCGTAGTGGCTGCCAAACAGAGCAATGCCTTCTCGTTTTCGAAGTCATACGCCTTTCTCGTTGAGAGCGAGGACGGTGTCCATGAGGCCGAGCGAAGGGCTCGTGAGGATGATGAGTGAAGTTGAAGCAGCTTGGGCTTAGCCCGGTTTCCCGGACGCTTTGCCTAGCTGTGAAGCTTCAATAGGTTGTATCCGGTGTTCATCCGGATTGGGTTTGAGAGACTGGAAGTCGCCAAACACCCAATCTACTCAGGACGCCCAACCGGATGAACACCCATAAGCATGCCCGACTTACCTTCGTGCGCCGACTCGAGATGGTCAAACAGATGACTTTGTGATGTTGCCCCCGTATTCCCGGCCCCGTCCTATTCGCAATAAAGCGACTGGTCCATCGATGGCTCCAGCCGCACCCGGCGGCCTGTTGCCGCCTGAACTCCCGAGGCGAGCGCATTTTCAGCGACGAGTGCGGATGCACCTCGTTGAAGTGCTCGAAGGCTGCTGGCAACTGTGCCAGCACCGCCCGTGCATCACGT
>NZ_JAUZUQ010000050.1:0-3010 GCF_031844105.1 Acidovorax sp. PRC11 | reverse complement strand
CGCGGACATGTTCTCGGACGAGGTGTTCAGGTTGGCGATGGCGGTTTCGAACCGTGACTGGAGTGCGCCGAAGCTGGCGCGCTGGCCGTTCACGGCTGCCAGTGCGGAATCGATGATCTTCAGGGCCCGGGTCGAACCGTCCACCGTGGACACGTCGATGTCGCTCACCTTGGTCAGCGTGGAGGCGGTGGCCGCAGCGTTCGTCATGGTGCCGCCCGTGCCAGCCACGGTGTAGCCCTTGTCGGAGTTGTATTCCAGCGTGCCGCGCGAGGCCACGGTCACGCCGGTACCGGCCGTGGTGGCGGCCGTGAACGTCAGACTGCCCGAGGTCTGGGTGGCGACGGCGTCCTGCGAGGCCAGCGTGATGCCCGCGGCGCTGCTGGCGCCGTTGGCGACATTGATGTCATTGCCCGATTCGTTGGTCAGGATCAGGCCGGTATTGTCGCTGTTGAGCTTGGCGGTGACGCCGGTCTGCGACGACACGTCGTTGAAAGCCTTCACGGCTTCGGCCAGGCCGGCCGCCGAGGCATTGGCCGAAACGTTGAAAGTCACGTTGGCCGCGGTGCTGTTCTCGCCCTTGACCGCCAGGGAGTAGGCGCCGGTGCCGGAGAATTTCAGTTCCGAGACGTTGCGGGCCGAAGCCGTCACGCCGGTGGAATCGGCCACCGCATTCACGGCGGAGGCGATGTCGGCCGCCGTGCTGGCAGCCGCCACGTTCACGGTCTTGGTCTGCAGGCCGGCGATCACCACGGTGCCGGCGGCGGCACCTGCCGAGCCGGCCGAGGCGCCGGTGGTGGCCGCGCCGGTGGCCGAGGCCGTCAGCTGGGCGCCATAGTTGTTGGTGCGGAAATTGCCCGTCGTGGCGGTGATGGTCTGGTTGGCATTGGCGCCCACCTGGAAGGTGGCCGAGCCGAAAGAGCCGTCCAGCAGCTTCTGGCCGTTGAATTCCGTAGCGCCGGCGATGCGGTCGAGCTCGGACAGGAGCTGGCCGACTTCGGCCTGGATGGCCTTGCGGTCACCGGCCGAGTTGGTGGCGTTGGCCGATTGCACCGACAACTCGCGCACCCGCTGCAGGATGTTTCCCGCGCCGGCCAGGGCACTTTCCGCCACCTGGGACAGCGAAATGCCGTCGTTGGCATTGCGCGCCGCCTGGTTCATCCCGCGGATCTGCGAGGTGAAGCGCTCGGAGATCGCCAGGCCGGCGGCATCGTCCTTGGCGCTGTTGATGCGCAGGCCCGACGACAGGCGCTGGATCGAGGTGTTGAGCGACGACTGGCTCAGGCTCAGGTTGCGCTGGGCAGTGAGCGAGCTGATGTTGGTGTTGATGGTGGACGCCATGGCGGAACTCCTGCGAGGCTGGAAACAAACATTACTGCCGGCTCAAGCGCTACCCCTCCGGCGGACTTTGTGGGAACGATGGAAGGATTGTTGGGGAGCCCGCCCCAGGCCATTGGGGGGATAAGACACACAAAAACCGCTCAATCCGTGTGTTCGTGCCTAAAGTTTTCCGCCGGACACCCGAAAACATCTCCAACGGGACGTATGAGCAGCACGCGATCCGGCCCGCCGTTCAACAGATGGCCCGCAAGGCCCTGTGAACCCTGTGGCCAGGCGTTCTGGGCCCAGTTGGCGGCAACGCCATATCCAGTCAGTTCTTTTCAGGAGATTTGCAATGGCTTCCACCATCAACACCAACGTCAGCTCGCTCACCGCCCAGCGCAACCTGAGCCTCAGCCAGTCGTCCCTCAACACCTCCATCCAGCGCCTGTCCTCCGGCCTGCGCATCAACAGCGCCAAGGACGACGCCGCCGGCCTGGCGATCTCCGAGCGCTTCACCTCGCAGATCCGCGGCCTGAACCAGGCGGTGCGCAACGCCAACGACGGCATTTCGCTGGCGCAGACGGCGGAAGGCGCCCTGAAGTCCACCGGCGACATCCTGCAGCGCGTGCGTGAACTGGCCGTGCAGTCGGCCAACGCCACCAACTCCTCCGGCGACCGCAAGGCCATCCAGGCCGAAGTCGGCCAACTGCTGTCGGAAATGGACCGCATCGCCGGCAACACCGAATTCAACGGCCAGAAGCTGCTGGACGGCTCCTTCGGCTCGGCCACCTTCCAGGTCGGCGCCAACGCCAACCAGACCATCACCGCCACCACCGGCAACTTCCGCACCAACAACTACGGTGCCCAGCTGACGGCCTCCGCCACCGGCGCGGCCACCACCGGCGCCTCGGCCGGCTCGGCAGGTGCCGCCGCCGGCACGGTGGTGATCGCCGGCCTGCAGACCAAGACCGTCAACGTGGCGGCTGCCGGCACGGCCTCCGACATCGCCTCCGCGGTGAACGCGGTGGCCGATTCCACCGGCGTGACGGCCGCGGCCCGCAACGTGTCGGAAATGAAGTTCTCCGGCACCGGCTCCTTCACCCTGGCGGTCAAGGGCGACAACAGCACCGCGGCCAACGTGACGTTCAACGTCTCGGCCACCAGCACGGCCGCCGGCCTGGCCGAAGCCGTGAAGGCCCTGAACGACGTGTCCTCGCAGACCGGCGTCACCGCCAAGCTCAACAGCGATTCCACCGGCCTGATCCTGACCAACGAGTCGGGCAATGACATCAACGTCGCCAACGGCGCCAGCAGCGCCGCCGGCATCACGCTGGCCTCGCAGGATGCCGTCACCACGCAGTCTTCGGGCACGCTGACGTTCACGGCTGCCACGGCGGCCGGCACCGGCGTGACCGTCGCCTCGCGCGGCACGGTGGAATACAAGTCCGACAAGGGCTACACCGTGAACGGCACGGGCGGCACCATGACGAGCACGGCGGCCACGGCCTCCACGCTGACCAAGGTGAGCGACATCGACGTGTCCACGGTGGACGGTTCGACCAAGGCCCTGAAGATCATCGATGCCGCGCTCTCCGCCGTGAACGGCCAGCGCGCGAGCTTCGGTGCGCTCCAGTCCCGGTTCGAAACGACGGTGAACAACCTGCAGAGCACGTCCGAGAACATGTCCGCC
>NZ_JAUZUQ010000049.1:0-3511 GCF_031844105.1 Acidovorax sp. PRC11 | reverse complement strand
TACACCTACGAGTGCATCAAGGCCGCGCCCAACAACACCACGGCGCCGTCCTCGGCCGCGGGCGCCGAGTTCTGGCTCCGCGACGAGGGCGCGCCCACCAACCGCATGGCGCCCTTCGATGACTACCTGTTCACGCGGGCGCGGCGCAAGGGCTCCCTGACCTACGTGCTCAACCCCGGATTCGTCACCGGGATCGCGCTCTACGGCATCGAGGCGGACACGCTCGACATCCGTGTGCGGGCCGGGCCTGGCGGCGAGGACCTGGTGCCGCCGGTCCACCTGGACCTGTGGGAGCAAGCCTTCGGCGAATGGGAGTACCTGTTCGGGAACCTGCAGCGCGCAACCTCCTACACCCTCAAGGACATCCGGCTGCACCCGGCCGCCGAGGTCACCATCACGCTGGCCCGCAACAGCGCGGCGGTGGAGGCCGCGGTGGGCTACATCAGCGTGGGGCAGTGGAGCCGCCTGCTGGCGCCCACGGGCCGCATCAGCGCGGTGGTGCAGGGCGCCGAGGCCAGCACCAAGAGCTACGCCTACTACCGCGAAAACGCCGACGGCACCTTCGTTCGGCGCCGCGGGCGGCAGTCCACCAACATGACGCTGTCGTGCGTCATTGACGCGGACCAGGCCAACGCGGCCAAGACGCTGCTGGACCGGATCCTTGACCAGACCGTCGCCATTGAGGCGAGCGGCCTGCCGCGATTCGGGTATCTCTCCACCGTGGGCTCCGTGACCGGTACGGTCCGGGCCGACACCTCTGCGACCGCATCGGTCGCGCTCCAGATCAAAGGCAACGTATGACGGAAATCGTCAATCCACCGGCGGCGCCCACGGTGCCACCGTATCCGGCCCTGGGCAGTGCCAATTTCAACAGCGAGGCCTACACCTACGGGTCGAGCATGCCGGGCGTGGTGGCCGGCATCCAGGCGATGTGCCAGACGGCCTGGACGAATGCGGTGTCCGCCCAGGAGCGTGCCGCGGCCGCGAGCGCATCTGCCAGCACGGCAACCCAGCAGGCGGACGCCGCCATGGGCTATCGCAACCAGGCCAACGCCGCGGCCAGCACGGCCACCACGCGGCGCGATGAGGCAGCAGGCAGCGCTGCAGCGGCGGAGGCCAGCCGGATCGAGGCGTCCAAGCTCAACCTGGGCAACAAGTCCGCGCCGCCCGCCACGGACAACCAGGGCCAGGCGCTGCGCGCCGGCGCGACCTACTACGACACCACCGCGAACAAGTGGCGGGTGTGGACGGGATCGGGGTGGGGAGACGGCATCAGCGCGGTAGCGGGCGTGTCCAGTTTCAACGGCAAGACAGGCGCGGTGAACGAAACTACCCTCGCGGGGCTGGGCGTCCTGAATTTCCGAGTCGATGAAGCGCTGCCCGAGCCTACGGACCTTGGGACGGTTTTGACCTCTGGTGTTTACCGTTTCAACGCAGCCACGGATAATCCGCAGGGTATCCTCTATTCACCTTTGTTCGTGATGCGCACTTTTGATACGTGCGCGCAAACGATTGTGGATTATGCATCCGGCGTCGCATACACGCGCAGCGGGATCGTCCAAAATGGTATTCTGGTCGATCCGAATAACGCAGCGAAGCGGCCAACTTGGAGACGCTCGGCTTATCAGAATGATCCATACATCATCACCGGTGACGGTGTGATGGACCTTTCCCGGCGGACTCGATTTGCAATTACGGTGATCGGCTCTGCCGGCCTGAGTTTCATCAATATACCTGTGGATTCTGCAATCAGTGTGGCGGTGGAGGTGAATTTCGTGTCGGGCAGTTTCACCTTACCCTCGGGGTCGATTTGGGTAAATGGCGTCGTGCCCACCCTGGCCACGGGTAAGCGCCATTTGCTCTATTTCGAAAAAACCCTCATCGGCTCCACTGCCGGGTGGTACGTTTCCGCGCTGCCGGGGTTTGCAGCATGATCCGGCGCCAGATGTTTTCGGCAGTGGCCGCGCAGCTTGCCGACCCCGGCGAGGTAGTCTTCCAAAGCGCCGGCGCGTCCAATTCGCAGACTGTGTTTTCGTGGGTGGTGCCGGCCGGCGTCTACGAGGTGTGCCTGCTAGCAATCTCCAGTCACCGGGACTACACGACATATATCTCTCGGGGCGGCGTCGTGCTGCTCAACACAACATGGCCTCTCGGCACTGAAGGTGCTGGCGGCGGTAATGGCGGCGACGCCGGGCCCCGCCGCGCACCTTACACGGGCGCAGGGGGTGCTGGCGGCTACTCTGGCGCAGGAGGTCGAGGAGGCGACACCGAGACGGACTCGTCCAACGTGGTCACCTACTACCCCGGACTGGCCGGCGCCGGGGGCGGTGGTGGTGGTGGCTGGGGTGGGGATGCCGCAGGTGGCGGTGTCGGGATCTATGGGCAGGGCGCCAACGGTGCTCCGGGCACCTCCAGCAGCGACCCCAAAGGCAAGGCTGGCAGCGACACAGGCCTGCTCCGAGCGGGCGCAGGAACGCCCCACAACTACCCGAGTGTGGCTGGCACTGTCTACTCCAAGCACGGAGGCAACCTGCGGTATCGCAACGCGGTGCCGGTGAGCCCGGGCGAGACGCTGACCATCACCCTAGACTACTGGATTCGGGACAACGCGGCGGGTTATGGCGCGATCGTGCGCATCCTGTGGGGCGGCGCGCGATCGTTTCCGAGCAATGCGCCGGCCACCAACCCGCTCGGGCAGGTCGTGTTCGCGGACGCGAATACGTCGTGGACAGTGCCCGCGGGGATCACCAGCGTGAGCATGTGCGCGCAGCAGCGAGACGGCAGCTGGCCGGCGGTCTACGTTGTTGCGGCCGGCTCCACTGTCCTGCGGGCGCAGAACGAGGCACGCATCGGCGATGGGGGTGGCGACGGCGGAATATCCAACGGAGGGGGCGGAGGTGCCGGAGGCTACGAGGGCAACGGCGGGTACGGCGGTGGCAGCTCCACGCCCAACGACGGCGAGTGGACCGGACTGCCTGGCGGGGCCGGGCAAGGGGGTGGTGGCAACGGCGGCAGCGGATCGAGTCGGTACAAAGGCGGCGCATCCTGGGGCGGCGGATCGTCCAACTACATCGACTATCCGTCCAGCCCGGGCGGCAATACAGGCTTGTCCGGCCGAAACGCCTCGGGCACGTACACGGACCCGATCGAGGGCGACAGCGGCGGCGGGCCCCCCGCGGTGCGCGGCGGGGCGCTGGCATGGCGCAACAACGTCGCGGTCACACCTGGCCAAGTCCTTTCCATCTACGCGGCAGGCGGCCGCATCCGGATCATCTGGGGCGCCGGCCGCTCCTACCCCAACAACGCGCTGAAAGTCTGACATGCAGATCATCAACACAGAAACTCACCGCTTCCCGATGTCGGTAGACGACGTCATCGCCGAGGAGCAAGCGGCCGGCGTCCTCGCTGTGATCGGCGACGGCTACGCAGGCCACGGCCCCTACCGGGTCGTGGTGCCGCTGGAGCGGCCCGCGCACGACCCGCTCACGGAGTTCGTGGTGCCGCTGGCTCC
>NZ_JAUZUQ010000048.1:0-4273 GCF_031844105.1 Acidovorax sp. PRC11 | reverse complement strand
CCCGGACGGAAGCCTAGCGGCGGCGCTGACGAACCAGGCGACGCAGGCCACGAGCAACGATGCGCGCTATGACCGCACGTTCGTGAACGACGCGAGTGGTACCACGGTGTTCGTAAGCCAGGGCGGGTTTAACGCCCAGGCCGAAGTCAACAGCAGCATCGCCAACCCGGCCTCGGGCTACCAGGGTGGGGTGACCGGCAGTGCGCTAACCCCTGGCCACGTGCAGCGCCAACTGGTCGCGAATGGCGAGGTGCTGGCCCGCTATGGCGACGCCCCGACATCCGAGGAGAACGCGACACAGACCAACAACCCGGTGTACGTGGACACGGCCGACTTCCGGCTGCAGGCCGCGCAGATCCGCCCGCGCCACAAGAGCATGGACCCGATCGCCTACACGGTGGTGGGCGGGGAGACGCTGAAAGACATCGCCCGCAACGTGCTGGGCGACGCGAGCCTGTGGTGGCGCATCGCGGAGGCCAACAGCCTGGCGGTGTCGGGCGACGGGCAACTGACGGCGGGGCAGACGCTGACGGTTCCCAAGCTGTCGCTGAATGCGAACAGCGTGGACACGTTCCAGCCCTACGACCCGAGCCAGGCGATGGGGAGCATGGATCCGGTGTTGCCGGTGCCAGCGAATGGGGGCGGGTGCGGGGGGATCGGGGCGATCATCATGGTCGTCGTGGCGGTGGTGGTCTCCATCTATACCGCCGGGGTGCTCAGTGGTGCAGCCGTCAACGTGATGCAGGCAGGAATCAGCGTGCTGAGCGGTGGCACATTGGGCGCAGGCGCTGCCGGGATTGCCGGCATGAGCCAGTTGGGTGTGGTCGGCGCAGCGATGACGGCCGGCGCGGTGGGCTCGGTTGCCAGCCAAGCGGTGGGCAACCTCATTGGTGCGCAAGACGGATTCAGTTGGAAAGGCGTCGCGCTCAGTGCGCTGGGTAGCGGTGTCGGCAGTGCCTTGGGCCTGTCCGGCGCTCTGCCCCAACTGGGAAGTCAATTCGCCGACGCCGCGTTGCGTCAGGCAGTCTCGGGCACGATCTCCCAGGGCATCGGAACGGTGACGGGCTTGCAATCGCACTTCGACTGGAAGAGCGTTGCGGCCGGGGCCGTAGGTGCGGGCGTGGGAGCATCGGTGGGGCAGGTGCTGCAGAGCGGCAACGTGTTCGGAAACCTGGGAAGCGATTTCGCGACGGGGTTGGCGCGTGGAACCGTGTCGGGCTTCGCTGGCGGACTGACCACGGCGGTGCTGAAGGGCGGGCGTGTCAGCGTGCAGCAGGTGGCGACCGATGCGTTTGGGAACGCTTTGGCGAACTCTCTAGCGGGAGTTGGCAGCAGCGGCAGCTATCGAGGCCAAGGGTCTGCATCCAGTCCGTATGTCGATCCGGACACTGGCGAGCACATCGTGTTCGGTAAGCCGTTTGAGCCGAACTTCCCACAGATGCAGCAGTTCGTGGGAGCCTTCGGCGATGGTTCGACGCCGCCGGTGGATCGCAGTAATGATGTGCTGCTGGCAGCTGGCGATGGATTCACGATGGGACGCGGCCCTGTCTCCATCGGGCAGCGAGGGCGTACGGTGTACATCGCCGAACAGGGGGCTGACCCCTCCATTGATGCGCTGTTGGCCAAGGCTCAAGCCGATATGAAAGATCTTGAGCGGTTGCGCGATGAAGAAATAACTGCGGCATTGAATCGCAATAGCGTGATTCGCGAGACGGTGACGCCGATCTTCGAACCTTTCACGATCGAGGTGCCGACGACGGTGCGAGCAATCGCTGGCGGTGTCGGTGACGTGGTGACAGGGACAATATCGGGGTTGGCGGACCTGACGGTCGGACCTGTCGCCGATTTGGCGCAGACCGGCCTGAAGGCGCTGCACGGCGCGGTTACAGGGGACTACCAGCCCCTTACCCCGCTGAGCTCGTACGCCGACAGCGTCGTGAATGGAGGTATGGGTACCTGGGAAGGCATCAAAGCCACCGGGATAAACGTTTTCAATGTCTCGCCGCTCGGAATGGTCTACCACGCGGGCACCGGTGCCTACGGCGTGACCACTGCTGCGATCAACGGCGATGTACGTGGAGTGACGCGAGAGAGCCTTGGATTCGGCTTAAACTTTGCGGGGGCGGCGGTTGTTCCAGTGGGGATGATGCGTACACCTGTCACGCCTGGCTTCTTGGTCCAGGCCGAAACTTCCGCGTTGCAGCGCATGGCGGCAAACAACCGTGCGCCAGCGCCTTGGGCTGACTTGCGTCGCGCATATCAGCAGGCACGCAGGCAGGTGGACTTTGCGCACATCGAGGCGGACGTCGCGTTCAAAGCCAACGGCAAGGTTGATGCGAAAGGTGGACACTTCTCGACTTCTCCACAGCTGCAGCGCATCCCCGGCACCGAAGCCGTCTCGCCGAATGGCGTGATCTACGGACAAATCAATCTACTTGGACCGGATGGTAACTTCTACTTAAAAACCAACAATAAAGGTTTCTCGACGATGACTCCAGATACATGGTCCCTGGCTCGGTCAAAAGGGGAGATGAGTCAAGCTTTTCTGAATCGATCAATCGATCCCAGTGGCAAATGGTCAGGTACATCTAGTGGCGTTGACTTTCGATTTAATCCTCCGAACAACAAAGTGCCCATGTGGCGCGGTTTCCCATTGCCTTGAAATAATGAAACGATTGATCGCCGAAGTCCTGAAGCGGCCTGATGGTTCTACCCACGCAGTGCTCTACTGCCTGGGTGAGGATGGTCGGCCAGACCAAGCTATTGGAAACACGCTGCTTGAATTTGTTGAGCTGTCTTATCCGAGTGTGACGGAAATCGAGCAATTGGTGACGCTCGCTGAAAATTGTGGCTATGTCGCCAATAATCCCGACTGGGCAGACTGGGGGATAAATGATGTTGATTTATGGCTGCGTCCTCCTCTCGCTACGCCCGGTCACATCTGCATATCCAACGAAAACACAAGCCAGTTCTCAGCAGAAGGTGGACAACCACAACAATTCACGTACGGGCAGTTCCGTACTGCGCTCAAACACTGGCAGGAATTCCGGGAACTGATGGTCCAAGAGGGTAGAGAGAGCCTAGTTGGCCGGCGGTACGAAACATTGTTCCCCGAGAACTAGAGTGAGCTTTATTGCACAAATGAGGCGGCTGAATTAGTAATTTGGGCAGGTGAATAAGCGCAAACGTGCAAGCAGCGCTACAAGAGAACGGACTGGCCGGGATACAGCGCCGCGCTCAAAGCAAGAGGATCGCTGACGATTTGGCTGGACAAGAAGATGCAGTGTTAGGCGCCTGCCTGTGGCTAACCAGGTCGCCAGCCCATCTTCGGTGATGCGGCGATCGAGTTTTGCTTGAGCATCAAATGCATATTTTCGGCCAGACCACTACCTATGCCTACGACCTGGCGGGCAACCGCGTGGCCGAGAAGATGTCTCAGAAGACGTTGCTCGCCTCCGGCCTGCTGGACGACGTGGTCTACCAGGACAACCACCTGGTCTACGACGCGCAGCACCGGCTGCGGGCGGTGTTCGACGGGCGCTCGGACGTGCGCATCACCTACGACGAAGTGGGCAACCGCAAGAAGGTGACCACGCACGTGGTGAACACGATCCGCACGAACAACGCAGGAGAAGGCCCGCAGGACCGGCAGGTGGAGCACACCACCACCACGGACTTCGACTACGACGCGATGAACCGCCAGACCAGGAGCGCGGAGACGTCGGAGGTCAAAGGGGCCCGGTGGATCTTCGACTGGCGGACCGGAGCCACGCCGTCCTATGAGAAGTCGATCACGGTACTCAAGTACGGCTACGACCTGGCGGGCAACCGTGTCCGGGAGCAGACGTTCGACGGCATCGCCATCGCGGGCTCGCCGGACGGCACGGTCAAGAAGACCTACGACTACGTCTACGACGACCTGCACCGCATGGCGGGCTACACGGGCTTCGGCGCGAGCGACAAGATGGACGGCATCCTCTATGACGGCGCAGGCCGGCAGGTGGCGGCCCGCACGCTGGTCGGCGAGACGGGCGGCAGCTACGAGTACCGCTACAGCCAGTACGACGTGGCAGGCAAGCTGCAAGACGTGCACACGGTGGTGCGCAGCGCGAAGACGGGCGACAACCAGAAGGTGGCGCAGACGACCAACGTGGCGTACCACGACGCGGGCGGTGTCACCGGACTGGGCTACGACGCGGCAGGCAACCTCAAGGGCGTGCGCCAGGAAACCGACGG
Source organism: Acidovorax sp. PRC11 (assembly GCF_031844105.1). Taxonomy (NCBI): domain Bacteria; kingdom Pseudomonadati; phylum Pseudomonadota; class Betaproteobacteria; order Burkholderiales; family Comamonadaceae; genus Acidovorax; species Acidovorax sp. PRC11. The sequence goes on along the minus strand of NZ_JAUZUQ010000048.1, from coordinate 37 downwards.
CCAGGCCTCGACCACGACGTACCAGTACACGTACCTG
>NZ_JAUZUQ010000047.1:0-5146 GCF_031844105.1 Acidovorax sp. PRC11 | reverse complement strand
GTAGCGTGCGTCGTTGCTCGTGGCCTGCGTCGCCTGGTTCGTGAGCGCCGCCGCCAGGCTCCCGTCCGGCGCCTGCGCCGCACTGCCCGTCACCTTCGGCTGGCGGATGCCCACCACGAAGCCGTTGGCGTCGCGCTGCGTGATCGTGCCCACCGCCGGGCCGCCCTGCCGGGTTATGGAAACAAGCTTTGGCTGGCTGATGAAGTTCTGCAGCCTCTCACTGGCCACGGCGGCAAGTTCATAACACGCTTTAGAACTCGGCAGGTGCTAGAACACGAACACCCGCTGCCAGCATTCTCTCTACTACCTCATCAGCAACCAATTTGTTTTCGATAAGCTTTGCCGCCTTCGCATCGGTATTAACTATCAAATACTGCGGTTCACTGTTAGGTTCGGCAACATTCATAAGTGCCCACTGCGGCGCAGTCCCGTCCCATAAGTATCCATATTGGTGCGCTTGCAATTTCATTATTTACCGCCTGTGACATCCTTGCTGAATCGAACCACATCTTTGCCGACCGGAACAATTTGAGAACTCCGTTGAGGCGAGCCGATCGCTTCAAGGGAGCGCATAAGGTTCATGTCCTGTGGACTTGCCCATGGAGTTCCACCCGGATGCGTATGATAAATCAACATCATGTCCTTCTGTAATGGAACGTCAACTGCTCCCTTTTCGCCTGAGTATAAGAAGTATTGCCCCCCGCGACCGTTTTGGCTGGGACCGAGCTTGTAGGTTACTGCAAACTCGACGTCATGCTTGACCGTCAAGGCTTCCAACTGTGCTGGTGTTGGACGCATTGGCACCGCCACTCCAGCACCACCAGGCAATCCCTCGCCAACTCTTGCACCGTACAAAAGCCTGTCGACCGCGCCGGTTTCAGCAAGCGTTGCAGTTCCTACCTTAGCAACCCGCTCGATTACCGGTTCAGCCGCATTCCTCACAGCCTGCAACTCCGCCACCGTACGGATTCCCGCGCCCAGCACCTTCGCTACTGCCAAGCCTCCTGCCTCGTTTAAAGCTGCTTCAGGCAGGCCTTTGGCGACTTGAGTCCCCCACTGGCTGCCCCGCACCGGGTCCATCCCGCCTAGCGTGGACTGCAGGTAGTTGACAACTGGCGCTTGGCGGGTCACGCCATCCCACTGAGAGAGATACTGGGCTGGGCGGCTACCGATGTTGGCAGATGCCAGGGAATCAGATTCACTCAACCCTCTGGACAACATGCTTTGGTAGCGGAATCCCGCACGAATGTCTCTTGCATCCTGATTGTCCTGCGCAGCCGCAGCCACTCGCTCTGACCGCAGCCGACTCTCCTGTCCAATCGCGCTGGCCCCCAGCTTGCCCGCGCTCATATCCGACAGATCGAAATCCAACACTTGCCCCGGCTGTACCGGCGGCACACCCTGGGCGTTCAGACGGATCGTGCCCTTGGCCAGCATTTGACCGTACATGGCCTGATGCTGCGCGGCATCCAGCCCAGCCGCTGCCAGTGCAGCGATTGGCCCCTGGTTTTTGCCCACCACGGCCTGCCCCAGCATTGCTTGCTCTGGAACCAGGCTGCCGTTGATCATGATGCCGCCGTCGACTTCATTGTTCCACTCTGACAGTGAACTTCTCGATAGGCCAAACCCGTATCTGGAGCGGCCGACCTGAAGTCCATAGGCGCCCCCCATATCGACCGGATCGGTGGCGTTTCGGTACGCTATTTCGCTCGCGCGGAAAGCCTCTTGTGCGCCGGGCATGGTCTCTTGCGCTGGCGTGCCGGAGTTTCTCGCGTAATCCACCAGTGCCTCGCCGAGGACGTTACCGAATGCATCGGTTGCCACCTGCTGAACGCTGATCCGCCCGCCTCTCGCCACCGCGGTGGTGAGCCCTGCAGCAAATCCACTCAGCGTGGCCTTGCCAATCGACTCCAACCCGAACGGCTGGTCGATCCGCACACCGTTCGCGTCCGTCAGTCCAAGCGCATTGTTCATGCCCCAGCCCACTCCAGCACCCGCAGCGCTCGCCGCCACGCTCTTCCAGTTGAAGCTGCTCTGCAGGCCCGTGGCCACGCCGATGCCTTGCGAGAGCACACTGCTCGCAGCTGCCCGGGCCACCGTCACCCCGAGGGTCGTCCCGCCCAGCAGGCTGGTGCCCGCCAGTCCTCCAGACACTCCGCCGCTCAGGGCAGAGAGCGCAACGCCCTTCCAGCTGAAGCCATCCTGTGCACCGATCGCATTGCCGACCGCCTGGCTGACGATCGACCCCATCGCGCCGCCTGCCACGCCGGCCGCTATTCCTGCACCAATGCCAGCCCCGCCTCCCAAGACACCGGCCCCTGCGGCCATGGTGGCGGCAAACCCTCCGCCGGTAGTGGTGCTCGCCAGCGTTGCTGCACCCAGAGCGTTCGAGCCCAGCGAGCCTGCGGCCGCCAGCGCGCCAGCCGTATAGATCGTGACCACGATCGCAACGACGACCATGATGATCGCTCCGATCCCCCCGCACCTTCCCCCATTCGCCGGCACCGGCAGCACCGGATCCATGCTCCCCATCGCCTGGCTCGGGTCGTACGGCTGGAACGTATCCACGCTGTTCGCATTCAGCGACAACTTCGGAACCGTCAGCGTCTGACCCGCCGTCAGCGCCCCGTCGCCGGACACCGCCAGGCTGTTGGCCTCCGCGATGCGCCACCACAGGCTCGCGTCGCCCAGCACGTTGCGGGCGATGTCTTTCAGCGTCTCGCCGCCCACCACCGTGTAGGCGATCGGGTCCATGCTCTTGTGCCGCGGGCGGATCTGCGCGGCCTGCAGCCGGAAGTCGGCCGTGTCCACGTACACCGGGTTGTTGGTCTGTGTCGCGTTCTCCTCGGATGTCGGGGCGTCGCCATAGCGGGCCAGCACCTCGCCGTTGGCGACCAGCTGACGCTGCACGTGGCCGGGGTCAGGGCACTGCCCGTCACCCCGCCCTGGTAGCCTGAGGCCGGGTTGGCGATGCTGCTCTGGACCTCGGTCTTCTCATTGAACCCGCCCTGGCTCACGAACACCGTGGTGCCGCTCGCGTCGTTCACGAACGTGCGGTCGTAGCGTGCGTCGTTGCTCGTGGGCTGCGTCGCCTGGTTCGTCAGCGCCGCCGCGAGGCTCCCGTCCGGGGCCTGCGCCGCGCTGCCCGTCGCTACCTGATAAATTGGAGCGGCAGTGCACTTTTTTGACCGCGCTCCCATAGCGCATACTAGGGAGCCTCTCAAAACCCCGACACCGGACACTCAGTGCTCTTATAAATCAACGAATTACGACACTCCAATTTCCGAATTCGGAGTTTTTGAGAGACGCCCACTAGCAATCCATCATGAACAATAAACAATTCGCCGAGATAAGCAAGTTCCTTAGCTATGTTCTGCGCCACGAGCCACAGGCCATTGGGCTGACTTTGGATAGAGAGGGTTGGGCGGACATTGATGCATTGATCTCGGCCGCAGCGCAGCATGGCCGCAGGCTGAATCGAGAATTGCTTGACTTGGTCGTCTGCACCAGTGAAAAAATGCGGTTTGCGGTTTCTGAAGATGGGGCAAGCATCCGGGCGGTGCAAGGTCACTCGACTGACAGTGTATCGATTAGCTTTGAGGACAATCCACCGCCGCCCCTGCTTTATCACGGCACGGCTACGCGATTTTTAGAATCGATTCGCGCGCAAGGGCTGCTTCCTGGCGCACGGCAGCACGTACACCTCACCGAGAATGTACAGACCGCGATGAGCGTTGGACAACGCTATGGCAAACCGGTGGTACTAACCATTGCAGCGGGCACGATGCACAACAAGGGAATCAAGTTCTACCAAGCACAGAATGGCGTTTGGCTCATACCGACTGTGCCAGTACAGTTTCTCAGCGAAAGCAGCGGCTAGCGAGGGCGTTCGGCGGACATGTCGCGGGCTTCCTCTGCACGATCTGCAGCACGGTCACGCACAAGCTCGCTATCCCGCATCCAGTCAAACCACGCCGTAAAGTTGGGAAACTGCTCCATCAGCATGCAGTACCTCTCGGCTTTACCGTCCACCATTCGCTGCTGCCAAGGGTTAATCACAACCACAGACGGATCGGATGAACCATCGACTACGAAGCACGCAAGCATATCCTCGTGCCAAGCCTGGGCAAACTGAATCAGTGGCCTGCCGAACGATTCGGACCACATATTATTAGCCTCTACATCAGCAATGATTCCCCATGGCTCGTACCACTCTTTCACTCGTGGAAAAATATCAACGAATTCAAGAAAGCTGACCGGGTAAGCGAAGCCACTGGGTAACTCGCCAGGATCAAGCTTTAATCTAACTTCTCTAATTATCATTTCAGTTCCTTTATCGCCGGCGTTGCGGAGATGTCTGATAAGGAAAATACATTGGATCGACCGGTGCATTCTTGATCAACGGCATAACCGGGCTACCCACTCGGAAAGTCTCTCTGAATTCCCTCCCTTGCTTGAACACCCGGATCAGCGCCGCATCTCCCCAAGTCTTTGCATCATATTGCTCCCAACTGAATCGACGAACCTCCTCCGGCAGCAACGGGTCAGCGCTTCCACGGATAACCACATTCACCTTGTCTGCCTCGTAGAGTTGCCCCGCCGCCAGTCGACGATTGTCGACGCTGGTAAGCCTCCCGTCAGGCATGACCACCACATCCATCGGAACGATGCGCTCGGGTGCCACGCGGGCGGTCTTGCCGGTCGTGTCGAGGTTGTTTACCCCGTCACTCGACATGTAACCCACCGACTTTTGCGAGAAGCGGATGTCCTTCGGATCGATAAGTACCTGCCGCCCACTGGCCACCGACTTGACGTTCCAGTTCGCGTCGAGCTCTACGATACCCTGACGTCGCAGATTCTCGAAATTCTCCATGATCTTGAAGCGCTCCAACGACTCGGGTGAGTAATCGAGACTGATGCGGCCACTACCGTCGATCATCGAACCCACCTCGGGTACCGTGCGTCCACCCCCAGCGCCCAGCCTGGTTCGAACATCTTCAATCTGTTTTTTAATGTCGTATCGATTCAAGGATGTACGCACATCGTCATATCCACCGGTCATGCCGGGGCCCAGCAGCCCCCACGGGTCAGAGATTAGTTGTGCTGCTGCATCGCCTGCGCCGCGCCTTGCAATCTGAGGACGCTG
>NZ_JAUZUQ010000046.1:0-5580 GCF_031844105.1 Acidovorax sp. PRC11 | reverse complement strand
GATGAAAGAAGCGAATAACCACAGAGTTTGACAGGTTTTTAAAAAGCCTGATAGAATTCGAGGCTCTGCTGATTACAGCGGGTTGGGAAGAAAAGAGTGAAATCTGATCTTCTGGTTCTTTAAAAATATACAGCCGATAAGCGTGGGCGTTTGATGGCGAGTGCCAAGTTCTTCGGAACTAGTGCTTAGCACTACAAACGCTCATGAGAATAGAAGTGAAGTTCACTTCAATTCCGTTTTTATGAGTTGAGTCGAAAGACTTTAAATTTCAAGATCGAACTGTAGAGTTTGATCCTGGCTCAGATTGAACGCTGGCGGCATGCCTTACACATGCAAGTCGAACGGTAACAGGTCTTCGGATGCTGACGAGTGGCGAACGGGTGAGTAATACATCGGAACGTGCCCGATCGTGGGGGATAACGAGGCGAAAGCTTTGCTAATACCGCATAAGATCTATGGATGAAAGCAGGGGACCGCAAGGCCTTGCGCGAACGGAGCGGCCGATGGCAGATTAGGTAGTTGGTGGGGTAAAGGCTTACCAAGCCTACGATCTGTAGCTGGTCTGAGAGGACGACCAGCCACACTGGGACTGAGACACGGCCCAGACTCCTACGGGAGGCAGCAGTGGGGAATTTTGGACAATGGGCGCAAGCCTGATCCAGCCATGCCGCGTGCAGGATGAAGGCCTTCGGGTTGTAAACTGCTTTTGTACGGAACGAAAAGCCTCTTTCTAATAAAGGGAGGTCATGACGGTACCGTAAGAATAAGCACCGGCTAACTACGTGCCAGCAGCCGCGGTAATACGTAGGGTGCAAGCGTTAATCGGAATTACTGGGCGTAAAGCGTGCGCAGGCGGTAATGTAAGACAGATGTGAAATCCCCGGGCTCAACCTGGGAACTGCATTTGTGACTGCATTGCTGGAGTGCGGCAGAGGGGGATGGAATTCCGCGTGTAGCAGTGAAATGCGTAGATATGCGGAGGAACACCGATGGCGAAGGCAATCCCCTGGGCCTGCACTGACGCTCATGCACGAAAGCGTGGGGAGCAAACAGGATTAGATACCCTGGTAGTCCACGCCCTAAACGATGTCAACTGGTTGTTGGGTCTTCACTGACTCAGTAACGAAGCTAACGCGTGAAGTTGACCGCCTGGGGAGTACGGCCGCAAGGTTGAAACTCAAAGGAATTGACGGGGACCCGCACAAGCGGTGGATGATGTGGTTTAATTCGATGCAACGCGAAAAACCTTACCCACCTTTGACATGTACGGAATCCTTTAGAGATAGAGGAGTGCTCGAAAGAGAGCCGTAACACAGGTGCTGCATGGCTGTCGTCAGCTCGTGTCGTGAGATGTTGGGTTAAGTCCCGCAACGAGCGCAACCCTTGCCATTAGTTGCTACGAAAGGGCACTCTAATGGGACTGCCGGTGACAAACCGGAGGAAGGTGGGGATGACGTCAAGTCCTCATGGCCCTTATAGGTGGGGCTACACACGTCATACAATGGCTGGTACAGAGGGTTGCCAACCCGCGAGGGGGAGCTAATCCCATAAAGCCAGTCGTAGTCCGGATCGCAGTCTGCAACTCGACTGCGTGAAGTCGGAATCGCTAGTAATCGCGGATCAGAATGTCGCGGTGAATACGTTCCCGGGTCTTGTACACACCGCCCGTCACACCATGGGAGCGGGTTCTGCCAGAAGTAGGTAGCCTAACCGTAAGGAGGGCGCTTACCACGGCAGGGTTCGTGACTGGGGTGAAGTCGTAACAAGGTAGCCGTATCGGAAGGTGCGGCTGGATCACCTCCTTTCTGGAAACTGCATTCAAAATTGAACGCCCACACTTATCGGTTGTTGGAAGAGTCGGTGCTAACCGACATGGGTCTGTAGCTCAGCTGGTTAGAGCACCGTCTTGATAAGGCGGGGGTCGTTGGTTCGAGCCCAACTAGACCCACCAAATCTTCCGAACAATAGATGGCGAGGATCAGTGGGGGATTAGCTCAGCTGGGAGAGCACCTGCTTTGCAAGCAGGGGGTCGTCGGTTCGATCCCGTCATCCTCCACCAATCAACGACAAGTATTCCAACACCAAAGCGGCTTCGCAAGAGGCTTCTTTGTTGTTGGTCCGGTATAGACCGGATCAATCGGCTGTTCTTTAAAAATTCATAGAGTCGAATCAGAGTTGTCAGAGGAAACTGCACATTCGTAAAGGTTTAGTGCAGACCGTGCCTCTGATGACAATTTTTTGATTGCGTCAAAACGAATGTTCAATTTGCGAAAGCTAGTTGAAATTCAGTAATGACGAATGTTTCTTGATAGTGATATCGAGGAATTATTCACATTACGGCATAACGCGCGAGGTGAAAGACCTCGCAAGTCCTTGAAAGAAGACTGTGGTATCTCGCAAGAGATGTCAAAGTTATAGGGTCAAGTGACTAAGAGCATGTGGTGGATGCCTTGGCGATGATAGGCGACGAAAGACGTGATAGCCTGCGATAAGCTTCGGGGAGCTGGCAAACAAGCATTGATCCGGAGATTTCTGAATGGGGAAACCCACCTCGCAAGAGGTATCGCATGATGAATACATAGTCATGCGAGGCGAACCGGGTGAACTGAAACATCTCAGTAGCTCGAGGAAAAGACATCAACCGAGATTCCGAAAGTAGTGGCGAGCGAAATCGGAGGAGCCTTCTAGTGATAGCACGACTGTTAGCAAAGCGGAATGGAAAGTCCGGCCATAGTGGGTGATAGCCCCGTATGCGAAAACAGACGTGTGGTACTGAGCTAGAGAAAAGTAGGGCGGGGCACGAGAAACCCTGTCTGAATATGGGGGGACCATCCTCCAAGGCTAAATACTCATCATCGACCGATAGTGAACAAGTACCGTGAGGGAAAGGCGAAAAGAACCCCGGGAGGGGAGTGAAATAGATCCTGAAACCGCATGCTTACAAAAAGTAGGAGCCCGCAAGGGTGACTGCGTACCTTTTGTATAATGGGTCAGCGACTTACATTCAGTGGCAAGGTTAACCGAATAGGGAAGCCGTAGAGAAATCGAGTCCGAATAGGGCGTCCAGTCGCTGGGTGTAGACCCGAAACCAAGTGATCTATCCATGGCCAGGATGAAGGTGCCGTAACAGGTACTGGAGGTCCGAACCGACTAGTGTTGCAAAACTAGCGGATGAGCTGTGGATAGGGGTGAAAGGCTAAACAAACTTGGAAATAGCTGGTTCTCTCCGAAAACTATTTAGGTAGTGCCTCAAGTATTACCGTCGGGGGTAGAGCACTGTTTTGGCTAGGGGGTCATGGCGACTTACCAAACCAAGGCAAACTCCGAATACCGACGAGTACAGCTTGGGAGACAGAGCACCGGGTGCTAACGTCCGGACTCAAGAGGGAAACAACCCAGACCGCCAGCTAAGGTCCCTAAAATTGGCTAAGTGGGAAACGAAGTGGGAAGGCTAAAACAGTCAGGATGTTGGCTTAGAAGCAGCCATCATTTAAAGAAAGCGTAATAGCTCACTGATCGAGTCGTCCTGCGCGGAAGATGTAACGGGGCTAAGCCAGTTACCGAAGCTGCGGATGCACAGTTTACTGTGCGTGGTAGGAGAGCGTTCTGTAAGCCTGTGAAGGTGTCTGGTAACGGATGCTGGAGGTATCAGAAGTGCGAATGCTGACATGAGTAGCGTTAAAGGGGGTGAAAAGCCCCCTCGCCGTAAGCGCAAGGTTTTCTACGCAACGTTCATCGGCGTAGAGTGAGTCGGCCCCTAAGGCGAGGCAGAGATGCGTAGTTGATGGGAAACAGGTCAATATTCCTGTACCGATGTGTAGTGCGATGTGGGGACGGAGAAGGTTAGCTCAGCCAACTGTTGGATATGTTGGTTCAAGCCTGTAGTCGTGCCTGGTAGGCAAATCCGCCAGGCTTAGATGAGGGGTGATAACGAGTCTGCTTGCAGACGAAGTGAGTGATACCCTGCTTCCAGGAAAAGCCACTAAGCTTCAGCTACACACGACCGTACCGCAAACCGACACTGGTGCGCGAGATGAGTATTCTAAGGCGCTTGAGAGAACTCAGGAGAAGGAACTCGGCAAATTGATACCGTAACTTCGGGAGAAGGTATGCCGCAAGTAGGTGAACTTGAACAAAGGGAGCCCAAAGCGGTTGCAAAAAATCGGTGGCTGCGACTGTTTAATAAAAACACAGCACTCTGCAAACACGAAAGTGGACGTATAGGGTGTGACGCCTGCCCGGTGCTGGAAGATTAAATGATGGGGTGCAAGCTCTTGATTGAAGTCCCAGTAAACGGCGGCCGTAACTATAACGGTCCTAAGGTAGCGAAATTCCTTGTCGGGTAAGTTCCGACCTGCACGAATGGCGTAACGATGGCCACACTGTCTCCTCCTGAGACTCAGCGAAGTTGAAATGTTTGTGATGATGCAATCTCCCCGCGGAAAGACGGAAAGACCCCATGAACCTTTACTGTAGCTTTGTATTGGACTTTGAACGGATCTGTGTAGGATAGGTGGGAGGCTTTGAAGTGAGGACGCTAGTTCTCATGGAGCCAACGTTGAAATACCACCCTGGTGCGTTTGAGGTTCTAACCCAGGTCCCTTATCGGGATCGGGGACAGTGCATGGTAGGCAGTTTGACTGGGGCGGTCTCCTCCCAAAGCGTAACGGAGGAGTTCGAAGGTACGCTAGTTACGGTCGGACATCGTGACGATAGTGCAATGGCATAAGCGTGCTTAACTGCGAGACTGACAAGTCGAGCAGATGCGAAAGCAGGACATAGTGATCCGGTGGTTCTGTATGGAAGGGCCATCGCTCAACGGATAAAAGGTACTCTGGGGATAACAGGCTGATACCGCCCAAGAGTTCATATCGACGGCGGTGTTTGGCACCTCGATGTCGGCTCATCTCATCCTGGGGCTGTAGCCGGTCCCAAGGGTATGGCTGTTCGCCATTTAAAGAGGTACGTGAGCTGGGTTTAAAACGTCGTGAGACAGTTTGGTCCCTATCTTCCGTGGGCGCTGCAGATTTGAGGAAGCCTGCTCCTAGTACGAGAGGACCGGAGTGGACACACCTCTGGTGTATCGGTTGTCACGCCAGTGGCATTGCCGAGTAGCTAAGTGTGGAAGAGATAACCGCTGAAAGCATCTAAGCGGGAAACTCGTTTCAAGATGAGATCTGCCGGGGCCTCGAGCCCCCTGAAGAGTCGTTCAAGACCAGGACGTTGATAGGCTGGGTGTGGAAGGCGTGCAAGCGCTTAAGCTAACCAGTACTAATTGCTCGTGCGGCTTGACCCTATAACTTTGACAAAAACGTCAAGGTTGTTATGCCAAGTGACGCAATCAAACACATAATCTGATTCCTCTCTATGAATTCGCCGTCCTGACCTCAACCCCAGGACAGCAACCCTTTATGCCTGATGACCATAGCAAGTTGGTCCCACTCCTTCCCATCCCGAACAGGACAGTGAAACGACTTTGCGCCGATGATAGTGCGGGTTCCCGTGTGAAAGTAGGTCATCGTCAGGCTCCTACAGCCCAAACCGCCCTCAGATCAACATTGGTCTGGGGGCGTTTTGCTT
>NZ_JAUZUQ010000045.1:0-5775 GCF_031844105.1 Acidovorax sp. PRC11 | reverse complement strand
AAAAGACATCGCGCGCAACGTGCTGGGCGATGCGAGCCTGTGGTGGCGCATCGCGGAGGCCAACTGCCTGGCGGTGTCGGGCGACGGGGCGCTGACGGCGGGTCAGACGCTGACGGTTCCGAAGTTGTCGCTGAATGCGAACAGCGTGGAGACGTTCCAGCCCTACGATCCGAGCCAGGCGATGGGGAGTATGGATCCAGTGCTGCCAGTGCCGGCGAATGGGGGTGGGTGCGGGGGGATCGGGGCGATCATCATGGTCGTCGTGGCGATCGTGGTCACGATCTACACGGCCGGTGCACTAGCGGCCGCGGGTTCGCTGGGCTCGAATGCTCTGGGTGCAGCCACACTGGCGGGCACCACCACCGGAGGAGGGTTCGCCGCCACCATGGCCGCAGGGGCCAGTGTCTTGGGAGGTGGTGCGGGCATTGGTGCAGGAATAGCTGCCGGCGTGGCAGGCGGCGCGATGGGGTCGATCGTCAGCCAGGCGGTCGGCAGTGCGATCAGTGCGCACGATGGCTTCAGCTGGAAGGGCGTTGCGCTCTCTGCCCTGAGCGGAGGGGTATCCGGAGGACTGGCAGGCACCAGCCTGCTGGGCGGAACGACCCTCGGGGTGACGGTGGCCCGGGCTGCCGCGAGCAGTGTGCTCTCGCAAGGCATCGGCGTGGCCACGGGCCTGCAGAGCAGCTTCAACTGGAAGAGCGTGGCGGCAAGCGCTTCGGGTGCCGGAGTGGGCTGGAGCATGAACAATGCGCTTGGCCTGACTGATGCGAACGGCATGGGAATCGATCAGTCGTTCGGTCTGGAGTCGATTGGCAAGGCCACGCTGAGTGGATTTGCTGCAGGGCTCACAACCGCTGTGGCGAGAGGCGGACGTATCAGTGTGCAGCAGGTGGCGACCGATGCGTTTGGCAACGCATTAGGACAGTCGCTGGCTTACAGCAGCGGTCAAGCCTCGGAAGCGAAATCGGATATGCAGGACGATCGGCTGGGCGACTTCATTCAGCAGAACCAGGATGATTGGAACCGCCGGATCATCACGGCAGACGTGCATGACGCACTGTTAGACGCATTCGACAATCCACGGTCTTATGTGAGCGGGTTGGGCACACAAGTAGCGGACTTCGTGTCGAACGATGGTCAGCGCATCACAGAGCGTGGCTATCCCATCGTTGGTGAGCGTACACTAACAGATGCACCGATCATACCCGTCGGACTATTGCCTCAAGGCGTTGATACCGACTCTGTATTTAGCTTCAAGGATGAAAATAATGCTGTGTTCTACGGCATGAGAATGCCCGATGGAAAGGATGCATTCAAACATCAGAGCTTGTTCTTCCCGGAGGGCGCCCAAAAGCAGGATGGCCCATATCGGATGGAAATCGTCGGCACTAGCTCGTCGCCTGAAAATTTCACGGCAGATCAGCTGTTCGAAGACACTAGTAACCGTAATATCGCTGCAGGTACGCACGACACATTCCGCGAAATAGGTAATGCCGTCTCAGACGGCCGCTATGGCGATGCATGGAGGTACATGACTTTTGACGCTTCGCCACAAGCGCGTGCGGCAGCTGTGGCGCGAGTGTTTACCAAGCCAAGTCCGGACATCGCTCGCATAGACAAGATGATCGCCTCGCCCATCGGCACGATCGTGTCAGGTGTCTCCAGGATTTTGGGCGCTCACCAGACGACACAAGATCGCGTGCTGGACTATGTTAGCGCTTGGGAAGGTATTTTGGGATCGGCTACTGGTGCTTACAAGCAGACTCTGACGGCCAAGCCTTTTTCTCCATTTTTCGTATCTGCAATTGCTTCTAATAAGAGCAGTGTAGGAGGGGCGACGCGAGAAGATTATTGGCTAAAGCCTGCTCCAGCACTAAAAAATGATCCTTATCATCCAGATGAGGTGAAAGGTCGTAGTAATAATTTTCAAGAGCTGTATGGTGGTTTCGATGCAAGAAAGACAGCACAGGATTTAGGTTATGACCGCCGTATTCCTCCTCATAAAGCTCCCTTTGATTCGCATGGCCAGGACGTTTATTTCAACGGGAAAAATTATATCTCGCCAGATGTGGATGGGCACAATGTAACAAATGGGTGGAAGAAATTTGATGCGAATGGACAACGCATCGGGACATATAATTCTGAAATGATGCGTATCAAGGATTGACATGTTTAATATCTCATTCGTAGATGAGCCAATTTTGCGAAACGATGAACTCGTAGCCTTGGGTCGTATTGAGGGGCCAAGTTTAAGAGAGAATTTTTGGGCGCCTGTAGAATATTGGGGTAAAAATCAATATGAAATGCAGTGGCGGGATGCGATTCAAACTGCGCTAGCCGGTCGACCATCAGCAATTATCACTGCTATGCGAGATCCGAGATATGCGCGTTTTATTAACTGGTGGCCGATTTATCCCGTTAAAGATCATTTTCGATTGCAGAACCAGATGCTTTTGCTGGAGAGTATAGGCAGCCATTTTAACGAGCAGGATCTATATGTAAATGTTCCTCCTTACACAAATCTCAATAGTGATGGAGAGCTTCTGTCTGAATGGGAAATTTCCAAGCCTTTAATTTTGGATTTTCTCAATTCTCTCTGAACCCCAGCAGCCAGCGCGCGACGCAATGTCACAGCGACATGTATCGCGGCGCAGACCCCTGACGGCAGCCTCGCGGCATCGCTCACGAACCAGGTGACGCAACCCACCAGCAACGATGCGCGCTACGACCGCACGTTCGTGAACGATGCAAGTGGCACCACGGTGTTCGTGAGCCAGGGCGGGTTCAACGCCCAGGGCGAAGTCAACAGCAGCATCGCCAACCCGGCCTCGGGCTACCAGGGTGGGGTGACGGGCAGTGCCCTGACCCCGGGCACGTGCAGCGTCAGCTGGTCGCCAACGGCGAAGTGCTGGCCCGCTATGGCGACGCCCCGACATCCGAGGAGAACCCGACACAGACCAACAACCCGGTGTACGTGGACACGGCGGATTTCCGCCTGCAGGCCGCGCAGATCCGCCCACGCCACAAGAGCATGGACCCGATCGCCTACACGGTGGTGGGCGGGGAGACGCTCAAGGACATCGCGCGCAACGTGCTGGGCGATGCGAGCCTGTGGTGGCGCATCGCGGAGGCCAACAGCCTGGCGGTGTCCGGCGACGGGGCGCTGACGGCGGGGCAGACGCTGACGGTGCCCAAGCTGTCGCTGAATGCGAACAGCGTGGAGACGTTCCAGCCGTACGACCCGAGCCAGGCGATGGGGAGCATGGATCCGGTGTTGCCGGTGCCGGCGAACGGGGGTGGGTGCGGGGGGATTGGCCAGATCATCATGATCGTGGTGGCAGTAGTCGCGGCCTACTTCACTGCCGGGGCTGCAGCGGGATTGTTGGGCTCCGCGTTCCAAGCCGTAGGGGCCGGGGTAACCATAGGTACCACCACCCTCAGTGCGACGGGGGCCTTCATCGCCTCTGCCATCGGTGGGGCCGTGGGCTCGATCGCCAGCCAGGCCGTGGGCATCGCCATCGGTGCGCAGGAAGGCTTCAGCTGGAAAGGCGTGGCGCTCTCGGCCCTGGGCGGGGGCATCGCTTCCGGTTTGGCAGGCACGCAGCTGCTGGGAGGATCGCAGTTCGGCGTGTCCGTGGCGCGTGCAGCGGTGGGCAACGTGTTGTCCCAAGGCATTGCCGTGGTGACCGGGCTGCAGGACCGCTTCGACTGGAAGGGCGTTGTCGCGAGTGCTGCGGGTGCTGGCGTGGGCTGGGGCATGAATCAGGCACTGGGCCTTACGGACGCCAACGGTATGTCAACCAATATGCCCGACGGCGTGGAGAAGTTCGCGCGTGCGGGCCTGAGCGGCTTCGCGGCGGGCACGACCGCAGCCGTGATGCGCGGCGGACGCATCAGCGTGCAACAAGTGGCGACCGATGCGTTTGGCAATGCGTTGGGCAGCAGCGTGGCGGACATGATGACGCCGCGGGACTCGATCTACAGCCTGTCGCCCAAGGGCATGCGCGGGCTAGGAATTCAGGCACCGGCGGAATGGGGAACACCGAGTTGGACGGGGTACGACCAGTTCCTCAATGCATTCAGAAATCCCTCGGAGGCGGATCGATCGCAGGATGTGCAGTTGGCAGCCGGCCCGGGCTATATGGGCGGCACGGGCACAAGTGGCCGCGACAGCCTGAGCCTGAGTGACAACCGGGGACTGGAGTCGGCGAATTCGAAGATATTGAGCACTCTCCAGGCACAAGGGCTGGGGCTTAAGCAAAACATCGACTTGCTGAACGCTGCTTCCGCAGAAGCGGCGGCACTGAAGGAGGCAGAAGCTGCGGCGTCGGCAGGCAACCCGAGATCGATGCCTCCGGATCGTTGGATACCGGACAGCTCTGGCAATGGTGGCACCACGGTGGGGAGTCGGGACGACTGGCAAACCAACAATGCAGGAAATGGCTTCAACGTGCCTCGGTATGACTCGATGAAGTCCATCGACGGCCTGGATGCATGGTTCACCTTCAACTCTGCAGGCCGGGCTGCGGCGGGTGTCGGCGCTTTTGCTTTGAACGCATTCACAGCGATTCCCGGCTTGGTGAGAGGCGCGTGGAGACTGGGCCAGGATGCCTACGGCTACGCGAGCTACGCTCTAGCGCCGCAACGCAGCCTGCTTACGGGACAGGCATTCGCGTACCAGCCCAAGAGTGCGCTGATGCAGAGCATCGAGCAGCAGGGAGTGCTGGGCACAGTGGGTGCTGGGATCACGGGGACTGTGCGGAACGCGCCGGGGATTGGTGTGATTGGCGCGCTTGTACAACCTCACCGGGACTGGAGGGACGTGGGGGAGCAACTGGCTAACACCGGCATGGTGGCTATTAGCGGTAGCATCGGCCGTTCGTCATTTGGCAATGTGAGAGGTGTGCCTCCGCTGCCCGGCCAAGCAAACTTTATCGGGCCAATGAAGCCGAGCAACTGGGATGCTTTGATAGCACATCCGGACGGTCACGCTTTCAGCGTACACGGCGGTGGCGTAACAGATGCCGACCTAATCGTGCGTGCACGCACGGGTGTGAAGCCGGACGGAAGTACCGGGCCGATTCCTCCGCTTTCCTCCGCGTTCCATTCGGACACCTTGCTTGTTTCAGCAGACCAGTCTATCCGCAGTGGCGGAGGCCTTGCGAATGCCATCGCGCGCCAGCCAGGTCAATCAGTTGTTCGCGTGGAAGCGCAGGACGTCGGCAACCTGGGGATGGACCTGGGATATGGTTACGTCCGACTTGGCTCTACGGGCAACAAGGCGGCGAACGCTTCCGCTCTCGGCCCGATACAGCGAGTCAATAGCCTCAACAGTGCGCAAGGCATCTACGAACTCAACCCACTAACGGGCGTCTGGGAAACAATTACTGTCTACCCAGCACCTTATTAAAAACATCGTTATGGTTAACTTCCCTACCATTGTTTACATGCTTCGCACCGCTTACAACGCGGAAGACGGTCTTAGCGAGGATGCTTCGATTCGTCTGTACCAACGAGCTTCTGGCGCAGGCGATAACCGCACAAAGCTAGAGGTAGAGCTTCGCGAGGCGTTCTCTCGAAATGACGTGTCTTGGCGTCAACTGCTTTGCAATGACGATTTCGAGGTCGCCGATATCGAAACCGAGGATGAGGCGCGGGAGCATGCACGCAAAATTCTGTGGGAACCTATCTTCGGTAAAAACTGAGATGACCGGTTGAAGATGGCCGAAAGCGGGCCTTCTAATTCTTGGCAATACCGGATGTGCTACGCCGGTG
>NZ_JAUZUQ010000044.1:0-11680 GCF_031844105.1 Acidovorax sp. PRC11 | reverse complement strand
CTGGTCGATCGCGCTGGGCGCGCTGGCGTCGGGCCTGCACTTCGCCCTTCCCGGGCCGCTGGGCCGCACCGTCGGCCTGCTGGCCGACGCTGCCGCGCCCGTGGCGCTCTTCGCGATCGGCGCGGTGCTGGCGCGGGCCGGCATGTCGGCGCATCCGCACGAGGCGCTGCGCCCGCGCGACGGCCTGGGCGCGGCGCTCGCCAAGCTGGTGGCGCACCCGCTGCTCGTTTGGGGGGCCGGCCATGGCGCGATCGCGGCGGGCCTGCCGCTGGCGGCACCCGCGCACACCGCGCTGGTGCTGGCGGCGGCGCTGCCGGCCGCGAGCAACGTCTCGCTGCTGGCGGAGCGCTTCGGCGCGCACACGGGGCGCATCGCGCGCACCATTTTGCTGTCCACGGCGCTGGCGTTCCTGAGCTTCTCGGCCGCGGTGGCCCTGCTGGCCTGAGGGCTTGCGCGCTGCGCAGCCGTCCCCGGCGGCCTGCCGGCACTTCGCATGGCCGGCATCCGCTTCGCGGGAGTCACCGCGGCGTTACGTGACTTCCTGAAAGTGCTCCCATGCACTGCGGATCCGTGGTGCCGATGACTGCCTTCCTGGAGCCGTGCCATGACCCCGACTTCCCCCCATGTCCCCATTCCAACCCGCCCGCCCGGCGCCGCACGCGCCTTCCTCGCGCAGATCGGCCTGCAGCTCGGCGTGACCGCGGACGCGCTGCAGGCGCTGGAGTCGGGCGAGCCGTTCGCCGGTCCTTCGGGCCTGCTGTGCCGCGTCCACACGGGCATCGTCGGAGGCCGCTGGATCGGCCATCCCGAGGTGCTGTTGCCGCTGGCGGCAGCCGAACTGGGCGGGCCCGACGTGCCGCGGCTGCTGGGCGTGCAGGAGCAGTTGCTGCACGGCGAGGGATGGCTGCTGGGGCTGATGGCCGGCGGCGGGCTGCTGGCCCTGCGGCCGCTGCAGGCGCAGCACGACGCCGCGCAGGTGGCCGCGGACCTGGACCGCGGCCACGTGCTGGCGCGCGCCGCGCTGGACGTGCTGGTGCCCGCCGATGGCACCGATCCCGGGGCGGGTGACCGGGAAGCCCGGAACCTGGCCGGCACCGGGGCAGTGTCGTGATCCCGGGCCCCGGCCAGGCGCTGCTGCGCGGCCCCGAACGGTCGGACCGCTTCCCGGCTGCGCAGGAGGGCGCGCGCCGCCCGCAGCCGGCCGGCGCGGGCGCTTCCACGCCGATCCCTGCTGCCGCGCAGGAGCTCGCACGCCTCGCGGCGTCGGGCCGGCGATCGCGCGCCGGCTCCCCGGCGGGCACGGTGTCGCCGCGCCGCGCGCCATTGCCGCCCACGGCGCGGGACGAGAGCGGGCGCGCATCCACCGCCTCCTCGTTCCGCTCCGCAGCCACCGCACTCTCCGATGCCCCGGTGCCGGCGCGCGATGCCAGCAGGCGCCGTCAGGCGGCGGAACCGGCCTTCTTCTCGGCGCGCATGGAATTGCCGGAGGCCGACGGGTATGACCCGGGCCTGCCCGCGCGTTCCGGCCGCAACGGTTCCGTGCGGAGCGCGTTCACGGATGGCAGCGCGCTGGAGCGCAGCGACTCCTCGTCGTCGTCCGACCTCGACACGGTGGAGCCCCGCGGCGTGGCCCGCGAAGAAGCTGCGCAAGGCAGCCACGGGGCAGACCCGCGCGCGGTGGCGGACCTGTTCCGCCAGCAGCTCGCGGCGCACCTGGCCGCCATGCCGCTGGCCCATGACGTGCAGGGCCGCGCCGAGGTGCAGGCGCAGATGGAGGCCGAATACGTCGCATGGGCCGGCGAGCGCCTGCTGGAGCGGCACCGTGCCTACGGCGAGGCGGGCGGCTACCGCTTCGGCGAATCCATGGACGCCGTCGGCCTGCCGCGCGCTTCCATCGCGATCGCCTACGAATGCCTCAAGGGCTTCCTGATCTCCGCCACCCGCACGCCCCCGGGCGGTGCGATCGCGGTCCTGCAGGGCACCCGGGACAGCGAGCGCGCCGCCAGGATCCGGCCGGCCGCGCTGGGGGGCCTGGTGGCGGGGGCCGCCAACTACGTGGTCGAATCGATCCTGCTTCCCGCCATGGACCGCCGCGCGCGCGTGGCGAACATGCCGGCCTTCAAGGCCGTGGACCCGAAAGTGCTCATCCCCGATCCCGCGCCCGTGCAGCTGGAGGTGACGGCCGAGGGCGCCAAGCGCTTCTGGAGGCCCGTGCGGGACTCGGAGGTCGGGCACCGGGCCGTGACCGAAAGCGTGGACCGCCCGACCCGCAATGCCCTGCGTGGCGCGGCGCACGACGACCGCAAACTGGCCGAAACGCGCCAGAAGCTCATGGACGGCAAGGCCGAGGCCACGCTGCTCAAGCCGGTGCTCACGGCCAGCGCGAACGCGCTGCGGCGCTGGGCGAGCGACGCCGCGACGCTGGCCTCGCCGGGCAAGGCCATGGCGTTCGGCGCCGTGGCGTCGGGCACGGCGGCGGCGGTGAACAAGGCGGTGCTGGAGGCGACCAAGGCGCTGCCGCGCACCGGTCAGGTCGAGGTGCCCGATCTGCTCGGGGGCACGCAGCGCGTGAACCTGTTCCGCCTCGCGGTGCCCGACGAGGCCCAGGCCCCGCTGCGCTGGCGCGACGCGAAGCGGTTGCCCGGTTTCGCATGGAACGTGGTGCAGGAGGCGGCGCCGCTGCTGGGCGAGGCCATGCGCACGGGCGCCGGGGCCTTCCACGCCGCGCGCGATTTCTTCGTGCGCGGCGTGGGGGGCAATGTGCTGATCGGCGCGGTGGCCGCTTCGGCGGGCCTGCAGTTCGCGTCGATCGTGCGCGGGCGCTACGGCGTGCCGGACAGCGGCGAGGCGACCGCCTCCACCGGCAGCGTGCTGCAGCAGGCGGGGCAGAGCTTTTTCAGCGAACTGGGATGGAGCGGCTGGAAGGCGCTCATGGGCGACATCAGCGGCGAGCTGGCCGCCCGCCTGGACCGCCGCCGCGACCAGACGCAGGAGCGCCTCTGGCGCGAGGCCCGCGCCGAAATGCGCGGCCTCGACGAGGACCTGCAGCGGGCGCTGAGCCCGTCGCTGCGCGCCTTCGCCTCGCCCGTGCTGCCGCCGCGCGGGGCCGCTGCGGGCCCGGCCGACGCGCCGCACGACCTGGAGGGCGGCCGGGCCCCGCGGATCCGGATGCAGGACCCGCGCCTGCGCCAGGCCACCGAGGCGGCACGCGCCAGCGTCGAAGAGCTGCTGGACCTCAGCCCGCAGGGCATCATCCAGAAGGCGACGGTGGCACGGGCCGCGGGCCGGCTGCGCCGGCTGACCGCCCTCTACCCCCAGGCCATCCTGGCCGCCGAAGGCCTGGACGTGCCGCGGCTGCAGCGCATGCGCGCGCGGCTGGAGCACGTCGAGCGGCTGCTCGAACAGCGCGAGGCGCTGGTCGCCTGGCGGGAGGGCCCGCGGCCGCACGCCGATTGATACGGGCTCGAACCCGTCGGGAGATGGAGAGGGCGGCGACGGCTCAGATCGCCAGCGGATCCACGTCCACCAGCCAGCGCACCAGCCCGCGGTGGGCCGGGTCCGACCGGCAGGCGTGCAGCACCGGCTGCCAGGCCGCGAGGAAGCGCTGCAGCGCCGCGCGGCTCGGGCTCTCCAGCAGCATCTGCGCGCGCTCCACGTCGGCCACGCGCTGGATCGCCAGCGGCACGGGCGGGAAGACCGTCACGTGTTCCAGCCCCGGCAGGCCGGCCTCCCGCGCCGCCTCGGCGCATGCGGTCAGGAATCCCTGCGCCACCTCCTGCGTGCGCGCGTCGGCACGCACCAGCGCTTGGTAGGCGAAGGGCGGCATCCCGGCCTCGGCACGGTCGGCGAGCTGCCGGCCCGCGAAAGCCGGGTAATCGTGCCGGCGCAGCGCCGCATACACGGCATGGTCCGCGTGGTAGGTCTGCACCCACATCTCGCAGGGGCTGCCCTGGGCCGCCACGTAGGCCGCGTCCCGGCCCGCGCGGCCGGCCGCCTGCATCAGCAGCGCGAACAGCCGCTCGGGCGCCCGGAAATCGCTCGAAAACAGGGCGCCATCGGGCTGCACCGCCGCCACCAGCGTGATCCGCCGGAAGTCGTGCCCCTTGGCCACCATCTGCGTGCCCACCAGCACGTCCACCTCGCCCGCATGCACCTGGGCGAGCTGCTCCTCCAGCGCGCCTTTGGCCCTGGTGGTGTCGGCGTCGATGCGGGCCACGCGCGCCGCGCGCCGCTCCGGCGTGATGACGTTGCGCAGCAGCTGGGCGAGCTGTTCCTCGAGCTGCTCGGTACCGCGGCCGATGGGCGCGATGTCCGGGTTGCCGCAACTCGGGCAGGCATAGGGCACGCGCTGCGCGAAGCCGCAGTGGTGGCAGCGCAGCGTGCGGTCGATCTTGTGGAACACCTGGTGGGCGCTGCAGTGCGGGCAGTCGCTCTTCCAGCCGCATTCGGTGCAGTGCAGCACCGGGGCGAAACCGCGGCGGTTCAGCAGCACAAGGCACTGCTCGCCGCGCTCCACGCGCTCGGTGATGGCGGCCACGAGCGGCGGCGAGAACACCGCGCCGCGCGGCTGCTGCGCCATGTCCACCAGCCGCACGCGCGGCAGCGCGCCCGCGCCGATGCGGCTGGGCATGTGCAGCCGCAGGTAGCGCCCGCCCGGATCGCCCTCGGCGGGCGGGCGGCTCGCGTGCCAGCTCTCCAGCGACGGCGTGGCCGAACCGAGGATCACCTTCGCGCCCTGTTCCCGCCCGCGCCAGATGGCCAGGTCGCGCGCCGAGTAGCGCGCGCCCTCCTGCTGCTTGTAGCTCGCGTCGTGCTCTTCGTCCACCACGATCAGCGCCAGGCCCGGCAGGCTCGCGAACACCGCCATGCGCGTGCCGAGCACGATGCGCGCCTGCCCGGAATGCGCGGCCAGCCAGCTTTTCAGCCGCTGCGGATTCGTCATGCCGCTGTGCAGCGACACCACGCTGTCCGCGCCGTAGAGCGGTGCGAAGCGCGCGAGGAAGCGCGCCTCCAGCTGCGGCGTGAGGTTGATCTCCGGCACCATCACCAGCGCCTGGGCGGCGGGGTCGGCGGCCAGGGCCTGCTGCACGCAGCGCAGATACACCTCGGTCTTGCCGCTGCCCGTGCTGCCGTAGAGCAGGAACGGGCCGGGCTCGGCCGCGATGCGCTCCGTCGCCGCCCGCTGCTCGGGGCTCAGGTCGTGGGGCTCGCTCGCATAGGGCGGCGTGGCCTCGGCGGCCACCGGGGCCGCGGCAGCGGGGGCGCGTTTCAGCCGCCGCGCGAGCTGCTCCGGGGTGAGATCGCGCAACTGCGGCGGCAGCGCTGCCAGTGCCACCTCGCCCACCGCGCGCTGGTAGTAGCGGGCCGCGAATGCCACCAGGCGGCGCCAGGACGCGTCCAGCGGCGCCAGGCCCTCCAGCACGCCCGCGACGGGCCGCACGGCCGCGCCGGCGGGCAGCGCAGCGGCCTGCAGGGGCGGATCCCACACCACCCCCAGCACTTCGCGCGAACCCAGCGGCACCCGCACCAGGGTGCCCGGCGCGATCGCTATCCGACTCGCATAGCTCAGCGGTTCGCCCACCGCGCTGTGCGTGGGCGTCTGCACCGCCACCGACACGATCACGGGATCGGGAGCGCGGGCGGGCGGCGGAGACGGGGACGGAGGGGGAGCGGAGGAGGGCACGGTGCGAGTATCGGCGGCAGCGCCGGAGTCTGCCCCAAGCGGGCGGAGGGTGCCGGCATCACCCCGGAAGACGTTTTCCCGCCGATCTGTGGATAACTTTGTGGGCATCCGTGGACAGCCAGGGGGCAGGCGGTGCATGACTGCGCGGGTCGGCGTTCCCGAGTCACGGCGCCGTTTCGGAAAAATTCATTTAAAAACAATGACTTAGGTCGCATCACCTCATGTTTTTCTGTGAGCCTGATCCTGTGGATTGTTACAGGTCTGGGCGCCCCGGAGTGTGCATAAGTCCACTTGTCAAGAGTTCCGCGGGGCTCTGGAATGTGCTAGGCGGGCCCTCGGATTGCCGCTTCGCCTGCGATTCGCCCGGCAAGTGCTTGATTTCTCGGGCTTTTTGGGGAAATCCCGAAATTCTGTGGATAACTTTGTTGATATCCGCTGGGGACACCGCGCAGATCCTTGATGGCACTGGCTTCTGCGCCGGTGCCCGGATTTTCGGCACCCCTGGCATGCCTATATGAATCAACGACTTGGCGCTGCCCCGTAAAAAAACTTCGGAACACCGACGGCAGCGCCGCAGTTGCCTGATGCTGCATTGCAGCGCGCGGCGCGGTGTGCATAAGTGCGACCCGACCGTATCCGCGGGCTGCTCTCGGGCCGCGGCCCGCCACGCCGCGGGGCCGGAGCCCGGCTTCACCCCGCGCGCAGCGTCCGCGAGTAGGTATGCACGGCTTCCACCAGCGCGGCCACGTGTTCCGGCGGCGTGTGCTGGCTGATGCCGTGGCCCAGGTTGAAGATGTGCGTCGGGCCGGTGGTGCCGCGGTCGGTGTGCGGCGTGCCGAAGGCGTCCAGCACGGCGCGCGCCTGCGCGGCGACGGTCTCCGGCGGGGCGAACAGCACGTTCGGGTCGATGTTGCCCTGCAGCGCCTTACCCGGGCCGCCCACGGCGCCGCCCACCAGGGCGCGGGCGCGTGCCAGGTTGGCCGTCCAGTCCAGGCCCAGCACCTCGCAATCGAGGCCGTTCATGTCCTCCAGCCAGAGCGCGCCGCCCTTGGTGAACACGATGCGCGGCACGTCGGTGCCGTCCACCCCGGTGCGCTTCAGCTGCGCCAGCACGCGCCGTGTGTAGGCCAGGCTGAACGCCTGGAAGGCGCCGTCCGCCAGCACGCCGCCCCAGCTGTCGAAAACCATCACCGCCTGCGCGCCCGCGTCGATCTGCGCATTCAGATAGGCGGCCACGGCATCGGCATTGATCGCCAGGATGCGGTGCATCAGGTCCGGGCGGGAATACATCAGCGTCTTCACCAGCCGGTAGTCGTCGCTGCCCTTGCCCTCCACCATGTAGCAGGCCAGCGTCCAGGGGCTGCCGGAGAACCCGATCAGCGGCACCCGGCCACCCAGCGCGCGGCGGATGGACGTCACCGCGTCGAACACGTAGCGCAGCTTTTCCATGTCGGGCACGGCGAGTTCGGCCACTGCGGCCTCGTCGCGCACCACGCGGGCGAAGCGCGGTCCCTCGCCCTCGGCGAACGACAGGCCCAGGCCCATCGCGTCCGGCACCGTGAGGATGTCGGAGAACAGGATCGCCGCATCCAGCGGAAACCGCTCCAGTGGCTGCAGCGTCACCTCGGTGGCGTAGTCCACGTTCGTCGCCAGCCCCATGAAGCTGCCCGCCCGCGCGCGCGTCGCCTTGTACTCCGGCAGGTAGCGGCCGGCCTGGCGCATCAGCCACAGGGGCGTGTAGTCGGTGGCCTGGCGGCGGCAGGCGCGCAGGAAGGTGTCGTTCTGGAGCGGGGCGAAAGTCATCCGGCCATTGTCGCAGGCACGTCCGGCGCGGGGCCTCGGCGCGTGCCGCTGTCTTGCCCCAGGTCAAGACGCCGGAGGGCTGCCCGCGGGCTCCCGGTGGCGCGCCCCCCCGCTGCGCGGCGGAAACGGCGGTGCTTCCGGCGCCTGCCGCTCCAGCCGCGCGGCTTCTTCCTGCAGCTGCGCCAGCCCCCGCGCCAGCTGCTCCAGGTGGTCCGCGTCCAGGCTGCGCGCCAGTTGCTGGTTGATGGCCCGCACCTGCGGCCACAGCGCGGCGTGCAGCCGGCTGCCTTCCTCCGTCAGGTGCAGCGCCGAGGCCGGCTGGCCGGCCGGCGCGGCGCTCTTGCGCACCAGCCCCTTGGCCTGCAGCGAGGTCACGGCCCGCGACACCCGCGCGCGGTCCAGCTCCAGCCGCTGCGCCAGCACCGAGGGCGGCAGTCCTGGCTCCTGCGCCAGCCACATCAGCACGCCCCATTCGCGCCGCGTGATGCCGTGGGTGCGCTCGCACAGCCGCGTGATCAGCCGGCCCGACGATGCCGCGAGCTTCACCAGCCGGTAGAGCAGCAGGTCACCGGGCTGCGCCGGCTCGGCCAGGGGATGCGCCGCGGCGCCGGGCAGGGGGGCGGATGCGCGTACGGGGTCAGAGGCCGGAGCGGTGGCGCGGCCAGGCACGGGGCGGGACGCGGCCATGCGGGAATCTCCTCATCGGGGTTGATTAAAACAATTGTCGGGCCAGTGCGTACAGTGCGGCGCATCCCCCGCTGATGGAGCACTGCCATGGCACGACGCCGCGAATTCCTCTTGAACACCCTGGCCCGCCCGGCCCTGCTGGGCACCGCCGCCTCCCTGGGCGCGGGCGCCGCGCTGGCGCAAACGGCGCCGCAGGACGCGCCCCTGCGCATCGTCGTGGGCTACGCCGCCGGCGGATCGAGCGACCGCGTCGCCCGCATCCTGGCCGACCGGCTGCAGCATGAGCTGGGCACCCCCGTCATCGTCGAGAACAAGGTGGGCGCGGGTGGCCGCGTCTCGGCCCAGTACGTGAAGAACGCGCCGGCCAACCCGCCGCTGCTGCTGCTCGCCAACCCCGCGGTGATGGTCGTCTCGCCCCTGGTAGTGAGCGACCTCGGCTACCAGCCCGAGCAGGATTTCGTGCCCGTGAGCGAGGTGAACAACTACGTCTTCGGCGTGGCCGTGGGGTCCGCCGTGCCGGTGCGCGAGCTGCAGCACCTGCTGGCCTGGATGCGTGCCAACCCGCGCTCGGCCAACATCGGCGTGCCCGCCACCGGCAGCCTGCCGCACTTCTTCGCGCTCATGCTGGGGCAGAAGGCCGGCGTGGCCGCCGAGGCCGTGGGCTACCGCGGATCGGCCCCCTTGCTCACCGACCTGATCGGCGGCCAGATCCCCGTCGCCGTGGACACGCTCGACGCCCTGCAGCCCCAGTTCGAGGCCGGCAAGCTGCGCCTGCTGGCCGTCTCCAGCGAGCAGCGCCTGCCGGACCTGCCCCAGGTGCCCACGCTGCGGCGATCGGGCGTGGACCTGGCGGCTTCCGGCTGGAACACCCTGTTCGCGCCGCGCTCCATGCCCGCCGCGCAGGTGGACCGCTACGCCGCCGCCGTCCACAAGGCGATGCAGGACAAGGAAGTCGTCAAACAGTTCAAGGCCAACCACCTCGATCCGGTGGTGAGCACGCCCGCGCAGACGCGCGAGAGCATCGCCGCCTACCGCAAGCAGTGGGAGCCCGTGATCCGCAACTCGGGATACCGCCCGTGAGCGCCGTGCCGATGAACGCCCCCGCGGACCGCGCCGCGCCGCGGCCCCACATCGTCTTCATCGTCGCCGACGACATGGGCTACGCCGACCTGGGGTGCTACGGCGGCCGCGATGCCGCCTTCGGCCCCGTCTCGCCCGTGCTGGACGGACTTGCCGCCAACGGCCTCAAGCTCACCCAGGGCTATTCCAACTCGCCCGTCTGTTCGCCCACGCGCTTCGCGCTCATGACGGCGCGCTACCAGTACCGCCTGCGCGGCGCGGCCGAAGAACCGATCCGTACCGCCACGCGCGGCAACGACCGCCTGGGCCTGCCGCCCGCCCACCCCACGCTTCCCTCGCTGCTGAAGGACGCCGGCTACCGCACCGCCCTCATGGGCAAATGGCACCTGGGCTATCCGCCGCATTTCAGCCCCTTGAAGTCGGGCTACGAGGAATTCTTCGGCCCCATGTCCGGCGGCGTGGACTACTTCACCCACTGCGGCGCCAACGGCTCGCACGACCTCTGGTTCGGCGAAGAAGAAAAGGCGCAAGAGGGCTACCTCACCGACCTCATCACCGACCACGCGGTGGACTACATCGACCGCATGGCCGAAGATGCAAAACAGGGCACGCCGTTCTTCCTGAGCGTCCACTACACCGCCCCCCACTGGCCCTGGGAGACCCGCGACGACGAAGCGCTGGCGCACGAACTGCGCGAGAGCAAGCAGGCCATCTACCACCTGGCCGGCGGCAACGTGGAAACCTACCGCCGCATGGTCCACCACATGGACGAAGGCATCGGCCGCATCATGGACACGCTCCGCGCCCATGGCCTGGAGCGCGATACCCTGGTCGTCTTCACCAGCGACAACGGCGGCGAACGCTTCTCCGACAACTGGCCCCTCGTCGGCGGCAAGATGGACCTCACCGAAGGCGGCATCCGCGTGCCCTGGATCGCCCACTGGCCCGCCGCCATCGCCCCCGGCGGCACCAGCGCCCGGCCCTGCCTGACCATGGACTGGAGCGCCACGATGCTGGAACTGGGCGGCGCGCAGCCGCACCCCGACTACCCGTGGGACGGCCGGACCCTGGCCCCGCTGCTGCACGACGCGGCCTGGACGGGCGCCGCCGACCGCCCGCTGTTCTGGCGCATGAACCACCGCGGCCAGCGCGCCATGCGGCAGGGCGACTGGAAATACCTGCGGGTGGACGGCGTGGATTACCTCTTCAACCTCGCGCAGGACGAGCGCGAGCGGGCGAACCTGGCACCGCTGCAGCCGGGAAGGCTGGCGGAGATGGTGCAGGCCTGGGAAGCATGGGAGGCGACCATGCCGGCGATTCCGGGGGATGCGACGGTGAGCCTTTGCTATACGGACAAGGACATGCCGGCGCGGTAATGGAGCGGTGGGTCGCTACATGCGCTGCGGGAGCGCGGGTGTGGCAATCCTGTCCGGGTGAGTTAAAAGCAAAGGTGGGAGTTGTTAATAAAATTCATAATTTTTATTAATGCTGGCGGGTTTTGCAGAGCGGACAGCCATTGCGAAAACATTTGAAAACAATATTTCGTCCATAGCCTGTCGAGTTTTTCGGTCTGCCGACCTATCATCCGGCCGATTCCAACTTGACTCTGCAGCAACGAGAGGGCTGCAGCCGCATAACAATGACACGCCGCGTCACCATCCGGACGCCCCTGGGAGAGCAGTTGCAGTTCAGGCAGTTGCGGGGCAGCGAGGAGTTGAGCCAGCTTTTCTCCTTCGACATCGACCTGCGCTCGGAGAGTCAGAGCATCGATCCCAAGGCACTGCTCGGCAAGACGGCGACGGTGGAGATCGAGACGCAGGGCGGTGGCAAGCGCTACCTGGATGGCCTGGTCACGCGTTTCGGCATGCAGGGCCAGGACCACCGGTTCTACTCATACCACTTGCGCCTGCAACCCTGGCTCTGGGTCGCCACACGGCGGCAGGATTTCAAGATATTCCAGTTCAAGACCGTCCCGCAGATCGTGGAAGAGGTTTTGAGCCGCTACGGCTATCCGCTGCAGATGAAGCTCACGCGGGCTTATCGCAGTTGGGATTACTGCGTGCAATATGGCGAGAGCGATTTCGACTTCGTCTCGCGATTACTGGAGCACGAGGGCGCGTACTACTACTTCCAGCACGCGAGCGGCCAGCACACCCTGGTGATCGCCGACGACATCGTCGCCTGCCATGATCCTTTGCCGGGCGCAGCGACCATCCCCTTCTACCCGCCCGAGAAGTCCGCCACGGCCGACCGCGAGAACATCCACGCGTGGAGCCTGGGCGAGGAAATCAAGCCCGGCAGGTACTACAACGACGACTACGACTTCAAGAAGCCCCGTTCGGACCTCTCCAACATGCGCCAGCAGCCGCCGGGCCATGCGCACGATGCGTACGAGATCTACGAGTGGCCCGGCGGCTACGTGCAGCA
>NZ_JAUZUQ010000043.1:0-16320 GCF_031844105.1 Acidovorax sp. PRC11 | reverse complement strand
ACGCTCGCGGCCGTCGTGGTGGGCGCCGGCCTGCACGGTCGCCTGCGGGAAGACAGCGGGGCGCGCATCGCCGCGCTGCAGCGTGAACTCGAAACCGCCGCGTCGCAGGTGCGCTATGTCGCGGTGCTGTCGGACCCGCAGTCGCACCCCTCCCTGCTGGTGACCTTCGACGCCGCGAAGAACGCGCTGGTGCTGCAGCGCGTGGGCGACTACCGCGAGGCGGCCGACAAATCGCTCCAGCTCTGGGCGCTGCCGCCGGGCGGCGGCGGGCCCCGTTCGCTCGGCGTGCTCGGCAGCCAGGCGCTGCTCACGCTGCCGGCGCCCGAGAGCGCCGTGCACGGCGTGCCGGCCCTGGCCGTGAGCCTCGAGCCCCACGGCGGCGTGCCCGGCGACCGCGGGCCGACCGGCCCGGTGCTCTTCAAGGGTGCGCTCATCGAACGCATGACCTGAGATCGCCGGCACGGTCTCAGGCGGTGCGAGCTGCCGCGCGCCGCGCAGCAGAACGGTCGAAACCCGGAAAAACCAGAGTCCGCGGAGGCCCTCCCGCTGGCATACTTTGTCCCGGGAGGGTTCATCCATGAGGTTTCGCCGCTGGCTCGCCCTGCGAGCATTCCACGTGCCCGTGCTCGCCGGCCTCGCGCTGGCGCTGCCTGCCGCCACGGTCGCCGAGACCGGCAAGCTGCCGCTCACGGGCGGCGTCAGTTCCATCTCCGGCGCCGCGGGCGGCGGGCTCACGCCCTGGGCCGTGATCGGCACCAACGCCACCGAGGGCGAGATCGGCGTCAGCGCCTTCGCCACCCGCCTGCGCACGCGCGACTATGGCCTCACCAGCTCGGGCCTGGCGCTCGGCCTCTACGACCGGGTGGAGCTGTCGGTGGCGCGCCAGGATTTCGGCGCGGCGCCCGCGGCCGCGCTCAACGCAGTGGCCCCGTTCGGCGTGGAGCCCGACCTGCACCTCAAGATGGACATCATCGGCGCCAAGGTGCGGCTGCTGGGCGACGCCGTGCTCGACAGCGACTCGCCCATGCCGCAGATCGCCGTCGGCGTGGAACACAAGCGCCTGCACCCCGCGTCGGCCGGCGGGGTGGTGCAGTTCCTGGGGGCCGACACCGAAGGCACCGACGTCTACATCAGCGCCACCAAGCTGCTGCTGGACCGCAACCTGCTCGTGCACGCCACGCTGCGCTCGACCAACGCCAACCAGAACGGCCTGCTCGGCTTCGGCGCGAATGCGCCCGGCCGGTCGAGCCGCTCGCTGCAGCCGGAATTCTCGGTCGCCTACCTGCTGCGGCGCGACCTGGCGATCGGCGCGGAGTGGCGCTTCAAGCCCGACAACCTGCGGGCCCTGGGCCGCGCTGCCGGGCTCGGCGACGCGCTGCGCGAGGACGACTGGCGCGACGTGTTCCTCGTCTGGGCGCCCAGCAAGCACCTGTCCGTGACGCTCGCCTACGTGGACCTGGGCCGCGTCGTGCCCGGCGTGACGGCCAACCGCCGGCAGCGCGGCGCCTACGTCTCGCTGCAGGCCGCGTACTGACAGACCCCGACGCCGGAGCGCAGCGCCATGCCCACCCGTTTCCTCTTCTCCTCGTCCTTCTGTTCCGCGCGCCCAGCGCCGTTCCGCCCGCGGCACTCCGGCGCTGCGCCGGCCCGGTCCCGCCCGGCCGCCATGGCTTCATCCGCCGCGCTGGCGTTCCTGATGGCAGGAGCGGCCGTGCAGGCCGGGGCGCAACCGGTGCCGCCGGCGCAACCCGGGCCCGCCGCCGCGGCGCAGGCGCGCGCGGCCCTCGCCCCGAGCGTGTCCGCGAGCGTGCCGGCCGGCGGCATTCCCGCGGGCCTCTACGACGCGCTCGGCCGCAAGGAGGGCATCGCGCGCATCATGGACCGCCTGGTCGATTCGGCTTTCCGCGACGCGCGCATCGGCCCGATCTTCAAGGAAACCAAGCCGCAGGCGCTCAAGGAAAGCCTCACCGACCAGGTCTGCGTGCTGACCGGCGGGCCCTGCGTCTATGAGGGCGCGGATATGCGGGCCGCCCATGCCGACCTGCAGATCCGCAAGAGCGATTTCAATGCCCTCGTGGAACTGCTGCAGGCCGCGATGGACGCCGAGGGCGTGCCCTTCACCCAGCAGAGCCGCCTGCTCGCGCTGCTCGCGCCGATGCACCGGGACGTGATCACGGTCCGCTGAGCGTTGCCGTCCGCACGCCTGCGCACGGGTGCCGAAACGCTCCGCAGGCACTGCGGGGCTTCCCTGGCGAGGCCAGCGCGGCACCCGCCCACGCGGCACAATCCGGAGCGTGAGCGCCCCCACCGATCCGCCCGTCCCGCCGCCGCCCGCACAGGCGCCGGCTCGGCCCACGGAGCCGTCGCTGCCGCGCCGCATCGCCCACCTCGACATGGACGCGTTCTACGCCTCGGTCGAGCTGCTGCGCTATCCGCAGCTCAAGGGCCTGCCGGCGGTGATCGGCGGCGGCCGGCGCAGCGAGGACGACGCGCTCGCCCGCGCCTATGCCGGCCGCGAATCCGAGATCCCCGTCGAGGCATTCCCGCTGCTGCGCGACTATGTGGGGCGCGGCGTGATCACCACCGCCACCTACCCGGCGCGGCAATTCGGCGTGGGCTCGGCCATGGGGCTCATGAAAGCGTCGCGGCTGTGCCCGCAGGCCATCCTGCTGCCGGTCGATTTCGCGTCCTACCGGCGCTTCTCGCGGCAGTTCAAGGACATCATCCTCTCGATCGCCCCGGTCATGGAGGACCGCGGCGTGGACGAGGTGTACATCGACTTCACCCACGTGCCCGGCGGCCAGCGCGAGGGCGGGCGCGTGCTCGCGCGGCTCATCCAGAAGAGCATCTTCGACGCCACGGGCCTGACCTGCTCGCTCGGCGTGGCGCCCAACAAGCTCATCGCCAAGATGGCGAGCGAATTCAACAAACCCAACGGCATCTCGATCGTGCACGAGGGCGACCTGGAATCCGCGATCTGGCCGCTCGCCTGCCGCAAGATCAACGGCATCGGCCCCAAGGCGGACGCCAAGCTGCAGTCGTACGGCATCCACACCATCGGCGACCTCGCCGCGCGCCCGCGCGACTGGCTGGTGCGCACCTTCGGCAAGGCCTACGGTGCCTGGCTGCACGAGGCCGCCTGGGGCCGCGACGACCGCGCCGTGGTGACCGAGAGCGAGCCCGTCTCCATGAGCCGCGAGACCACCTTCGACCGCGACCTGCATGCGGTGCGCGACCGAGCGGAACTCGGCCGCATCTTCACCGACCTGTGCGAGCGCGTGGCCGAAGACCTGCGCCGCAAGGGCTACGTGGGCAAGACCATCGGCATCAAGCTGCGCTACGACGACTTCAGGATCGCCACGCGCGACCAGACCATCGCCACCTTCACCCAGGACGCCGCAACGATCCGCCGCGCGGCCGGCGAATGCCTCAAGCGCGTACCGCTGGACAGGCGCCTGCGGCTGCTCGGCGTGCGCGTGGGCAATCTGCTGACGGAAGAGGAGGCGCGCGAGGCGGAGGCGGCGGCCCGGGTGCCGGAGACCGGGCGGCTGTTCGACGATTAATGTTACTTCGCGGCGCGGCGGGGTTTGGCCGCCGTCCGCTGCCGCTCGGCGTCCTCCAGGTGCTTCCTGGCCTCTACCAGTTCCCCGTCACCCAGCAGCCTGTCGCCGGGCACCAGAAACCACCCCTTGATGCAGGCCAGGTCCTGGACGGCGATCTGGATGTGGGTGTCCGCGCAGATCGAGCTGCCGTCGGAGACGAGCCCCCCTTGCTCGAAGGCGCCCCGGGCCGCCTGGTAGGGCGCAGAAGCGACGATGGCCGCGGTGTCCTGGTCCCGAAGGGCCTGCTCGTGCAGGATTTTGCGGAACGCATGCACCATGTCGCACGCGGCCTTGTCGAATGCGCGGTGCAGGAGATCCGTGTCGCCGTCGAATGCCGCCTTGTTGACCGGCGGCGGCGTTCCCCTTGCCGCGCTTCCGCTCACCACGGCCTGGGCGGCGTGCGTGAAATCCGCGATGCCTGCTTGCGTCGTCAGATCGAGCCAGCGGTCGACCTCCAGGACCGCGCCGACCACGGCAGGCGTCGCGATCGGTTTGCGGGTGAGCAACAGATGGGGATGATCGTGGGAGAACCGCGCCAGTTTCAATGCGCGGGTCCAGTCGCCTTCAAAAAAATAGAGCCCGTCGCCCAGCCAGTCGTAGAGGTTGCTGGAGATTCTCGGCTTGACCTCGCCACGGACGAACCCGTCGCGGGTCGTGATGTCGCAGCCGTGGTAGGCCAGGACGACCCGGCCCATCAGCGGTACTTCTTCGCGAGCCTTCCGTTCTCGTTCACGATGCCGGCCGCCTGCATGAGCGCGGCGGCTTCCGTCCCGGAAAGGGCAGGGAACCTGAAGTCGGAGCCGCCGGCTCTCAGCACGCGCCTCACGGCGGTGCCAATCTGGGGCTGGAGGTCGGCGTCCACCGGCGCCGTGTGCTTGCGGACACGGCGTTCTGCGGGGGGGTGCACAGCGTTGACCATCTGGAAAGTGTGCCACAACCGGCTGGATCGCGCTGCGGGGCAGGGTTCTCAGGCGCGCGCCGGCTCCGACGGCGTACCCCCGCGCCCGAACCGGTGCCACGCGCGGCGCAATTGGGTGTCGGAGCTGAAGCCTGCCATCGCCGCCGCCTGCGTCACCGTGTGGCCCGCGTTCAGCGCCGCCTCGGCCGTGGCGAGGCGGATGGTGCGCAGCCAGGCCAGCGGGGCGATGCCCGCATGGTCGATGAAGAGGCGCGTGAGATGCCGCGGCGACGTGTGGGCCAGCCCGGCCATGGCCGGCACCGTCCAGCCGCCGGCCGGGTCCTGCGCGACGGCGTCCTGCACGCGGTGCAGGGCGGGGTGCAGGTGGTTGCGGTGCGCCAGGAACGGCGAGAACTCCGGATCGTGCGGACCGCGGCGCAGCGCCACCACCATGGTCTGCGCCACCTGCGCGGCGATGGCGGGGCCGCATTCGTCGGCGATGCGGTGCAGCACCAGATCGATGCCGGTGGTGACGCCCGCGCTGCTGTAGAGCGGGGCGTCCGCCACGAAGACGCGATTGGCCACCACGTCGCACCGCGGCTCCACCTGCTGCAGCTCCGCGAGGTGCTGGTGGTGCGTGGTCGCGCGCCGGCCCGCGAGCAGCCCGGCGTGCGCGGCCAGCACCGAGCCGGCGCACACGGTGAGCAGCTCCAGCCGCCCGCGCTCGGGGCGCAGGCCGCGCAGCCAGTGCAGCAGGGCGCGCGCCTCGTCGCCCGCCACGTCGATCGCCGCGCCCGGCAGGCCGATCAGCACCACCCAGGCCGCCTCGGGCCACGCGGTGGGCAGCGGCTCCAGCCCGGCGAGCAGGGCGCCCACCGAGGTGACCGACTGCGGCGTGGGGCTCGCGAAGCGCAGCACGAAGCGCTCCGGCCGCCCCTGCGCGCGCAGGCACTGGTTGGCGATGCGCAGCGCCTCCGCCGGCCCGGCCCAGTCGAGCACCAGGCTGTGCGGCAGCAGCGCGAAGACGACGTGGACCGGCGGCGGGCCGGCGTCGGCCTTCAGGGCTGCGGGATGCTGCGGGGATCGGGGTTCCATGGCGTGTCCATCTGCCGGGCCGTGCGTTCGGCGAGCGCGCGGCCGGCGAGGCGTTCTACCAGATGCAGCGACAGATCGATCCCCGCGCTGATGCCAGCCGAGGTGAACAGCCGGCCGGCGCCGCCATGATCCACCCAGCGCACCCCGGTGCGCACGTCGAGTTCCGGGAACCGCGCGCGCAGGTCGTCCACGTCCTCCCAGTGCGTGGTCACCGCGCCGTCCCGCACCACGCCCGCGGCCGCGAGCAGGAAGGCGCCCGTGCAGACCGAGGCCGTCACCCGGGCCCCGGCGGCCGTGCGCGCGATCCACGCCAGGGTGGCGGGGCAGGCGAGCGCGCCGTCGACCACCCCGCCCGGCACCACCAGCACGTCCACGGGCAGAGGCGCGGCATCGGCGAAGCCGGCGTCCGGCACGAGTCGCAGGCCCGCGCGGGCCCGCACCGCCGCGCCGGGGCCGGCATCGCGCGCCACGCAGCGCACGTCGAAGAGCGGCGGCGCATCGGCGTGCCGGCGCGCATGCATGCGCGCGGCGGTGGTGAAGACTTCGTACGGCCCGGCCAGATCCAGCGCCTCGACGTCGTCGAACGCGAGGATCGCGACGCGCCACGTTGCCGGTGCTGCCGGTCCCTGCGCGGAGCCGGTCATGCCGCGGCCCCGGTGGCCGTTTCCCTGCCCGCGGTGGCCCGCGCCAGGGCTTCCTCCACCGTGCAGAGCGTGGCGAAGCGCCCGGCCAGCACCGTCTCCGTGCGCACCCGGATGTCCTCGGCCGGCAGCACGCGGCCATCGGGCTGGCGCATGTCCCAGGTCAGCGTGGCCTGCGTGACGTAGTCCACCTCCCAGCCGAGGTCGCTGGCGTGGCGCGTGGTGGTCTCGCAGCACTGCTCCGTGCGGATGCCGCTCACGACCAGCCGGCCGATGCCGTTCCGCGCGAGCCACACGTCCAGCCCCGTGCCCACCAGCGCGCTGTGGCGGTGCTTGGTGAATTCCGCCGCGGGCGCGAACGCCGCCAGCCCGGCCAGCGGGCGCACGTGCCCGGATTCGACGGCGAACGGATTCGAGGCCTCGGCCGGCCCGTCGCTGTGCAGGATGCGCACGATCGGCACGCCGCGCGCCGTGCAGCCTTCGATCAATGCGTTCTGCGCGGCGAGGTAGGCGGGAAGCCCGTCCTCCGAGAAGAACGGGCGGTGGCGGAACGACTCCTGCACGTCGATCACTAACAGACAGGTTTTCATGGCAATCTCCCCCGTGAGGGGTGTGGTGGAATTGCCTGTATCGTGCCCTTGCAGCGTGCTGCCGTCCGGTCGCGGCCGGACCGGTGCCGATCAATTTAGGACGTATTGATGGAGCGTGCGCCTCACACCAGCCGCACGGCTTCCAGTTCCTTCTTCAGGTAGGCGTAGAACAGCGGCGCCGCCACCAGGCCCGCCGGGCCGAACACCGCCTCGGCCACGAACATCACCGACAGCAGCTCCCACACGCCCATGTGCGTGCGCTGGCCCACCACCTTCGCATTGATGACGTATTCGGCCTTGTGGATCAGCACGAGGAAGGCCAGGCAGGCGATGGCCGCCGTGGGCGAGACCGACAGGCCGACGATGGTGATGACCGCGTTGCACAGCAGGTTGCCCACGATCGGCACCAGCCCCGCGAGGAAGGTGAGGGTGATGAGGGCCGGCGTGTACGGCAGGCGCAGGTCCCAGAGCGGCAGCACGGCGAGCAGGAAGAGGGCCGTCAGCAGCGTGTTGAAGGAGGCGATCCAGAACTGCGCCGCCACGATCTGCCGGAAGGCCTCGCCCAGGTAGGTGATGCGCTCGCCCAGCGCCACCGCGAGCGGCCCGCGCGCGCCGCCCAGCGGCCGCACGGCGGCCAGCGCGCCGATGAGCAGGCCCACGTAGGCATGCAGCAGGCCCGCCAGCCACACGCGCCCGGCCAGGGCCAGCGCGCCGGCCTTGGCGCCCAGGTAGCCCGCGATGGTGCGCTGGATCTCCGCGGCCCCTTCGGGCAGGTGGGCGCCGATGTCGGCGGGCAGCTTCTGGCGCAGCTCCAGCACGGTGCGTGCGAGGAAGTCGAGCAGTTCGCGGTACTGCTGCGGTGCCTCGACGATGTAGGTGCGCGAATGCGTGGCCGCGACCGCCAGCAGCACCAGCGGCGCGATGCCCACCAGCGCGGCGGCCACCACCTGGCCCGTGCGCAGGGCGCGGCCACTCGCCTGCCAGCCGCGGGGCAGGGCGGCCGCCAGCCGCGGAGCGAGCCAGCGCGTGAGCAGGAAGCCCAGGCACGCGCAGATCAGGCCGGGCAGCAGGCCCTGCCACATCACGAGCAGCAGGGCGCCGCCCATCAGCAGGTAACTCGCCGTGCGCACGCCGCGCGTCGGCGCGGCGGGGGGCGCTTCGGCCGTCGGGAGCGGCTCCATGGGGCGGGTGGCGCGAATCGAAACCGGGCGATGCCGGAGGATCAGCCCACCACGACCGGTGCGCCCGTGCCGCGCTCGGCGATCGTGCCGATGGTGTGCACGGATTCGCCCTGGGCGCGCAGCGTGGCCGCCACGGCGTCGGCCTGGGCGGCGGATACCACCACCACCATGCCGATGCCGTTGTTGAAGGTGCGGTTCATTTCGATGTCGTCGATGCCGGCCGTCTTCTGCAGCCAGGCGAACAGCTCGGTCTGCGGCCAGCTGCCGGCCTGCAGGTGCGCAGCGAGCCCTTCGGGCAGCACGCGCGGAATGTTCTCCAGCAGGCCGCCGCCGGTGATGTGGGCCAGGGCCTTGATGCCGCCGACCCCGGCCGGGTGCTGCGCGAGCGCGGCCAGCACGCTCTTCACGTAGAGGCGCGTGGGTTCCATCACGGCCTGCCTGAACGGCTTGCCGTCCAGGGTGGCGGGGGCGGAATCGCCGGCGCGCTCGATGCACTTGCGCACGAGGCTGAAGCCGTTGGAGTGCACGCCGGCCGAAGCCAGGCCCAGCACCACGTCGCCGGCCGCCACGTCGCGGCCGGTGAGGATCTTCGACTTCTCGACCGCGCCCACCGCGAAGCCCGCGAGGTCGTATTCGCCGGCCGGGTACATGCCCGGCATCTCGGCGGTCTCGCCGCCGATCAGCGCGCAGCCCGAAAGCTCGCAGCCGCGGGCGATGCCGCCCACCACGGCGGCGGCCGTGTCCACGTCGAGCTTGCCGCAGGCGAAGTAGTCCAGGAAGAAGAGCGGCTCGGCGCCCTGCACGAGCACGTCGTTCACGCTCATGGCGACGAGGTCGATGCCCACGGTGTCGTGCATGTTCCACTCGAAGGCCAGCTTGAGCTTGGTGCCCACGCCGTCGGTGCCCGAGACCAGCACCGGCTCCTGGTAGCGCTTGGGCACCTCGAACAGCGCGCCGAAGCCGCCGATGCCGGCCAGCACGCCTTCGCGCATCGTCTTCTTCGCCAGCGGCTTGATGCGCTCGACCAGCGCGTCGCCCGCGTCGATGTCGACGCCGGCGTCTTTGTACGAAATGGGGGTGGAGGAGGCGGAAGAACTCATGGGCTGGATGGGGAGTGGTGCAGGGCCCGCGAGGCAGGCCGGAACGCGCGGATTCTAAGGCCGCGCCCGCCCGGCGGCCCAATGCCCCCTGGCGGGGCACCGGGCTCGCGCAGGGTTTGCGGCGATCCCCGGGCCGGCCCCGTGCACCCACGGGGCGGCCATGCACCGGGCCCGTGGCCGGCCAGCGGCCGCGCCAAGGCGCCGGGAACCTTCGCGGCAGACTAAAATCGCCGGCTGCACCGGCAGGCCGGCCTCCCGCACGGCGGGCCGGCCTGCCTCGCCGCAACACCGCGCGTGCCCGGAGCCGGCCGGGTGCGGCGGGCGGCCGTCCCCTGCACGGCATATCCACTGCGCTTCCTTTTTCCACCGACTTCGTCCGCTTCCGCCACCAACCCATGCCGCTGCCGCTCCCACCGCTCCGCGCCGCCGCCGTGCACCCCGCCGTGCCCGCGGGCCTTCGTGCGCCGACGGCCGATGCCGCCTGGCCAAAGGAGCGCGCATGAAGCAGCTGGCCCTCGACATCGGCCTCGCCACCGGTCCCACGCTGGCGAACTTCTTCCCCGGCGCCAACGTCCAGGCGCTGCAGCACCTGCGCATCGCGGTGGGCGAGGGCGACGGGGCCTCCGGCGCCGCGCCCGTGCGCTCCCCGGTGCCCACCTACCTCTGGGGCGAATCGGGCAGCGGCAAGACGCACCTGCTCGAAGCCGTGCGCGAGGCGCTGCGCGAGCAGGGCTGCACGGTGGGCTGGCTCGACGCCGCCTCGATGCGGCCCACGTCGTTCGACGAGCGCTGGTCCGCCGTGGTGCTCGACGAGGTGCACCTCTATTCCACCGCCCAGCAGGCCGCGGCGTTCAACTGGTTCATCAATGCGATCAGCCCCGCCGTCGGCGCCCCCCGCTGGGTGCTGGCCGCCGGCGACCTGCCGCCCGCCGACCTGCCGCTGCGCGACGATCTGCGCACCCGCCTGGGATGGGGCCATGTGTTCCAGCTCCATCTGCTCGACGAGGCGGAGCGCCGCGCCGTGCTGCGCCAGGAGGCCGACGCGCGCGGTATCCTGCTCGGCGACGACGTGGTGAGCTACATGCTGCACCGCTTCTCGCGCGACCTGGGCAGCCTCATGCAGTTGCTCGACCAGCTCGACAGTTTCGCGCTGCGCACCCAGCGCGCCATCACCATCCCCCTGCTCAAGACCATGCTGGAGTCCGAATAGCGCGCCGACGCCGCTGCCGACGACGCCTGTTCCCTTCCGCACCGAATGCCCGCATGACCCCCGACACCCCGGCCTCCGCAGACCGCCGCCCCCGGCTCGCGCTCTTCGACCTGGACCACACGCTGCTGCCGCTCGATTCCGATTACGAGTGGGGCGAGTTCACCATGCGCATCGGCTGGACCGATCGCACCGAATTCGGCCGCCGCAACAAGGAGTTCTACGACCACTACGTGGCCGGCACGCTGAACGTGCACGACTACGTCCGCTTCGCCGTCGATGCGGTGCGCCAGCGCGGCCCCGA
The DNA here is from genome assembly GCF_031844105.1 of Acidovorax sp. PRC11. Lineage (NCBI taxonomy): Bacteria > Pseudomonadati > Pseudomonadota > Betaproteobacteria > Burkholderiales > Comamonadaceae > Acidovorax > Acidovorax sp. PRC11. The sequence continues at coordinate 5,702 of NZ_JAUZUQ010000043.1, read as the reverse complement.
GGCGGCCGCGGCGGCGCATGCGCAGTTCATGCGCGAGGTGATCGGCCCGGCCATCCTCCCGCCCGCGCTCGACCTGCTGCGCGCGCACCAGGACGCGGGCGACGAGGCGGTCATCATCACGGCCACCAACGAATTCGTCACCGCCCCGATCGCGCGCGCCCTGGGCGTGGAGCAATTGCTGGCGGTGGAACTGGAGCGCGACGAGAGCGGCTGGATCACCGGCGGCATCCGCGGCGTGCCCTCCATGCGCGAAGGCAAGGTGCAGCGCATGGAACAATGGCTGTCGGCGCGCGGCTGGCGCTGGAGCGACGTGGAAGCCACGTTCTACAGCGACTCCATGAACGACGTGCCCCTGCTCGAAAAAGTCGACCACCCCGTCGCCACCAACCCCGACCCCCGCCTGCGCGCGCTCGCGCAGCAGCGCGGCTGGCGCATCCTGGACCTGTTTTCTACGCCATCACCATGATCAAGAAGTTCATCGACAAGCTGCTCGGCAAGGCCGCGCCGGGCGCGGGCCGTGGAAAGAACCGTTTCGGCAAGCGCGAGGACGTACCCGCCTCCGAGCACCGCATCGACCCGGAACTCGTGGACCGCCGCGCCACCGAGGTGGTGCGCACGCTCCAGCAGGCGGGCTACGAGGCCTACATCGTCGGCGGCGCCGTGCGCGACCTGCTGCTCGGCCTGAAACCCAAGGATTTCGACGTTGCCACCAATGCCACGCCCGAGCAGGTCAAGGGCCTGTTCCGCCGCGCCTTCATCATCGGCAAGCGTTTCCGTATCGTGCACGTGGTGCACGGCCGGGGCCGCGAGCACGAGGTGATCGAGGTCTCCACCTTCCGCGCCTACCTCGACAACACCGCCATCGAACAGCAGGTGAGCGGCAACGAGAAGACCTCCCGGGCCGCGCTCGCCGGCATGCAGCACGCCGTGGACGCGAGCGGTCGCGTGCTGCGGGACAATGTCTGGGGCCCGCAGGACGAGGACGCCACGCGCCGCGACTTCACCATCAACGCGATGTACTACGACCCGGCCACGCAGGTGGTGGTGGACTACCACAAGGGCATCCAGGACGCGCGCAAGAAGGTGATCCGCATGATCGGCGACCCGGCCACGCGCTACCGCGAAGACCCGGTGCGCATCATCCGCGCCGTGCGCTTCGCGGCCAAGCTCTCGGGCGTGGGCTTCACGATCGAGCCCAAGACCGCCGCGCCGCTCGTGCAGTCGCAGACCCTGCTGGCCGACGTGCCGCAGAGCCGCATGTTCGACGAGATGCTCAAGCTCCTGCAGACGGGCCACGCGATCGCCACGATCGAGCAGCTCAAGAAGCTGGGCCTCGCCACCGGCATCTACCCGCTGCTGGACGTGGTGGTGGAGCGCGCCGGCACCTCCTTCGTGAGCGCGGCGCTGGCCGACACCGACCGCCGCGTAGGCGAGGGCAAGCCCGTGGCGCCGAGCTTCCTGCTCGCCTGCGTGCTCTGGCAGGACGTGAAGACGCAGTGGGACCGCCGCCTCGCGCAGCGCGAGCATCCGTTCCCGGCGCTGCAGGGCGCGATCGACGATGTGTTCGACCAGCGCATCGGCGACGTGTCCGGCCGCGGCAAGCTGGCCGCCGACATGCGCGAGATCTGGGTCATGCAGCCGCGATTCGAGAAGCGCGTCGGCACCACGCCCTTCAGCATGGTCACGCACCTGCGCTTCCGCGCGGGCTTCGACTTCCTGAGGCTGCGTGCCGACGTGGGCGAGGTGGACGAGGCCCTGGCCGACTGGTGGCAGGAATTCCAGCTCGCCGACGAGGCCCGCCGCGAGGACATGATCGACCAGGTGCGCGAGGAGCAGAAGCAGCGCGCGCGCAAGAATCCGCCCGTGGTGCGCCGCGTGCCCAAGCCGGCCGCGCCGGCCGACGAGTCCGGCGCCGCTGCGGCGTCCGGTGCTGCCGCGCCGGCAGCGGACGGCCTCCCGGACGATGCGGAGGGCAGCGCCGAAGGGTCCGCGGTCAAGAAGCGCCGCCGCCGCCGTCGCAAGCCGTCGGGTGGCGGCGAGGGTGCGCCGCCGGCTGCGCCCGACGCCTGATCGCAGTGGCGGTGGCACACGTGACAGTGGACCGGCCTGGCAACCACTGCCTGCCGCCTCGGCGCCATCCTCGCGATCCGGTCACCGCATGCATCGGCCTGGGTGCCAACCTGGGAGATGCGCGTGCCGCCCTGCGCTCGGCCGTGGCCTCTCTCTCCGCGCTACCCGAGACCCGCGTCGAAGCGGTCTCGTCGCTCTACGCGAGTGCGCCGGTGGATGCCCGGGGGCCGGATTTCCTCAATGCCGTGGTGCGCCTTCGCACCGGCCTGACCGCGCCCGTGCTGCTGGATGCGCTGCAGGCCGTGGAAACGGCGGCCGGCCGCGAGCGGCCCTACCGCAATGCGCCGCGCACGCTCGATCTGGACCTGCTGTTCTACGGGGATGCGCGCATCGCCTCGCCACGGCTGGAGGTTCCGCATCCGCGCGCCCTGGAGCGGGCCTTCGTGCTCCTGCCCCTGGCCGACGTGGCACCGCACCGCGTGTCCGCGGAGGATCTGCGGCGGGTCGCCGATCAGCGCGTGCAGGCCGTCGAAGGCCCGGACTGGAGCGGCCGCACCGCACGCGCCTGACGACGGGCCGCGGCCGCCGTAGCCACGGCGCGCCCGGAGGCCGCCGGGGATCGGTCAGTCCACCTTGGCGCCGGAGGCCTTCACCAGCTGCTGGTACTTGGCGCGCTCGGACGCCATGAACGCGTCGAACTGCTCGGGCGTGGACGACACGGGCTCGGCCATCAGCGCCGTGAAGCGCGTCTTGGTTTCCGGGGCGTTCAGCGCGTCCAAGAAGGCCTTGTTCAGCTTGGCGATCACCGGGCGCGGCGTGCCCGCGGGAGCGACGAGCCCCCACCAGGTGTCGATCGAGAAGCCCTTGAACGTGTCCGCCAGCGGGGGCACGCCCGGCAGCATGGGGCTCGACTGCAGCGAGGTCACGGCCAGCGCCTTGATCTTGCCCGCGCGGATGTTCGGAGCCGCGGCCGCGAGGTTGTCGATGTTGAAATCCACCTCGCCGGCGAGCAGTGCCAGCTGCGCCGGGCTCGCGCCGCGGTAGGGAATGTGCAGCGCATAGATGCCGGCGCGCTGCTTGAACATCTCGCCGGCCAGGTGGCCCGCGCTGCCGTTGCCGCCGCTGCCGTAGTTCAGCTTCGCGGGATTCGCCTTGGCATAGGCGATGAGGTCGGCCAGCGTGTGGATCTTCAGCTGCTCGGCCTTGGCCGCGTTCATCACCAGCACGTTGGGCACGCGCACCATCTGCGTGATGCCCGCGAAATCCTTCGCCGCGTCGTAGGGCATGCGGCTGTAGAGCCAGGGGTTCACCGCGTGCGTGGCGGTGGCCGCCAGGCCGATGGTGAGGCCGTCCGGTGCGGCCTTGGCCACGGCATCGGCGCCGATGTTGCCGCCGGCACCGGCCTTGTTGTCGATCACGACCGTGCCGAGCGAATCGCGCACGCGCTCGGCCAGCAGCCGGGCGGTGGCGTCGAGCGGGCCGCCCGGGGCATAGGGAACGATGAGCCGGATGGTCGCGTCGTGGCCGGGAGCCTGTGCCAGCGCCAGGGGGGAAACACAGGCGGCGGCGGCAGCCGTCGCCGAAAGAAGGAAATGTCTGCGGTGCGTCATGGGCGCCATTGTGCAGAAAAACCGCGCTACCGACGCCGGGAGCTTCGGTGCAGTGTCCTACAGCATCACCTTGCGGCGATTTCTATAAACGACACATCGAGCGCCGCGGCGCTCGGCTGCCGGGCCCGCGGCCCGCACGCAGTCCCGCCCGCGTCCGTCGGCCCCCGGCCGCATTCCTTTTTCCGGAGATTCCGCATGCAGACGTCCCAGAACACACTTCCCCCGTCCCGCTACGCCGACTGCATCCGCGCCTGCAACGACTGCGCGGATGCCTGCGACACCTGTGCAGCGTCCTGCCTGCGCGAACCCGAGCCGCGCCACATGGTGCGCTGCATCACGCTCGACATGGACTGCGCGGCCCTGTGCCGCGTGGCCGCCGGCGCCATGGCCCGCGAGAGCGCGCATGCCCATGAGATCTGCGCGCTCTGCGCCCGGTTGTGCGACGCCTGCGCCAACGAGTGCGCCCGCCACGACATGGCGCATTGCCAGGCCTGCGCGGCCATGTGCCGGCGCTGCGCCGACCTGTGCCGTGCGATGGGCTGAGCCGCCACGTCCCGCCCGGCTTTTCCGGTAGCGGGGCGGGCAGGCACCCGGCAGGCGCCGCTCAGGCCGCGACGGTGTCGCCGTGCTTGTCGGCCTCGGACGTGAAGGCGTCCGCGTAGAACTCTTCGGGCGGCAGCCCGCGTTCGGCACTGTAGGCCTTGCGTGCCGACTCCACCACGACGGGGGCGCCGCAGGCATACACCTGGTGGCCCGACAGGTCGGCATGGTCGTCCATCACCGCCTCGTGCACGAAGCCCGTGCGGCCGGTCCATCCGTCTTCCGGCAGCGCGTTCGACACCACCGGCACGTAGCGCAGCCGGGGCATGTCGGCCAGGCGCTCCCGCACCCATGCGTCCATGTAGAGATCCGCCGGACGGCGCCCGCCCCAGTAGAGCGTGGCGGGCCGGTCGATGCCCTTGAAGCGCAGGTGCTCGATGAGCGCCTTCACCGGGGCGAAACCCGTGCCCGAGGCGAGCAGGATGATCGGCTTGGGGCTGTCCTCGCGCAGGAAGAAGCTGCCGAACGGGCCCTCCACGCGCAGGATTTCCTTTTCCTTCATGGTGCCGAACACGTGGTCCGTGAAGCGGCCGCCCGGCATGTGGCGGATGTGCAGTTCCAGGCCCGGCGCTTTCTCCTGCGTGTGCGGCGCGCAGGCCATCGAATAGGCGCGGCGCGCGCCATCCTTCAGGATGAACTCGACGTACTGGCCCGCGTGGTAGCGGAACGTGTCGGCCGCGGGCAACTGCAGCCGCACCACCATCACGTCGTGCGATGCGCGCGTGAGCGTGGACACGCGCACGGGCATCTTCTTGACGGGGTAGGCGCTCTCGTCGGTCACCTGGCGCGATTCCAGCACCACGTCGGTGAGCGGCTGGGCGCAGCAGGTGAGCACGAAGCCCGCGTCGGCTTCCTCGGGGGTCAGTGCCTTCGACTGGTGCTCGCCGTGCACCACCGAGCCGCTCAGCTTGCGGCACTTGCAGGAGCCGCAGGCGCCGTCCTTGCAACCGTAGGGCAGGCCGACGCCGCTGCGGATCGCGGCGCCCAGCAGGGTCTCGCCGGCCAGCGCGGCATAGGCGCGGCCGCTCGGCTGCACGGTGATCTGGTGGGAAGCTGCGGCGGTCGCTGCGGTGGTCATGGGGTCGTTATCCTTGCGTGTCTCATCGTTGCCGGAACTGGATTTTGCCCTCAAACATGAACCCCCTCGGCGCGCTGCCGGCGCGTTTCCGCCGCGAGCGTGTGCTCATCGTCGGCTGCGGCGACGTGGGCCTGCGCGCCGTGCGCATGCTGCGGGCCGGGCAGGGCGCGCCGCGGCCGCGCGTGCTCGCGCTCACCTCCAGCGCCGCGCGCGTGGCCGAACTGCGCGCGGCCGGCACCGTGCCGCTCGTGGGCGATCTGGACGACGTGCGCACATTGCGGCGCCTGGCCGGCCTCGCCACGCGCGTGCTGCACCTGGCGCCACCCCCCGGCGAGCGCGATGCG
>NZ_JAUZUQ010000042.1:0-16842 GCF_031844105.1 Acidovorax sp. PRC11 | reverse complement strand
GCCGCCACCTGCCGCCCCGGGAGCGCGGCGCACCGCCGCGAAGCGCCCGGCCGCCGCTCCCAGACCGGTGGCCGCACCGGTCACCGCACGCGCACCCGCCCCCGACGCAGCGGCGGGCCGCACGGCCAACGCGGCCGCACCGGCGCCGGAAGCTTCCGTCCGCCCGCGCAAGGCGCGCGGCACCGGCCCCACGAAGATGTTCGTGCTGGACACCAACGTGCTGCTGCACGACCCGACCAGCCTCTTCCGCTTCGAAGAGCACGACATCTTCCTGCCCATGATCGTGCTGGAGGAGCTCGACGGCCACAAGAAGGGCATGACCGAGGTGGCGCGCAACGGCCGGCAGGCGAGCCGCACGCTCGACCAGCTCGTCGCCACGCAGGGCGCCGACATCGCGCGCGGCCTCAAGCTGGATTCCACCGGCCAGCGCGCGGCCGGCGGCTGCCTCTACTTCCAGACCGAGCCGCTGGACTACCAGCTGCCCACCAGCCTGCCCGTCGGCAAGGCCGACAACCAGATCCTCGGCGTGGTGGAGGCCCTGAGCCAGAAGTACGCGCCGCGCGAGGTCGTGCTGGTGTCCAAGGACATCAACATGCGCGTGAAGGCCCGTGCGCTGGGCCTGAATGCGGAGGACTACCAGAACGACAAGGCCCTGGAAGACGGCGATCTGCTCTATTCCGGCCTGCTGGCGCTGCCGGCCGATTTCTGGACCAGGACCGGCAAGAACGTCGAGAGCTGGCAGCAGGGCGCGCACACGTACTACCGCATCGGCGGACCGGTCGTGCCGCAGCTCATGATCAACCAGTTCGTGTATTTCGAGGCGCCCGGCGAGCCCAGCCTGTTCGCGCGCGTGACCGAGATCCGCGACAAGACCGCCGTGCTGCAGACCCTCAAGGACTACGGCTCGGCCAAGAACACCGTCTGGGGCGTGAACACGCGCAACCGCGAGCAGAACTTCGCGATGAACCTGCTCATGGACCCGGACGTCGACTTCGTCACCCTCACCGGCACGGCCGGCACCGGCAAGACGCTGATGGCGCTCGCGGCCGGGCTCACGCAGGTGCTGGACGAGCGCCGCTACACCGAGATCATCATGACCCGCGCCACCGTGAGCGTGGGCGAGGACATCGGCTTCCTGCCGGGCACCGAGGAAGAGAAGATGGGCCCGTGGATGGGCGCGCTCGACGACAACCTCGAATTCCTCGCCAAGGGCGACGGCGGCAATGCCGGCGAATGGGGACGCGCGGCCACGAACGAGCTGATCCGCAGCCGCATCAAGATCAAGAGCATGAACTTCATGCGCGGCCGCACCTTCCTCAACAAGTACGTCATCATCGACGAGGCGCAGAACCTGACGCCCAAGCAGATGAAGACGCTGATCACGCGCGCGGGCCCGGGCACGAAGATCATCTGCATGGGCAACCTCGCGCAGATCGACACGCCCTACCTCACCGAGGGCTCCTCGGGCCTGACCTACGCCGTGGACCGCTTCAAGGGCTGGCCGCACAGCGGGCACATCACGCTCGCGCGCGGTGAACGCTCACGGCTCGCGGACTTCGCGAGCGAGGTGCTCTGACGCATGGCCATCAGCTGGATCACCGCGCTGCAGCTGGTCCCGTGGGACAAGGTGATCGAGGCCTCTCCGCAGCTCATCAAGACGGCGAAAGGGCTGCTGCGCAGCCGCGGCGCGCGGGAGGCCGAACAGGCGCGGGCGGACGAGGAAGCCGCCCGTTTGGCGGCAGCATCCGGCGCCCCGTCGCCGCAGGAGCTGGCCCTGCAGCGCATCGGCGCGCTGGAGGATCAGGTGCTCGCGCTCGAGCAGTCGCAGCGCCAGGCCCTGGAGGTCATCGAACAGCTGGCCCAGCAGAACGCCCAGCTCGTCGCCACCGTGAGCGCGCTGCGCATCGGCGCGCAGCGGCTGGCGGTGGCCTGCGGGGTGCTGGGCGTGGTGCTGGCGGGCAGCATCGCATGGTTCGCCACGCGGCACTGAAGCCACTACGGCAAGCGGCGACGGCGATCGGCCCATGGCCGGTCGCCGGACGCATCGCTGCGCGCCGGGGCGTCAGAAATCGTCGCCCGACCCCATCGCGAGGTTCTCGAACCGCGTCTGGTTCTTCTGGAAGAACAGCTTCACCGTGCCGGTGGGGCCGTTCCGCTGCTTGCCGATGATGACCTCGGCCACGTTGGGCTCCTTGGAGTCCTTGTTGTAGTAGTCGTCGCGGTAGATGAACATGATGATGTCAGCATCCTGCTCGATGGCGCCGGATTCGCGCAGGTCGGACATCATGGGCCGCTTGTCGGTGCGCTGCTCCACCGAGCGGTTCAGCTGCGAGAGCGCGATCACCGGGCACTGCAGCTCCTTGGCGAGCATCTTCAGGCCCCGGGAGATTTCACCGAGTTCGGTGGCCCGGTTGTCGGAACTGGAGGAGCCGGACCCGCTCATGAGCTGCAGGTAGTCGACCACGATCAGGCCGAGCTTGCCGCACTGGCGCGCCAGGCGCCGGGCATTGGCGCGCAGCTCGCCCGGGGTGAGGCCGGGCGTCTCGTCGATGTGCAGCGACACGGTGCGCAGCCGCTCGATCGCCTCGGTCAGGCGCGGCCACTCCTCGTCGCTCAGCTTGCCGGTGCGCAGGTTGCCCTGGTTCACGCGGCCGATCGAGCCCACGATACGCACGGCCAGCTGGGCGGCGCCCATTTCCATCGAGAAGATGGCCACGGGCAGGCCCTCGTTGAGCGCCACGTGTTCGGCGATGTTCACGGCGAACGAGGTCTTGCCCATCGACGGGCGCGCCGCCAGCACGATCATGTCGCCGGCCTGCAGGCCCGAGGTCATGCGGTCGAGGTCGGCGAAGCCGGTGGGCACGCCGGTCACGTCCATCGGGTTGTCCGCCATCTCCTGCACCTGGTCCAGCAGGTCCACCACGAGGGTGTCGAGCGACTGGAAGCCCTGCTTGTTGCGCGAGCCCTCCTCGCCGATGGCGAAGATCTTGGATTCGGCCTCGTCCAGGATCTTTTCGACCGTCTTCCCCTGGGGATTGAAGGCCGTGGTGGAGATCTCGTCGCTCGCCGTGACCAGTTTGCGCAGGATGGAGCGCTCGCGCACGATCTCCGCGTAGCGCCGGATGTTGCTGGCGCTGGGCACGTACTGCGCCAGGCTGTTGAGATAGGCCAGCCCTCCGATCTCGTCGGACTTGCCCAGGGTCTGCAGCTCCCCGAACACGGTGATCACGTCGGCCGGCTTGCTGGCGTTCACCAGTTTGCCGATGGCCGAGTAGATCAGCTGGTGCTCGTGCCGATAGAAGTCGCCGTCGACCAGCAGGTCGCCCACGCGGTCCCAGGCCATGTTGTCGAGCAGCAGCCCTCCCAGCACGCTGGATTCGGCCTCCAGCGAATGGGGAGGCACGCGCAGCCGGGCCACCTCCTGGTCGACCGGGGACGCGGGCGCGGGCGCGAAATCGGATTCGAGGATGGGAGGAAAGTCGGAACTCATGGCAATCGATCCTTGGGGCGCCCCGTGGGCCGCAGCGCACGGGAAGGCCGTCGGTCAGGGGACAAGTCTGTGGACAAGCCGTTCACAGCCGGTGGACGGGCGGTGCATGGAATGCAGCGCCAGAAACGCAAAAGCCGCCCGGGGGGCGGCCTTTGCCGGCATGCGCCAGCGGCAGGGAGAAACCTTCCGCGCGCTGCGTCGCGTCAGGCGGTTTCGCCGTACACGGACACGGTGACTTCCACCACCACGTCGGTGTGCAGGGCCACGCTCACGGTGGAGTCGCCCACGGTCTTGATCGGACCGTTCGGCAGGCGGACCTGCGACTTGGCCACCTGGTAGCCTTGCTTGTTCAGCTCTTCGGCGATGTCGTGGTTGGTGACGGAGCCGAACAGGCGGCCGTCCACGCCAGCCTTCTGCGTCAGCTTGACGGTCGTGCCGCCGAGCTTTTCGCCCTGGCCCTGGGCTTCAGCCAGCTTGGCGGCGGCAGCCTTCTCGAGTTCGGCGCGCTTGGCTTCGAATTCGGCCTTGTTGGCTTCGGTGGCGCGGCGTGCGCGGCCCGAGGGGATCAGGAAGTTGCGTGCGTAGCCGTCCTTGACCTTGACGATTTCGCCCAGGTTGCCGAGGTTGACCACTTTGTCGAGCAGGATGATTTGCATGGCTCTTGCTCCTCAGATCTTGTGCTGGTCGCTGTAGGGCACCAGGGCCAGGAAGCGCGCGCGCTTGATGGCGGTGTTCAGCTGACGCTGGTAGATGGCACGCGTGCCGGTCAGGCGCGCGGGGATGATCTTGCCGTTTTCGGCGATGAAGTCACGCAGCGTGTCGACATCCTTGTAGTCGATCTCTTCGACGCCGGCGACGGTGAAGCGGCAGAAGCGCTTGCGCTTGAACAGCAGCGACTGGGTGTTGCGCTTCGGACGCTTGTCCTTGTTGAATTTCTTGAACGTGGCCATTTGGGAAGCCTCTTGAAAATTAATCTTGTTGAATGTCCTGGACGTGGAACACCAGTGTCTTGGCGTTGCGCGGCGTGGCGAGGAAGCCCTGGAATGTCCAGAGGCTGCCCAGTGCCTGCCGGGCGAGGCGTTCGGCCAATGCGCCGAAGGCCACCGCCTTCACCACCGCCGCGACATCGCGCTGCACGCCGGCCTCGGACTGCTTCGAGCCGTGCTCGAGCTTCAAATCCAGGGCGGGCAGGCCGGCCGGTGTGTACCGCAGAGGTTTCGTCTCCGCGATGCAGGCCGTCAGCGTCACGCTGTTGCGGGGTTCCACAGCTCCCGGGGAAGCGGTCGGATCAGCGCTCGTTGGCGGCGGCGAACTCGGCCTGGCTGGCCTTGCGTGCCTCTTCGCGCTCGACGGTCTTCATCATCGACGAAGCACCGGTCTCGGCCTTCTTCTTCACCACGGTCAGGTGGCGCAGGACGGCGTCGTTGAACTTGAAGGCATGCTCCAGCTCGGCCATCACGGCCTGATCGGCCTCGATGTTCACGCACAGGTAGTGGGCCTTGGCGAGCTTGTTGATCATGTAGGCCAGCTGACGGCGGCCCCAGTCTTCCACGCGGTGGATCTTGCCGCCGCCGGCGGTGATCATGCCCTTGTAGCGCTCCAGCATGGCTGGAACCTGTTCGCTTTGATCCGGGTGGATCAGCAAGATGATTTCGTAGTGACGCATGCAATCTCCTTCTGGGATGAGCCACCCGCCGCGTCATGTGAAGCAGTGTGGCAAGGCAAAGCCGGCGATTATAGCGTAGGCCCTGCGGGCTTGTACACTCCCTGGGCTGCTGCGCCGCGCTTCGGCCCTTTCCGGGACGCAGAAGCCGGAATATGGCGGAACTTCGCTTGAAATCCCCGCCTTTGCACCCAGGTGCCGTGCGTCATCGTTCATTCACTTACAACCCCAGAACAACCGACATGTCCGATCAACAGCATTCAGCCCCCCAGAACGCCGCTTCGGCTGCGGCCCCGTCCGACAGCCCCGAAGCCGTGGAAGCGAGCATGTCCGCGCACGCGGCGGACGAGCTGGGCCGCCTGCAGAACGAACTGGCGGAACTCAAGGCCAAGAGCGCCGACCTCGCCGACCAGTTCCTGCGGGCCAAGGCCGAGGCCGAGAACGCCCGGCGCCGCGCGGAGGAGGAAGTCTCCAAGGCCCGCAAGTTCGGGATCGAGAGCTTCGCCGAGAGCCTGCTGCCCGTGGCCGACAGCCTGACCGCGGCGCTCGCGATCAAGGACGCCACGATCGAACAGCTGCGCGAAGGCACCGACGCCACGCTGCGCCAGCTCACCTCGGCGCTCGAGCGCAACAAGGTGCTGGCGATCCAGCCGGCGGCCGGCGAGAAATTCGATCCCCACCAGCACCAGGCCATCAGCATGGTGCCCGCCGAGCAGGAGGCCAACACCGTCGTGGCCGTGCTGCAGCGGGGTTACGTCATCGCCGACCGCGTGCTGCGCCCGGCCCTGGTCACGGTGGCGGCACCGAAGTGATGCGCCGCCCCGGCCCCTGCCGCGCGCCGCGGAACACGAAAATCCCGGCGCAGACGGCTTGAAGCCGGACAAGTTATCCACAGTTACTGGCTATCCAAATCCTTCAAGAATCGCGGAGAAAAACATGGGAAAAATCATCGGTATCGACCTGGGCACCACCAATAGCTGCGTCGCCATCATGGAGGGCAACACGACCCGCGTGATCGAGAACAGCGAAGGCGCCCGCACCACCCCGTCCATCATCGCCTACCAGGAAGACGGCGAGATCCTCGTCGGCGCCTCGGCCAAGCGCCAGGCCGTGACGAACCCCAAGAACACCATCTACGCCGCCAAGCGCCTGATCGGCCGCAAGTTCGAGGAAAAGGAAGTCCAGAAGGACATCGACCTCATGCCCTACACGATCGCCAAGGCGGACAACGGCGACGCGTGGGTGGAAGTGCGCGGCAACAAGCTGGCCCCGCCGCAGATCAGCGCCGAAGTGCTGCGCAAGATGAAGAAGACCGCCGAGGACTACCTGGGCGAGCCCGTCACCGAGGCCGTGATCACGGTGCCGGCGTACTTCAACGACGCCCAGCGCCAGGCCACCAAGGACGCCGGCCGCATCGCGGGCCTGGACGTCAAGCGCATCATCAACGAGCCCACGGCCGCGGCCCTGGCGTTCGGCCTCGACAAGCAGGAAAAGGGCGACCGCAAGATCGCCGTGTATGACCTGGGCGGCGGCACGTTCGACGTGTCCATCATCGAGATCGCGGACGTCGACGGCGAGAAGCAGTTCGAAGTGCTGTCCACCAACGGCGACACGTTCCTGGGCGGCGAGGACTTCGACCAGCGCATCATCGACTACATCATCGGCGAGTTCAAGAAAGAGCAAGGCGTCGACCTGTCGAAGGACGTGCTGGCCCTGCAGCGCCTGAAGGAAGCCGCCGAGAAGGCCAAGATCGAGCTGTCGTCCTCCGCATCGACCGACATCAACCTGCCCTACATCACGGCCGACGCTTCGGGCCCCAAGCATCTGAACATCAAGCTGACCCGCGCCAAGCTGGAAAGCCTGGTGGACGAGCTGATCGAGCGCACGATCGCGCCCTGCCGCACGGCCATCAAGGATGCCGGCATCAGCGTGTCCGACATCCACGACGTGATCCTGGTGGGCGGCATGAGCCGCATGCCCAAGGTGCAGGAGAAGGTCAAGGAGTTCTTCGGCAAGGAGCCGCGCAAGGACGTGAACCCCGACGAGGCCGTGGCCGTGGGCGCCGCCATCCAGGGCCAGGTGCTCTCGGGTGACCGCAAGGACGTGCTGCTGCTGGACGTCACCCCGCTGTCGCTGGGCATCGAGACCCTGGGCGGCGTGATGACCAAGATGATCACGAAGAACACCACGATCCCGACGAAGTTCGCGCAGACCTTCTCCACCGCCGACGACAACCAGCCGGCCGTGACGATCAAGGTGTTCCAGGGCGAGCGCGAGATCGCCAGCGCCAACAAGCTGCTGGGCGAGTTCAACCTGGAAGGCATTCCGCCGGCCGGCCGCGGCGTGCCGCAGATCGAGGTGGCCTTCGACATCGACGCCAACGGCATCCTGCACGTGAGCGCCAAGGACAAGGGCACGGGCAAGGAGAACAAGATCACCATCAAGGCGAACTCGGGCCTGTCCGAGGACGAGATCCAGAAGATGGTGAAGGATGCCGAGCTGAACGCCGCGGACGACAAGAAGAAGCTCGAACTGGTGCAGGCCCGCAACCAGGGCGAGGCCGCCGTCCACAGCGTGACGAAGAGCCTCTCCGAGCACGGCGACAAGCTCGACGTCGGCGAGAAGGAGCAGATCGAGGCGGCCGTCAAGGCCCTCGAAGAAGCCCTGAAGGGCGAGGACAAGGCCGCCATCGACGAGAAGACGACGGCGCTGATGTCCGCCAGCCAGAAGCTCGGCGAGAAGATGTATGCCGACGCGCAGGCGGCTGCCGCGGCAGCAGGTGCCGGCGCGGAAGCCGGCCCGGCCGCGGGCCAGCAGGCATCGTCCTCCGCCGGTGGCGCCTCGGCTGCGCCGCACGACGACAACGTGGTGGACGCCGAAGTGAAGGAAGTCAAGAAGGGCTGACCACGCCGCGCGCACCGACCCGGAGCGCGTGCCTTCCATAGCCGCCGCGCCGGGCCCTTTCCCAGGGCCAGCGCGGCGTTCCTGTTCCCAACGGACCCGGAAACACCATGTCCAAAAGAGACTTTTACGAGGTCCTGGGCGTTCCGAAGAACGCCTCGGACGACGAGATCAAGAAGGCCTATCGCAAGCTGGCGATGAAGCACCACCCGGACCGCAACCAGGGTGATGCCGCCAAGCCGGCCGAGGAGAAGTTCAAGGAGGCCAAGGAGGCCTACGAGATGCTCTCCGATCCGCAGAAGCGCGCGGCCTACGACCAGTTCGGCCATGCCGGCGTGGACCCGAACATGCGCGGCCCCGGCGGCGCGGGCGCGGAAGGCTTCGGCGGCTTCGCGGAAGCCTTCGGCGACATCTTCGGCGACATGTTTGGCGGCCGGCGCGGTGCCGGCGGCGGCCGGCAGGTGTACCGCGGCAACGACCTCAGCTACGCGATGGAGATCTCGCTGGAAGAGGCCGCCAAGGGCAAGGAAGCGCAGATCCGCATTCCCTCCTGGGAGAACTGCGAGACCTGCCACGGCAGCGGCGCCAAGCCCGGCACCAGCGCCAAGACCTGCACCACCTGCTCGGGAACGGGCACGGTGCAGATGCGCCAGGGCTTCTTCAGCGTGCAGCAGACCTGCCCGCACTGCCGCGGCACGGGCAAGATCATTCCCGAGCCCTGCACCACCTGCCACGGCCAGGGCCGGGTGAAGAAGCAGAAGACGCTGGAAGTGAAGATTCCCGCCGGCATCGACGACGGCATGCGCATCCGCAGCGTCGGCAACGGCGAGCCGGGCACGAACGGCGGCCCGCCGGGCGACCTCTACATCGAGATCCGCCTCAAGAAGCACGACATCTTCGAGCGCGACGGCGACGACCTGCACTGCCAGGTGCCGGTGAGCTTCATCACCGCGGCGCTCGGCGGCGAGATCGAGGTGCCGACGCTGCAGGGCAAGGCCGCGATCGACATTCCCGAAGGCACCCAGGCCGGCAAGCAGTTCCGTCTGCGCGGCAAGGGGATCAAGGGCGTGCGCGCCAGCTACCCGGGCGACCTGTACTGCCACATCGTGGTGGAAACGCCCGTGAAGCTGACCGAGCACCAGCGCAAGCTGCTGCGCGAGCTGGAAGACTCCCTCAAGAAGGGCGGCGGCAAGCATTCGCCCAGCGGCGAGAGCTGGACCGACCGGCTGAAGAACCTCTTCACCTGATCCGCATGGCTCCGTGCCACCGAGCCGCCCCGCGCATGGCGCCGGGCGGCTTTTTTTGCGCCCCTATCCCCCCGCCCCTCCCCTCCGCCATCGCGATGGACGACGTCGCGTTCCGCGATGGCTGCACGGCGCCCACAGTAGGACAATGGCATCCGGCCTTCTCGATAGAAGAAGCCAAGCTGCCCTACCCGCCATGAAAGCCCACGACCGCCACCTCGCACGCCGCATCGACCTGACGTCGCTGCAGCTGTTCGTGGCCGTCTGCGAACTGGGCAGCATCGGGCGCGCGGCGGAACGGGAATTCATCGCGGCCTCGGCCGTGAGCAAGCGGCTGTCGGACCTGGAGGCGGCCGTGGGCTCGCCCCTGCTCTACCGCCACAGCCGCGGCGTGGCGCTCACGCCGGCCGGCGAAAGCCTGCTGCACCATGCCCGCACCGTGCTCTTCGGACTGGAGCGCATGCAGGCCGAGCTGGGCGAGTATGCCGAGGGCGTGCGCGGCCACGTGCGCGTGCACGCCAACATTTCCGCCATCGTGCAGTTCCTTCCGGAAGACCTGGGCGCCTTCGCGCGCGGGCATGCCGAGGTCAAGATCGACCTGCAGGAACACCTGAGCCCCGACGTGCTGCAGGCGGTGCGCGACGGCGCGGCCGACCTGGGCCTGTGCCATGCCGGCGACGGCGGCGCCCAGCCACAGGAACTGCAGAGCCGCAGCTACCGCAGCGACCGGCTGGTGCTGGTCGTCCCCGCGGGGCATGCGCTGGCCGGCCGCGACGCGGTGCGCTTCGAGGACGTGCTCGACTGGGACATCGTCGGCCTGCAGGCCAACAGCAGCATCAGCCTGGCCATGCGGCGCGGCGCCGCGCGGTCCGGCCGGCCGCTGCGCCAGCGCATCCAGGTGACCGGGCTCGACGCCATGTGCCGCATGATCGACAACGGCCTGGGCATCGGGCTGCTGCCCGACCGGGCTTTCGCCCTGATGCGCGGCGTGGGCCACCTGCAGCCGATCGCGCTGGACGAACCCTGGGCGGAGCGCTCGCTCAAGCTGGTGGCGCGCGACTTCGGCAGCCTGTCCGTCACGGCGCGCCTGCTGGCCGACCACCTCGCCCCGCCCGACCGGCACCAGGGCCCCGCCGGATGAATTAACAAGAACAGCGTTTTCCCGCATCCTTCCACCCCACTTTTGAACCAGCCCACGAGAGAGAACACCATGGGACGCACCCTCTACGACAAGATCTGGGACGAGCACGTCGTCCATACCGAGGAAGACGGCACGTCCATCCTCTACATCGACCGCCATCTGGTGCACGAAGTGACCAGCCCGCAGGCGTTCGAGGGCATCCGGCAGGCGGGCCGCAAGGTCTGGCGCGTGAGCTCGATCGTCGCCACGGCCGACCACAACACGCCCACCACCGGCTGGGAGCGCGGCTACGACGGCATCGCCGATCCGATCAGCAAGGAGCAGATCACCACGCTCGACAAGAACATCGCCGAGGTGGGCGCCGCGGCGTTCTTCCCGTTCATGAGCAAGCGGCAGGGCATCGTCCACGTGATCGGCCCCGAGAACGGCGCCACGCTGCCCGGCATGACGGTGGTCTGCGGCGACAGCCACACCAGCACCCACGGCGCGTTCGGCGCGCTGGCGCACGGCATCGGCACGAGCGAGGTGGAGCACGTGATGGCCACCCAGACGCTGCTGGCCAAGAAGGCGAAGAACATGCTGATCCGCGTCGAGGGCCAGGTGGCGCGCGGCGTGACGGCCAAGGACATCGTGCTGGCGATCATCGGCAGGATCGGCACGGCCGGCGGCACCGGCTACACGATCGAGTTCGCCGGCAGCGCCATCCGCGCGCTCAGCATGGAAGGCCGCATGACGGTCTGCAACATGGCCATCGAGGGCGGAGCGCGCGCGGGCCTCGTGGCGGTGGACGACAAGACCATCGAGTACGTGAAGAACCGGCCGCTCTCGCCCAAGGGCGTGGAATGGGACCAGGCCGTCGCCTACTGGAAGACGCTGCATTCCGACGCGGATGCGCACTTCGACACGGTGGTCGAGCTCGACGCGACGGCGATCGTGCCGCAGGTGACCTGGGGCACCTCGCCCGAGATGGTGCTGGGCATCGACGGCCGCGTGCCCGATCCGGACAAGGAAAAGGACCCGAACAAGCGCGGCGCCATCGAGCGCGCGCTCACCTACATGAACCTGGAGCCCGGCAAGCCGCTGGCCGACATCTTCGTGGACAAGATCTTCATCGGCAGCTGCACCAACAGCCGCATCGAGGACATGCGCGAGGCCGCCGCCGTGGTGAAGAAGCTCGGCCAGAAGGTGGCGCGCAACGTGAAGGTGGCGATGGTGGTGCCGGGTTCGGGCCTCGTGAAGGAACAGGCCGAGCGCGAAGGCCTGCACGAGATCTTCAAGGCCGCGGGCTTCGAGTGGCGCGAGCCGGGCTGCTCCATGTGCCTGGCGATGAACGCCGACCGGCTGGAGCCGGGCGAGCGCTGCGCCTCCACCAGCAACCGCAACTTCGAAGGCCGCCAGGGCGCGGGCGGGCGCACCCACCTGGTCAGCCCCGCGATGGCCGCGGCCGCGGCCGTGCACGGGCACTTCGTGGACGTGCGCCAATTCGCCTGAGGGCCGCCGACATGAAGACGACCGTATCGCTCGCCGCCGTCGCGCTGGCCTGCCTGCTGGCCGGCTGCAACACCGTCAAGGGCATGGGCCAGGACGTGCAGCGCGCCGGCAGCGCCATCGAGCGCGCCGCCCGATAAGCCCAGGAACCAAGGAACCTCCATGCAGAAATTCACCGTGCACAAGGGCCTCGTGGCCCCCATGGACCGCGAGAACGTCGACACCGACGCGATCATCCCCAAGCAATTCCTCAAGTCGATCAAGAAGACGGGCTTCGGTCCCAACCTGTTCGACGAATGGCGCTACCTCGACCAGCCGGGCCAGCCCGGCGTGCCGGAATCGGCCCGCAAGCCCAACCCGGACTTCGTGCTGAACCAGCCGCGCTACGCGGGCGCCTCGATCCTGCTGGCGCGCAAGAACTTCGGCTGCGGATCGAGCCGCGAGCACGCGCCCTGGGCGCTGGACCAGTACGGCTTCCGCGCGATCATCGCGCCGAGCTTCGCCGACATCTTCTTCAACAACAGCTTCAAGAACGGCCTGCTGCCCATCGTGCTGCCCGAGGCCACGGTCTCCGAGCTGTTCGACGCGGTGCACGCCTTCCCGGGCTACGAGCTGACGGTGGACCTGGAGCGCCAGGTCATCGTGCGGCCGCAGGGCGAGGAGATCCCGTTCGAGGTGAACGCCTTCCGCAAGTACTGCCTGCTCAACGGATTCGACGACATCGGCCTCACGCTGCGCCAGTCCGACAAGATCCGCGCCTTCGAGGCCGAGCGGCTGGCCACCAAGCCGTGGCTCGCGCACACCATGCCGGGCTGAGACCCGGCCCTCCCCGCCCCCTTTTTTCTTATCAAGAGACATCCCAATGAAAATCGCAGTTCTGCCGGGCGACGGCATCGGACCGGAAATCGTGGCCGAGGCCGTGAAGGTGCTCGACGCGCTCGACCTGCCGTTCGAGATGGAGTCGGCGCTGGTCGGCGGCGCGGCCTACGAGGCGCACGGCCACCCCCTGCCCGAGGCCACGCTGAAGCTCGCCCAGGAGGCCGATGCCACGCTGTTCGGCGCCGTGGGCGACTGGAAGTACGACAAGCTCGACCGCCCGCTGCGCCCCGAGCAGGCCATCCTGGGCCTGCGCAAGAACCTGGGCCTGTTCGCCAACTTCCGCCCGGCCATCTGCTACGAGCAGCTGGTGGGGGCCTCCAGCCTGAAGCCCGAACTGATCGCGGGCCTGGACATCCTGATCATCCGCGAGCTGACGGGCGACATCTACTTCGGCCAGCCGCGCGGCCGCCGCACGGCGGTGGACGGCCACTTCCCCGGCGCCGAGGAAGCCTTCGACACCATGCGCTACTCGAAGCCGGAGATCGAGCGCATCGCCCACGTCGCCTTCCAGGCCGCGCGCAAGCGCAGCAAGAAGGTCACGAGCGTGGACAAGGCCAACGTGCTGGAGACCTTCCAGTTCTGGAAGGACGTGGTCACCGAAGTGGGCCAGCAGTACCCGGACGTGGAGCTGCAGCACATGTACGTGGACAACGCCGCCATGCAGCTGGTGAAGGCGCCCAAGGCGTTCGACGTGGTGGTCACCGGCAACATGTTCGGCGACATCCTCTCGGACGAGGCTTCGATGCTCACGGGCTCCATCGGCATGCTGCCCTCGGCCAGCCTGAACGCGAAGAACCAGGGCCTCTACGAACCCAGCCACGGCAGCGCGCCGGACATCGCCGGCAAGGGCGTCGCCAATCCGCTGGCCACGATCCTGTCGGCCGCGATGATGCTGCGCTTCAGCCTGAACCAGGAAGCCGCAGCGCAGCGCATCGAGGCCGCGGTGCAGAAGGTGCTGGCGCAGGGCCTGCGCACGCCCGACATCTGGAGCGAAGGCACGAACAAGGTCGGCACCGCCCAGATGGGCGATGCGGTGGTGAAGGCGCTGGGCTGACCTGCCGCCCCGCCATTCCCTCGAAGCGGCCTGCGGGCCGCTTTTTTCATGGGAACGCAGCGCGATGGCGCGTTGGAGCAACACGCATGGCCGGATGCACAACACGCATACGCAGGGGTTGCACTACAATCCTGCTCCATGTTTGCCGTCCGCCCGTTCGCCCTGAACACCGCTTCTGCCGCCCTGGCAGGCGTGGCCGTGCGCGCAATCACCACCAAAACCACGACCATTACGGGCTGATCCAGCTCCGGTATCGTCGTGCGCCCCTCCTGGCCCAGACGAGCCGGGGCAGGAACAGTCCCGGTCGGGCATTGTTTCTTCGTTAACTTCAGGGGTGTTGAAAATGAGCAAGTTGGTAGGTCTGGTCGGCTGGCGCGGCATGGTCGGCTCTGTTCTCATGGATCGCATGCAGGCCGAGGGCGATTTCGGCCTGATCGAGCCGCTGTTCTTCTCCACGTCGAATGCCGGGGGCAAGGCGCCCGCCCAGGCCCGCAACGAGACCACGCTGCAGGACGCGTTCGACATCAACGCCCTGAAGCGCTGCGACATCATCCTCACCGCCCAGGGCGGCGACTACACGAGCGAAGTGTTCCCCAAGCTGCGCGAAGCCGGCTGGAAGGGCCACTGGATCGACGCGGCCTCGACGCTGCGCATGAAGGACGACGCCGTGATCGTGCTCGATCCGGTGAACATGCCCGTCATCAAGGACGCGCTCGCCAAGGGCGGCACCAACTGGATCGGCGGCAACTGCACCGTGAGCTGCATGCTGATGGGCGTGGGTGCGCTCTACAAGGCCGGCCTGGTCGAGTGGATGAGCACCCAGACCTACCAGGCGGCCAGCGGCGGCGGCGCGCAGCACATGCGCGAGCTGCTCACGCAGTACGGCACGCTGAACGCCGAAGTGCGCCCGCTGCTGGACGACCCGAAGAGCGCCATCCTGGAGATCGACCGCAAGGTCATCGCCAGGCAGCGCAGCCTCTCCGAAGCCGAAACGGCCAACTTCGGCGTGCCGCTGGGCGGCAGCCTGATTCCCTGGATCGACAAGGACCTGGGCAACGGCATGTCCAAGGAAGAGTGGAAGGGCATGGCCGAGACCAACAAGATCCTCGGCCAGGGCGAAGGCTTCGGCTCCCAGGCGGTGCCGGTGGACGGCTTCTGCGTGCGCGTGGGCGCCATGCGCTGCCACAGCCAGGCGCTGACCTTCAAGCTGAAGAAGCATGTGCCGGTGGCCGACATCGAGGCGATGATCGCCGCCGACAACGAGTGGGTGAAGGTGGTGCCGAACACGCGTGAAGCGACGCTCCGCGACCTGACCCCCGTCGCCGTGACCGGCACCATGACCATCCCGGTGGGCCGCATCCGCCAGCTCGCCATGGGCCCCGATTACATCGGCGCGTTCACCATCGGCGACCAGCTGCTGTGGGGTGCCGCGGAACCGCTGCGCCGCATGCTGCGCATCCTGCTGGAAGCCTGATCCGACCCGGATCCGCCGGCGGCCGGTACGTAACCGCCGCCGGTGATTCCTGGCACGCTTTGTTACGAGTCGTTGTCCTACGACAACAGCCGAAAATGGCCGCCAGCACGGTGCTTCGGGGCACCGCTGCGGACGTGCGCGCACCTCGCTTGTCACTGCAAAACATTGATGCTATGGTGCTTTTTACATATTTTCACGCGAAGGCGCGGAACCGGGTCTACATCCCGCTTCCGCGCTTTTCGCGACGGCTCAACCTGATCGGCTGATGGCACACATGCATCGTTGGAAACTATCTGCTCTGGCCGCCGCGGCCCTCGCCTCGGCCAGCTTCTACGCCACCGATGCCAGCGCACTCGCCCTCGGGCGCCTCACCGTCCAGTCCGCGCTCGGCGAACCCCTGCGGGCCGAGATCGACCTGCCGGAAATCACGCCGGCCGAGGCCGACTCCCTGCGTGCCGTCGCCGCGCTGCCGCAGGCCTACCGGGCCCAGGGGCTGGAGCCGTCGCCCGCGATCAGCGACCTGCAGGTGCAGCTGCAGCGCCGCCCGGACGGCCGGATGGTGCTGCGCCTGACCACCAGCCGCCCCGTCAACGACCCGTTCGTGGACCTGGTGCTCGACACCAGCTGGAATGCCGGCCAGCTGGTGCGCAGCTACACGCTGCTGCTGGACCCGCCCGCCACGCGCCGGGAGACGCCCGCCCCGACGGTCGCGGCGCAGGCCGCTCCGGCGCCCCGTTCGGCTCCCGCGCCCGCGCCGGCCCCGGTTCCCGCACCCGCACCGTCGGTCACGGCTTCCGAATCTCCCCGCACCGCACCGGCGGCGGCGCCGCGTCCCGCAGAGGCAGCGGCCGCCGCGCCGCGGCCCGCCCGGGCGCCAGCGCCCGCGGTGGCCAGCACGCCCGCGCCCGCACCCTCCGCGCCCGATAGCGTGGTGGTGCGCCCGGGAGACACCGCCGGCCGGCTGGCGAGCGCGAACCGCCCCGCGGGCGTGTCGCTCGACCAGATGCTGGTCGCGATGATGCGCGCCAATCCGGAGGCCTTCATCGGCGGCAACGTGAACCGCGTGAAGTCCGGCGCCGTGCTGCAGATGCCCGACGCGGCCCAGGCACAGGCCACGCCGCCCGCGCAGGCGCGGCAGATCATCGCCGCGCAGAGCCGCGACTTCAACGAATTCCGGCGCCGCCTGGCCGGCGCCGCGCCCGCCGCCGGGGTCGCCGCCGCCGAGCGCTCGGCCAGCGGCCGGGTGCAGGCGCAGGTCGAAGACCGCAAGCCCGCCACCGCGGCACCCGACAAGCTCACCCTCTCCAAGGGCGCGGTCCAGGGCCAGCGCGCCGCCGAGGAACGGCTGGCGCGCGAGAAGCAGGCCGACCAGGCCTCCGCCCGCATGGCCGAGCTGTCCAAGAACATTTCGGACCTGAACCAGCTGGGTGCCGCTTCGGCGCCGGCCGGCGCGCCCGCGCCGGCGCCCGCGGCTTCCGCTCCGGGCCGCGTGGCCGTGCCCGCCGGCA
>NZ_JAUZUQ010000041.1:0-16988 GCF_031844105.1 Acidovorax sp. PRC11 | reverse complement strand
GGGGAACAGGCCTTTCTTGACCTTGATGCCCTGCGCCTTGGCCTGGTCCTCGGTCAGGCCCACCCAGGCCACTTCGGGGTCGGTATAGGCCACGCTCGGGATCACGCGGGCGTTGAAGGCGGCGCTTGCCAGTTCCTTGTTGCCCTGCAGTTCGCCGGCGATGACCTCGGCCGCCACGTGCGCCTCGTGCACCGCCTTGTGCGCCAGCATGGGCTGGCCCACGATGTCGCCGATGGCGAAGATGTGCGGCACGTTGGTGCGCATCTGGATGCTTCGGCTTCGCCCTGGGCTGGAACTACTGGTACAACTGGGCGGTGACGATTGCCGTGGACCTGGTGGCCGCGCAGCTGGTGATGGCCTACTGGTTCCCCGGCGTCAACGGCCTGCTGTGGAGCGCAATCTTCCTGGCGCTGATGTTCGGCCTGAACTCGCTGTCGTCCAAGGGCTTCGGCGAATCCGAGTTCTGGTTTGCCGCCATCAAGGTGGTGACCGTGCTGGTCTTCATCGGCGTGGGCCTGCTGATGGTCTTCGGCATCCTGACCGGCGGCGCCCCCGACGGCCTGTGGGGCAACATCGCCAACTTCACGGCCGGTGACGCGCCGTTTGCCGGTGGTTTTGCGGCGCTGATCGGCGTGGCCATGATCGTGGGCTTCTCCTTCCAGGGCACGGAGCTGATCGGCATTGCCGCCGGCGAGTCCGAGAACCCCGCCCAGAACGTGCCCCGCGCAGTGCGCAAGGTGTTCTGGCGCATCCTGCTGTTCTACGTCTTCTCCATCCTGATCATCGGCCTACTGATCCCCTACACCGACCCGCAGCTGCTGCGCAACGACCTGGGCGACATCAGCGTCAGCCCCTTCACCCTGGTGTTCGAGCACGCCGGCCTGCTGGGCGCGGCGGCGGTGATGAATGCCGTGGTGCTGACCTCGGTGCTGTCGGCCGGCAACTCCGGCATGTACGCCTCCACGCGCATGCTGTACGCCCTGGCGCAGCAGAACATGGCGCCCAAGATCTTCGCCCGCGTGAATGCGCGCGGCGTGCCCATCATGGCGCTGATCGCCACCACCGTGATCGCGGCCCTGTGCTTCTTCACCAATGTGTTCAGCCCCGAGTCGGTCTACATCTGGCTGCTGAACCTGTCAGGCATGTGCGGCTTCATCGCCTGGCTGGGGATTGCCATCAGCCACTACCGCTTCCGCCGCGCCTGCGAGGTGCAGGGCTTTGACACGCACCAGCTGCCCTACCGCGCCGCGGCCTTCCCCATCGGGCCCATCTTCGCGTTCGCGCTGTGCCTGATCATCACCCTGGGCCAGAACTACCAGGCCTTCCTGGCCGAGACCATCGACTGGACCGGCGTGATCGCCACCTACATCGGCATCCCGCTGTTCCTGGCGATCTGGTGGGGCTACAAGCTGGGCAAGGGCACGCGCTTCATCCAGCTGCAGGACATGGACATCAGCGGCGCCCGCTGAGCCACCGGGCCGCGGCCAGCTGAACCATCTTTCCGAAGACTCAAGCAATGATGATCTTTACCGTGCCTATCAACGGGCGGTGCACGTGTCGTTCAATGCGCTTGAGCAGATCGACGTCTTGCGCGTCAGCGCGTATTCACCCGACGACGCCGCCACCTTGTCCCGCGCGCTGATCGGGCTGGCCGAGGAATTCGTCAGTTCGATGAACAAGAAAGGCGTGGCCGACAAGCTCAAGGTCAGCGAAGAATCGGTCCGGCTGGCCGAGCAAAAGGCGCTTGCCGCTCGCGAGGCGCTGACGGCGTGGCGCACCACGCACGGCAATATCGACCCGACCGCCACGGTGTCGATGCTGCTGAACCTGTCCAGCCAGCTTGAGACCGAGTTGAGCAGCGCGCAGATCAATCTGGACAAGATCCGCGCGCTGGGCAACAAAGACCATTTCATGCTGAAGCCCGCCCAGATGCAGGTGGTGGCCTTGAAGAAGCGGATCGAGTCGGTGCGCCGTCGCCTGAGCGGCCAGGGCAACACCGAAGCCAAGCAGCTCAAGTCCTACGAGGCGCTGAGAAATACCCAGGCCTTCGCCGATTCGAACCTGACCTTGGCGCAGCAGTCGTATCAGCAGGCCATGACGGATGCACTGCGCTTGCAGCGGTACCTGTCGATCATTGCGCAACCGGTGCCGACCGACCGGCCGAGCAGCCCGCGCACGGCCATTCTGTTGCTGCAAGCGCTGGCGCTGGGATTCGTGTTGATGTTCATCACCCGTGTGGGGATGGCGTTGTTGAGGGGGCTGCGGCATGGTTGAAAATTCGGTTGAAAACCCGGTTGCAAACCCGGTTCAAAATTCAGTTCAAAAAACGGTTGATCCCGCTGGTATAATCAATATGTCCACTACGAAGGAACCACGCGGTTTCTCACTGGTTCACGTATTTATGAAGCGGAGATTGTACTAGGCGCCGTGACCGGGCCACCGGTTTGCTTTTTTTCGACGAGCATGGACTTGCCCTCGGCTCATTTCCGGGCGGATGCGGGCAGGCCGAAGAGCCGGTCGAAACTCCAGTTGAACGCGAAGGTATATACCAGGAAGAACCCGGCGAGGCCGATATTGAGCACGAGCGCGCTGGCGAGCGTGATATCGAGCCATGCCGCGGTGAGCGGGACAATGATCAGCAGCAGGCCCGCCTCGAAGCACACCGCATGGGCGACGCGGCGCCCGATGCTGCGACCGCCAGTCGCCTGCCGCGCTTCCCATGCCTCGAACAAATTCGTGAAAAGAAAATTCCACATGATGGCGATGGCCGATGTCACGACCGACAATGCGCCGGCATGGGCCAGGCTTTTGCCGGACAGCATCGCAAAACCCACGGTGCAGACCGATATGGCGATCGCCTCGAAGACCGTGACGTACACCAGCTTTCTCTTGATTCCCTGCACCGGAGTCTCTTTCGATGTTTTGACGGGGCATGATTTTAGCTGCCGCAGGACAAGGATGGGAGATTTCGGCAGGCGCCGGAATGCGCCGGCTGTGTCAGGAACCCGTGCTGCCTTCCTGTTCGAGGTAGAGCGCTGCCAGTTCCTGCAGTGCCCGCACCGTGGACGCATGGTCCCCGGTATGCAGGATGCCGTGCCCGCCGCGCGATTCCCATTGCTCGATATTGGCCGGGGTGTCGTCGATCAGCACCTTGCCCGGTCCGCTGTAGTCTTGCTTGAGTCTCTTCGGCACCACGTGGACCGTGAACTCCGGTCCGAAAATGCGCGCTACCCATTCGCGTTTCTGTTCCTGGAAGATGCGCGACGATGGCGCGCCGGTCAGGAACACCGGTTCAAGGTCGCGCGTCGCCTCCCATAGCTGCATGCAGCCTTCGATCAGTTCCAGCTCCGCAAAAAAGCGCTTGTCGCGGTTGATCGCCTTCCATAGGTGATTGCGGTCGAGCTGGTCCGGATGCTTGCCGGTGAGCCGCTTCACGCGCGCGTCGAAATCGGCGAAAACGCCGTCCAGGTCGAGAAAGACCTGCAGTTTGGGATGCTGCGCCATAGTCCTGCCTGAAAAAATGCGTGGGACTACATCATCGCAAACCGGCGCTTCCCGCGCTTTGCTTGCAAGCGAAGGAAGGCTGCCTGACCTCCGCTGCTAATGCCCGGTGCCAGGCTGAAGGAAGGGAATCCACGGACCTTTACCAAGCTGCGGGCGCCATTTCGCGGCCTGCAGTCCGCGACGACGGATGCGCCGGCCGGGCCGGCGCATCCGATTGGGTCACCCGCTTACTTCACCCGCTTACTTCTGCAGCGGCTGTCCCGCTACCAGTTGCCCCGGTCCCGTGACCCTGAGCCAGGTGCCGGCCAGCGGTTGCTCGGCCAGGCCCGGCTTGCTGTAGTCGCAGACGCCGCCTGCGAACACCTGCCGCAGCCTGGCCAGGTCGGCGTCACGGGTGGCGCCGGTCCAGCCCGGATTGAGCGCCGCATAGCCTGCGTAGTCTTCTGCGCTGACCGGCTTCAACTGGCATTGCACCACCCTGCCCGTCAACGGTTCGCCGGCTTCGAAGCGGGGATAGGACGACGCCGGGAACATTGCATTGCAGCGCGACGGCGTGGCGCCGGTGCTCACCGTGCCGGCCGGCTGCGCCGTCCCGTTCCCTTTCAGGAACACGGTGTTGAAGCCGCCGAAGGTCTGCGGCTCGACGATGAAATCGTTCGCCGCGCCCGGCGTGCTGGCGCCGAAGCAGCCGTCGACCAGGTCGGCCGGCTTGTTGCGCACCACCGCGGCCGCGCGGCTGGCCGAAGTCTTGTCGTTGACCGTCGCGGTCAGCCAGCGGTCCATGCTGTCGAACGCTTTCTCCAGCACGATCTCGCGCCGGCCGCTGTAGGCCGGGCGCGGCGGCAGGACCGGGCTGGCCGCGTGGGCATGCGGGTCCTGCACGAAGGCCGCGACATTGGCCTGGCCATTCCACATCACGTGGTTGTCGAAGTGGCCGTTGGCCGCTTTCAGCCGCGCCCGCACCATGTAGTGGAAAAACTTCAGGTGCAGGTCGCCGGCGCCGGTGGCCTCGTTGTTGAGACCGTCCATATTGAGTATCGCGGTCTGGGCCAGCCCGCCGCCGCCATACATGATCATGCCGGAACGATAGGCATTCTTCAGGCCTTCCACGTCGGGCTGGATGCGCGCCGCGGTATGGTTGCCGTCGATGTCGACGCCGCCTATCTTGTCGTTCAGGTTGATGAACTGCGCCATGCTGACCTGGCCGCTGTTGAGCGCATTCAGCCCGTACTGGACCCCGACGTTGGCACTGTAGCTGCGCCCAAAACCGGTGGCAGGGTCGATCCCCAGCGTGTTCTTGTTATGGTCGGCGACGTTGGGCCGCAGGCCGGTCGGGTTCGGTTGCAGCGGGCTGACCGGCGGCGGCGTGTAGCCTGCCGTCGGGATGGTGCCCATGGGCGCGCTGGCCACCGCATTGGCCGGGCTGTATTTCCTCTCGTTGCCGATGATCGCCCTGAACACCGAGCTGTTGCCGGCGCCGGCCATCACGTTGTCGCGGTCGCCGGCATTCGGCGTGCGCAGCACCGAGTCCAGGCGTCCGGCCCAGAAGCTGGCCTGCTGGCGCACGCTGTGATAGGTCGTGAAGCCGGACACCGCGGCGATGTCGCTGTTGCTCCAGTTGAGCAGGCTGGCATCGGCCGCGCGGCGCGCCGCCGTCGCATTGTCGTAGGTCGGGTCATACGGCGCGTTGGGCAGCGGCGCAAAGGTGCCGTTCTCGGTTGTGCCGCCCTTCGTGTGGTTGAGCTGGAAGTTGTAGAAAAGCCGGCCTTCCAGGCTGGCGATGTTGGTATTGTCCGGGAAGCCGTTGAACATGACCAAGCCGTCGATGAGGCCCGGGTAGACGTCGGCGATCATGCTTTGCTGTATGGACGAGCCCGAGTTCCCCCAGCCCATCGTGTAGAGGATGGGACCGTAGTTTTCCGCCACCCGTTCCTTCACCATCATCATGGTCTCGGCCGAAATGATGTGATTGCAGTTCTGGCCGAAGAAATTCAGCGTCGAATTCGCCACTGCGTAGCCTTTCCTGAGCGGCAGGTCGTTCAGCACATTGAAGTCGCCCGACACGCCATTGGCCGACGCGGTCGACCCGCCGACCGGTCCCATGGACGTGCCCTGCACATACCAGCCGCCGCCGCAGCTCTGGCCGAACGGATACACCAGCTTGCCGTTCCAGGACTTCGCCGGCGTTTGCGGGGTCGGGTTCGGATTGGCGACCGGGTCGCCCAGCACCGCGGTCTGGTAGATGCCGCGGTTGATCACGCCGGTCTCGAGACGGACGATGTAGGGCACCTTGCTGCCGTCGGCCAGCGTGGTCTGCTCGACGCTGGCCGGCGGATTCGCCGGGTCGTAGCGCTGCCAGACCGCAGTGCCGGCCTTGCTGGCGTCGTGATAGACCCAGTCGACACGGGTCGGCACGGTACAGTCGGCATTCGTGACCGGCGCGTCGGACAGTTTCGGTCCGCCCGGGTAGATCGTGAAGTTATGCGTCTCGCAGGCGATAGGCTGCTCCTGCGGCGCGTACAGGATGGGTCCCTGCAGCGGATAGTTGGTCAGCGTAAGGCTGGCACGCACCACCGACGGATCGGCCGCGTCCAGCACCTCGATCCTGTTCTCTCCGTTGCTCATGCCGGTTACGGTGCCCAGCAGCGCGCCGCTGTTCGGCGCCTTCCTGAACGCCGCCGACACATCCCTGCCGTTCAGGCGGATGACGACGTTGTCGATCGCGCCGCCTGCCGCATCGCTGACCTGTATCAGGCTGTCGCCGCCGCTGGCCATGCCTTGCGGCGATGACACGCTGGTGACCCTGAGCGACGCCTGCGCCGGCGAGCCGCCGTTTCCGCTGTCATTGTCCGAGCCGCTGCTGCCGCATCCGGCCAGCAGCGCAAGCGCGAGCGCGGACAGGTGCCGCTGCTTTTTCAGCCTTGCCGATAAGGGGTGTTTCATTGATTGTCTCCAGAGTTGAAAGGTTATTTTCTGCCGGATCTTTGCCCGCGTCCCTGTGCTCCGCCGCCTGCGCCGCGCGGTCTTGTTAAAGGTGCCGACGACCGGCCCGACAGGAGACTTGTGCGGGATGCCGGCTCATAGGCGAGCTTTATCTTGCCATGGATTTTCAGTCCACGAACAGTTGATTCTTCGTTAAGAAACGCTACAGCCCGGCCTGCAGCAGGCGGCAGGCGTGACGTCAGCCGAATGGCCTCACGCCCAGCCACAGCTGATGCAGCCAGAACGCGAACGCGGCCCAGGCGACGACACCTGCCACGATCGCACCCAGGGTGCCGGCCATGGTGCCGGCCGGGTAGCGGGTGGCGGCCGCGCGGTCCCTGCGCCTGGCGGCCGCCAGCGAAGCCAGCGACCAAATCAGGAAACTGCCGAACAGCAGCAGGTCCGCAAGCGACCGGTTCGCCAGCAGGTGGGACGGATAGGAAATTCAACCGCATGAGGCCAAGTATGGCACGAGTTTTGGGCCTCGAAACACGTTCGGCCAAGGAAGGTTGAGCGCTCGCTTGCCGCTCAATGGCAAGAGCTTGGGAGGCAGTATGCATTTGGGCCTGGCGCGCGCGCAGCTGCTTCCCCGCAGCGATGGATACCGCCGCTTCACTGGGTCACCAATTGACGCGCTGGTCTACCTCGTCGGGTTGAGCTGCCAGATCCCAATCCGGCTCGCCTTGCGCACCATCATCCACCGGCGCGTCGCAGCCCTCCCACAGCGGTGGCCCGCGTGCCGGGGTGATGTGCGGGGGGGCAGACTCCACCCCGATGTGGTTCAGGATGTGGCGGATTTCGGCGCTGTGGGTGATGAAGGCAATGATGCGCATCTGCCCACCGCACATGGGGCACAGCAGCGGAAATGCCTCGTAGATGCGGGCAATCAGCACCGCCCACAAGTAATGCGCCGCTCGCTTCGGGCGTGCTTCAGGTTCGGGTGTGGGTGTGGCCGCGTTGCCCGGCGCCGCCACCCCAGGTACGCCCGCGCCAGGTTGTGCAGTCTCCACCGTGGCTGGTTGCGACGCAGCAGGCTGAGCCAGCGCCGTTACCGCCGCTCTCAGCGGCGAGTTTGGTGCCAGCACACCAAAGTAGCGGTGCCGGTGGGTGCGTGGCGGTGGCACCAGCGCGGCGATGCGGTCGATCAGTTCCAGCGGTGTGAGGTGCAGCTCATCTGCCTTGGCACCACGCTTGTCACTGGTGGGCTCGCTGCGCTGTTTGGCACAGCGGTACACCAGTTTGCTTCCCTCTTTGCGTAGGCGCTCCATGGAAAACGGTGGACGCGCGCAATAGCGCAGCAGCCGCTCCAGCGCAGCGCGGTCGTGGGCTTCGATGCAGACACCGGCGTCCACCGAGAAGCCGCTGTGTTTGTAGCCCAGCATGTCTTTGGCGTCACAGTTCTCCAGCAGGCCCCGAGCAACGAAGGCGCGCAGGATGCGTTTTTGCAGTGTGGTCTGCACTGGGGCCACGGTAGCCGCATCGATGCCGGTGGCCGCGTGAAAGATGACACCCGGCGATGAGATTCGAGGGGTCGCATCAGCATCGCCCTCGCCCTCCACTTCCTCAAACACCCCGTCCACCACACAAACGTGGAAGTGGACGTGTTCATTGAGGCTGGAGCCGAATCGGTGAATGAAGGCGATGGCACCGATGTGCAGGCCTGCCTTGTCCATATGGGCCGCACCGGGGCTGTGGGTCTGCAGAGTTTGTGCGATCACCCGCAGAAAGATGCGCAGCACCATGCTCAGCACCGCTCCGTCGCGTTGCATGAAGTACCGCAACCTCTTGGGCACGGAGAGCACCCACTGGCGCACCGGCAGGCGGGGGAAAACGTGGTCGCTCAGGTGTGCCGCCGTCTCCACCATCCGCCGCGTGGTGCACGAGGGGCAGACTCCCCGGCCTTTGCAGGAGAAGGCTACAAAGTAGTCGTGCCCACAGTCGCCGCAGCGAGCGCGGGCAAAGCCATGGGCAAAGATGCCGCACTCAAGATACTTGGCAAACGCTTTGCGCACGAAGGGCTTGGGGGTGTGGTGGTCGCCCTGGCCGTCGAACTGACCCGCGCTGGCCAACTCTAGCCAGGTCTCGTAGTGCTCGGCTACCATTTGGTAGAGCAGCGTGCGTTCGGGGTGGCGTGGGTTGTAGAGCTTGGGCTTGGAAGTGGCTGACATGAATACTGTACAAATGCACAGTATTCTGCGGCGATTGTTTGGGTACGCA
Organism: Acidovorax sp. PRC11; assembly: GCF_031844105.1. Taxonomy (NCBI): domain Bacteria; kingdom Pseudomonadati; phylum Pseudomonadota; class Betaproteobacteria; order Burkholderiales; family Comamonadaceae; genus Acidovorax; species Acidovorax sp. PRC11. Next base: position 8,285 of record NZ_JAUZUQ010000041.1, on the reverse strand, counting down.
AAGCACAAGGCCCGAACCGTCGCCAGTTCGGGCCTTGTCAGGGTAGCTTGGCTGCGGACTTACTTGCGCGCAGGCGGCACATCCGTGCAGCTGCCATGCGCCACTTCCGCCGCCATGCCGATGCTCTCGCCCAGCGTCGGATGCGGGTGGATGGTCTTGCCGATGTCGACAGCGTCCGCACCCATCTCGATGGCCAGGGCGATCTCGCCGATCATGTCGCCCGCATGCGTGCCGACCATGCCGCCGCCCAGGATCTTGCCGTGGCCCCGGCCAGCATGGCCGTCTCCTGATCCTGCTTCGGGGCTGTCGTCGAACAGCAGCTTGGTGACGCCTTCGTCGCGGCCGTTGGCAATGGCGCGGCCCGAGGCCGCCCAGGGGAACAGGCCCTTCTTGACCTTGATGCCCTGCTGCTTGGCCTGGTCTTCGGTCAGGCCCACCCAGGCCACTTCGGGGTCGGTGTAGGCCACGCTGGGGATCACGCGGGCGTTGAAGGCGGCGCTGGCCAGTTCCTTGTTGCCCTGCAATTCGCCGGCGATCACTTCCGCCGCCACATGCGCCTCGTGCACCGCCTTGTGCGCCAGCATGGGCTGGCCCACGATGTCGCCGATGGCGAAGATGTGCGGCACATTGGTGCGCATCTGGATGTCCACGTTGATGAAACCGCGGTCCGTCACAGACACGCCGGCCTTGTCGGCAGCGATCTTCTTGCCGTTGGGGGTGCGGCCCACGGCCTGCAGCACCAGGTCGTAGGTGCCTTCGCTCTTCGTGCCGTCCAGGCCCTCGAACTGCACCTGGATGCCTTCGGGCGTGGCCTGGGCGCCCACGGTCTTGGTCTTGAGCAGGATGTTGTCGAAGCGGTGCTTGTTCATCTTCTCCCAGACCTTGACGAGGTCGCGGTCCGCGCCCTGCATCAGGCCGTCCATCATCTCGACCACGTCCAGGCGGGCGCCCAGCGTGCTGTACACCGTGCCCATTTCCAGGCCGATGATGCCGCCGCCGACGATGAGCATCTTTTGGGGCACGCCCTGCAGCGCCAGTGCGCCGGTGGAGTCCACCACGCGCGGATCGTCGGGCATGAAGGGCAGGCGCACGGCCTGGCTGCCAGCGGCGATGATGGCCTTCTTGAACGCCACCACCTTTTTGCTGCCGGTCTTGTCCTGGCCGGTGCCGGTGGTTTCGCGGGATCGGCGCTGTTGGTGAGCAGGGCGGCAGCGGAGGCTGCGGTGGCCGACAGCGTGATCCTGCGCACGCCCTGGGGCATGCTGGCGCTGCTGCTGGGCTTCCTGGGCATCAAGGCACTGGTGATCTGGACGCTGGCGCGCGTGACCGCCATGCCCTACCAGGAGCGGCCGGTGTTCACGCTGCTGCTGGCGCAGGGCGGCGAGTTCGCCTTCGTGGTGTTCCAGGCCGGCGCGGGCTTTCGCGCGATTCCGGCCGAGATGGCGTCGCTGCTGATCGGCGCGGTAGCCTTGTCCATGCTGATCAGCCCGCTGCTGCTGGTGCTGCTGGACCGGGTGCTGCTCAAGCGCTTTGCCACGCTGAAGACCGCCCCGCAGGCGCAGGAGATCTCCGAGCCGCAGTCGGCGCCGGTGATCATTGCCGGCTTCGGGCGCTATGGGCAGATCGTGGCGCGCATGATGCTGGCGCAGGGCGTGCCCGCCACGGTGCTGGACCACAGCGTGGAGATGCTGGAGGTGGCCCACACCTTTGGCTACCGCGTGTTCTATGGCGACGCCACGCGCGTGAACCTGCTGCGCATGGCCGGCGCCGAGCATGCGCGCATCCTGGTGGTGGCGGTGGACGCGCCGGAGCAGTCGCTCAAGATCGTGCAACTGGCGAAGAAGCACTTTCCCCAGTTGCAGATCGTGGCGCGCGCGCGCGACGTGACGCACTGGCACGCGCTGCGCGATCTGGGCGTGGAGCATGTGGAACGCGAGGTGTTCGAGTCCAGCCTGCGCACCGCACGCACGGTGCTGGAGCTCAACGGCCTGTCGCCGCAAGAGGCCGACACCTTGGCCGAGCGCTTCCGCGCGCACAACATGGCGCTGTCCAACCGCATGTACGAGCACCACAACGACCGCGAGGCCATGATCGCCGTCGCCAAGCAGGGCCGCGCCCAGCTGGTGGAGCAGATGGCCAAGGAGCGCCAGGAACGCATGGCCGCGGCGGAGGCTGGCGCCGGCCTGCCGCCCGATGTGCCCCAGGCACCCAAGGCTCCATAACAAAAGAGCCTGTAGCGCCCACCTATCAAGCGCTACAAGCTCTCGTATCAATAGCAGATTACCGCTACCCCTCCACACGCCGTGTGAGGGAGGGTAAGGGGCTGAACCGCTCAGCGAAGGGTCAGTCGGCCGTCGCGCCGGACTCCTTCACCACCTTGCCCCACTTCACGCTTTCGGCCTTGATGAAGGCGGCGAACTGCTCGGGTGTCTCGGCCACTACGTCACCGCCCTGCTCGGCGATCTTCTTCTTCACGTCGGCCTGGTTCAGCACCTTGATCAGCGCGGCGTGCAGCTTGTCCAGCACCGGCTTGGGCGTGCCGGCCGGCGCAAACATGCCGAACCAGGAGGTTGCCTCGTAGCCGGGCACGCCGGCTTCGGCGATGGTCGGCACGTCAGGCAGCTCGGGCGAGCGCTTGGCGGTGGTCACGGCGATGGGGCGCAGCTTGCCCGAGCGCACGTGCTGGATGGCCGAGGGCATGTTGTCGAACATGACGGAGGTCTGGCCGCCCAGCAGGTCGGTCATGGCGGGGGCGCTGCCCTTGTAGGGGATGTGCAGCAGATCGGTGCCGGTCATGCTCTTGAAGAGCTCGCCCGACACGTGGGGCGACGCGCCGCTGCCGGGCGAGCCATACGTGATCTTGCCGGGGTTGGCCTTGGCATAGGCGATCATTTCCTTCACGGTCTTGAACGGCTGGCTGGGGTGTGCGACCAACAGGTTGGGCACCGTGGCCACGCGCGACAGCGGCGCAAAGTCCTTCACCGGGTCGAAGGGCATCTTCTTGTACAGCGACTGGTTGATGGCGTGCGTGCCCACCGTGCCCATGAACAGGGTGTAGCCGTCGGCCGCGGCCTTGGCGGCCAGCGATCCGCCAATGTTGCCGCCCGCTCCGGGCTTGTTGTCCACCACGACGGACTGGCCCAGCTCGGTGGTGAGGCCCTGGCCCACGATGCGCGCCAGGATGTCGGTGGTGCCGCCGGCCGAGAACGGCACGATGATGGTGATGGGCTTGGTGGGGAAGTTCTGCGCCAGGGCGCCCAGGGGCAGCGCGCCGGCGGCGGCCACGGCCAGGGAGGCCAGCAGCGTGCGGCGGGTGGTGTGATGAAGGTTGGTCATGCTTGTTTCCTCTTTCTCTAGGATTGGATGAATGGAAGGAAGCGGCGTGGGCAGCGCAGCAAGCCGCACTGCATCGCCGCCCGCGGTCTCAGCCGCGCAGGAACTGCGCCAGGGCCTCGTCAAAGGCCTGCGGCGCTTCCAGGTTGGACAGGTGCGAAGCCGGCACCTCGGCCAGCCGCGCACCGGCAATGGCCGCCTGCATGAAGCGGCTGTCGGCCACGGTGGTCACGGGGTCGGCGCTGCCGGCCACTATCAGCGTGGGCACGTCGATGCCACCGACCTGCGAGCGCAGGTCGGCCAGCGCCAGGGCTTCGCAGCAGGCGGCATAGCCCTCAGGGGAAATGCCGGCAATCCAGCTCTGCGCGCGCAGCACCACGTCCGGCTCGGCCGCGCAGAAGGCTGGGGTGAACCAGCGCGCGGGTGACGATGCGGCCAGCTCCGCCATGGCGTCACGGCCCTTTTCGCGCACCAGCGCGGCGCGGGCCTGCCAGCCTTCGGCCGTGCCGATCTTGGCGGCGCTGTTGCACACGGCCAGGCTCAGCAGGCGCTGGGGCTGGTGCACGCCCAGCCACAGGCCCGTGAAGCCGCCCATGGAGATGCCGCAGAAGTGCGCACGCTCGATCCGCAGCGCATCCAGCAGCGCGACCACGTCGCCGCCCAGCAGTTCGAAGGTGTAGGGGCCGGGTGTCACCACGCTCGCGCCGTGGCCGCGCGTGTCGTAGCGCACCACGCGGAAGTCCTGGGCGAAGCGCGCGGCCTGCGCGTCCCACATCTCCAGCGTGGTGCCCAGGGAGTTGGAAAACACCAGGGCCGGGGCGCCCTCGGGGCCTTGCACGCACACGCGCAGGCGCCCGCCCTGCACATCCACCCAGCGTTCTTGCTTGTTCATGCTCGCTCCTCGGGTCACGCGACGCGCTTACACGCGCTCCAGCACCACGGCGATGCCCTGGCCCACGCCGATGCACATGGTGCACAGCGCGTAGCGGCCGCCCAGCGTGTGCAGCTGGTTCACGGCGGTGGTGGCCAGGCGCGCGCCCGAGGCCCCCAGCGGGTGGCCCAGGGCGATGGCGCCGCCCCACTGGTTGACGCGCTTGTCGTCATCGGCAACACCCAGGTCGCGCAGCACGGCCAGGCCCTGTGCGGCGAAGGCTTCGTTCAGCTCGATCACGTCCATCTGGTCCAGCGTCAGGCCGGTCTGGGCCAGCACCTTGCGCACGGCAGGCGCGGGGCCAAAGCCCATGATGCGCGGCGCCACGCCGGCCACGGCCATGCCCACCACGCGGGCGCGGGGCACCAGGTTGTATTGCTGGGCGGCCGCCTCATCGGCCAGCAGCAGCGCGCAGGCGCCGTCGTTCACGCCGCTGGCGTTGCCGGCCGTGACGGTGCCGCCCTCGCGCACCACGCCCTTGAGCTTGGCCAGCGCCTCCAGCGTGGTGGCGCGCGGATGCTCGTCCTGGCTGACCACGACGGCGTCGCCCTTCTTCTGGGGAATGACGACGTTGACGATTTCCTTGGCCAGGTAGCCGGCGGCCATCGCGGCGGCGGCCTTTTGCTGGCTGGCCAGGGCCATGCGGTCCTGGGCCTCGCGCTCGATCTTGAAATCGTCAGCCACGTTCTCGGCCGTCTCGGGCATGGAGTCCACGCCGTACTGAGCCTTCATCAGCTTGTTGATGAAGCGCCAGCCGATGGTGGTGTCGTACACCGCGTTGCTGCGGCTGAAGGCGCTTTCCGCCTTGGGCATCACGAAGGGCGCGCGGCTCATGGACTCGACGCCGCCAGCGATCATCAAGCGCGCCTCGCCCGACTTGATGGCGCGCGCGGCGGAGCCCACGGCGTCCAGGCCCGAGCCGCACAGGCGGTTGATGGTGGCGCCGGGCACGTCGATGGGCAGGCCGGCCAGCAGGCTGGACATGCGCGCCACGTTGCGGTTGTCCTCGCCGGCCTGGTTGGCGTTGCCATACAGCACGTCATCCACCGCTGCCCAGTCCACGCCAGGGTTGCGCTCCATCAGCGCCTTGATGGGCAACGCGCCCAGGTCGTCGGTGCGCACGCTGGAGAGGGCGCCGCCGTAGCGGCCGAAGGGGGTGCGGATCGCGTCGCAGATGAAGGCTTGGCGGGCGTTGCTCATGGTGTCTCCGAAGGGAATATCAAAAAAGTGAGCTGCCAGCGCTTGTCCATCAAGCGCTGGAGGCCGTTTTGGTACTTATTGCTGTGCGGGCTGGATCGGCAGGCCGACGATGCGCTCCAGTTCCTCGTGCGAGAGGCCGGGCACGGTGTCGATCAGGCGCAGGCCCTGGGGCGTGCATTCCAGCGTGCACAGGTCGGTGTAGATGCGCTTGACGCAGGCCAGGCCCGTCAGGGGGTAGCTGCAGGCCTGGACCACCTTGCATTCGCCGGTCTTGCTGACCAGATCCATCATCACCCAGGTGGACTTGGCGCCCACGGCCAGGTCCATGGCGCCGCCCACGGCGGGAATGGCGCCGGGCTCGCCGGTGCTCCAGTTGGCCAGGTCGCCCGTGGCCGACACCTGGAAGGCGCCCAGCACGCAGATGTCCAGGTGGCCGCCGCGCATCATCGCGAAGCTGTCGGCATGGTGGAAGTAGCAGCCACCGGGCAGCAGCGTCACGGGCTGCTTGCCGGCGTTGGTCAGGTCATAGTCCTCCTGGCCCTTGGCGGGTGCGGGGCCCATGCCCAGGATGCCGTTCTCGGAATGCAGCACCACCTCGCGGCCTGCGGGGATGTGGTTGGCCACCAGGGTCGGCTGGCCGATGCCCAGGTTCACATAGGCACCGTCGAAGATGTCCTGGGCCACTCGTGCGGCCAGTTCGTCCTTGGTTCGTTTTTGATAGCTGCTCACGCTGTATCTCCTTGGGCTGAACGGGCTTTACTTCTTGAATCCACCGGCCTGGGTGGCCACGCGCGGCACCTGGACGACCTTGCTCACGTAGATGCCGGGGGTGACCACGGCCTCGGGGTCCATCTCGCCCAGCTCCACCAGTTCATGCACGGTGGCCACGGTGTACTTGGCCGCCATGGCGCACACGGGGCCGAAGTTGCGCGCCGACATGCGGTAGGTCAGGTTGCCCCAGCGGTCGCCCTTCTCGGCCTTGACCAAGGCCACATCGCCGTAGATGGGGTACTCCAGCACGTAGTGCTTGCCGTTGATCTCGCGGGTTTCCTTGCTTTCGGCCAGCTGCGTGCCATAGGCCGTGGGGCAGAAGAAGGCGCCGATGCCGGCGCCCGCGGCGCGCATGCGCTCGGCCAGGTTGCCCTGGGGCACCAGTTCCAGTTCGATCTTGCCGCTGCGGTACAGCTCGTCGAACACATAGCTGTCCACCTGGCGCGGGAAGCTGCAGATGATCTTGCGCACCTGCCCGCTCTTGAGCAGCGCGGCCAGGCCGGCATCGCCGTTGCCGGCGTTGTTGTTGACCACGGTGAGGTCGCGCGCGCCTTGGGCGATCAGGCCGTTGATCAGTTCAATGGGGTTGCCCGAAGTGCCAAAGCCGCCAATCAGTACGGTGGCGCCGTCCTGCACGCCCGCGAGCGCCTCGGCAACGGAATCCGCAATCTTGTTGATCATGTGTTGCTGGTCCAGTGAGGGAAAAGACGGATAGGAAATTCAACCGCATGAGGCCAAGTATGGCACGAGTTTTGGGCCTCGAAACACGTTCGGCCAAGGAAGGTTGAGCGCTCGCTTGCCGCTCAATGGCAAGAGCTTGGGAGGCAGTATGCATTTGGGCCTGGCGCGCGCGCAGCTGCTTCCCCGCAGCGATGGATACCGCCGCTTCACTGGGTCACCAATTGACGCGCTGGTCTACCTCGTCGGGTTGAGCTGCCAGATCCCAATCCGGCTCGCCTTGCGCACCATCATCCACCGGCGCGTCGCAGCCCTCCCACAGCGGTGGCCCGCGTGCCGGGGTGATGTGCGGGGGGGCAGACTCCACCCCGATGTGGTTCAGGATGTGGCGGATTTCGGCGCTGTGGGTGATGAAGGCAATGATGCGCATCTGCCCACCGCACATGGGGCACAGCAGCGGAAATGCCTCGTAGATGCGGGCAATCAGCACCGCCCACAAGTAATGCGCCGCTCGCTTCGGGCGTGCTTCAGGTTCGGGTGTGGGTGTGGCCGCGTTGCCCGGCGCCGCCACCCCAGGTACGCCCGCGCCAGGTTGTGCAGTCTCCACCGTGGCTGGTTGCGACGCAGCAGGCTGAGCCAGCGCCGTTACCGCCGCTCTCAGCGGCGAGTTTGGTGCCAGCACACCAAAGTAGCGGTGCCGGTGGGTGCGTGGCGGTGGCACCAGCGCGGCGATGCGGTCGATCAGTTCCAGCGGTGTGAGGTGCAGCTCATCTGCCTTGGCACCACGCTTGTCACTGGTGGGCTCGCTGCGCTGTTTGGCACAGCGGTACACCAGTTTGCTTCCCTCTTTGCGTAGGCGCTCCATGGAAAACGGTGGACGCGCGCAATAGCGCAGCAGCCGCTCCAGCGCAGCGCGGTCGTGGGCTTCGATGCAGACACCGGCGTCCACCGAGAAGCCGCTGTGTTTGTAGCCCAGCATGTCTTTGGCGTCACAGTTCTCCAGCAGGCCCCGAGCAACGAAGGCGCGCAGGATGCGTTTTTGCAGTGTGGTCTGCACTGGGGCCACGGTAGCCGCATCGATGCCGGTGGCCGCGTGAAAGATGACACCCGGCGATGAGATTCGAGGGGTCGCATCAGCATCGCCCTCGCCCTCCACTTCCTCAAACACCCCGTCCACCACACAAACGTGGAAGTGGACGTGTTCATTGAGGCTGGAGCCGAATCGGTGAATGAAGGCGATGGCACCGATGTGCAGGCCTGCCTTGTCCATATGGGCCGCACCGGGGCTGTGGGTCTGCAGAGTTTGTGCGATCACCCGCAGAAAGATGCGCAGCACCATGCTCAGCACCGCTCCGTCGCGTTGCATGAAGTA
>NZ_JAUZUQ010000040.1:0-18966 GCF_031844105.1 Acidovorax sp. PRC11 | reverse complement strand
CGACAGCCCCACGCAGACCGCGGTGGTCACCACCATGTCCAGCAGCATCGTGAGGATGACCGGCCCCGCGGCGGCCGGCCCGAGCAGCGACACGAGCAGCGGCACGCCCATGAACCCGGTGTTGGGGAACGCCGTCGCCAGCGCGCCGAAGGACGCGTCGTTCCAGCCCAGGCGCCGGCGCGTGAGCGCGATCGACGCGGCCACCAGCAGCAGCCCGCAGGCCAGGTACACGCCCGCGGCGGCCGGGTCCAGCAGCTCGGCGATGGGCGTGCGCGCACCGAAGCGGAACAGCATGCACGGCAGCGCGAAGAACAGCACGAAGGTGTTGAGCCCCGGGATGGCCGGCAGCGGCAGCAGCCCGGCCCGCGTGGCGAGGTAGCCGCACAGCACCAGGGCGAAGAACGGAAAGGTGACGGCCAGGACGGAGAGCACGCGGCATTCTCGCAGCCCGGGATGGCGCGGCGGGGGCTCCGGGTCCGTGGCGCCGCGGCGACCCGGCTGTAGGACGCTGCCGCATCGCCGGCCGGGTTTCCGGACCGCCCGTTATCATCGGCACCCGCCTCCCCCGGCCCGGGCCGCTTGTTGCCGTCCGCCGGCGGAACGCGCCTCCCTGCCCGCCCCTTCGCGTCCCCCTTTTTTTCGCTCCGCTCGCCGCATGTCCGCCGGTCTCAACCTCGCCCAGCTCCAGGCCGTCCACTACACGGAGGGGCCCTGCCTCGTGCTGGCCGGCGCCGGCTCGGGCAAGACGCGCGTGATCACGATGAAGATCGGCCGGCTGATCGAAACCGGCCTGGAGCCGCGCCGCATCGCCGCCATCACCTTCACGAACAAGGCCGCCGCGGAAATGCGCGAGCGCGCGCAGCACCTGATCGGCCGCGCGGCCAAGGACGTGCTGGTCTGCACCTTCCACGCCCTGGGCGTGCGCATGGTGCGCGAAGACGGCGCCGTGCTCGGCCTGAAGCCCCAGTTCAGCATCCTGGACTCCGACGACGTGACCGGCATCATCAAGGACGCGGCCGGCGGCACCACCGACATCGCCACCGCGCGCCAGTGGCAGTGGACCATCAGCGCCTGGAAGAACGCCGGCCTCGACAGCGCCCAGGCACTCGCCCAGGCCAAGGACGACAACGAGCGCGCCATCGCCGTGATCATGCAGCGCTACGAAGAGCGCCTGACGGCCTACCAGAGCGTGGACTTCGACGACCTGATCGGCATGCCGCTGCGCCTGCTGCGCGACTTCCCCGAGGTGCGCGCCAAGTGGCAGAAGGCGCTGGGCCACGTGCTGGTCGATGAATACCAGGACACCAACGCCACGCAGTACGAACTGCTCAAGCTGCTGGTGGGCGAGCGCGGCCGCTTCACCGCCGTGGGCGACGACGACCAGTCGATCTACGGCTGGCGCGGCGCCACGCTGGACAATCTCAAGAAGCTGCCGGTCGACTACCCGCAGCTCAAGGTCATCAAGCTGGAGCAGAACTACCGCTCCACGAGCGCGATCCTGCGCGCGGCCAACAACGTCATCCAGCCCAACCCGAAGCTCTACCCGAAGACGCTGTTCTCCGAACTGGGCGAGGGCGAGCCGGTGCGCGTGGTGGACGCCGACAACGAGGAGCACGAGGCCGAGCGCGCCGTCGCCCGCATCCAGAGCCTGCGCGCCACGCTCAATCCGCAGCCGCCCTGGAAGAGCTTCGCGATCCTCTACCGCGCCAACCACCAGGCCAAGCCGTTCGAGAAGGCCCTGCGCAAGGCCAGCATCCCCTACAAGGTCTCGGGCGGCACCAGCTTCTTCGACCGCGCGGAGATCAGGGACCTGTGCGCCTGGTTCCGCCTGTGGATCAACAACGACGACGACCCGGCGTTCCTGCGCGCCATCACCACCCCGAAGCGCGGCATCGGCCACACCACGCTCGCCAAGCTCGGCGAGTTCTCGACGCAGCACAAGGTGAGCATGTTCGGCGCGCTCTTCAACCACATGCTCGAAGCCGTGCTGCCGCGCAAGGCGCACGAGAGCGTGATGGAGTTCGGCCGCTACATCAACTACCTGGAATACAAGGCGCGGCACACCCATGGCGCCGAAGATGCGCGCACCTTCATGACCGACTGGCTGAAGGAGATCGGCTACGAGCAGTACCTCTACGACAGCGAAGACAGCGAGACCGTGGCCGGCGCGCGCTGGACCAACGTGCTCGAATTCTGCGACTGGATGAGCCAGCGCGCGGGCGGGCAGATCGAGGACACCGCCGGCGCCGTGGTGGCGAAGGAAACCAAGAGCCTGCTGGAAGTGGCGCAGACCATCGCGCTGCTGTCCACCATCAGTGAGCGCGAGAAGGACGAGGACCTCGTCGTCCTCTCCACCCTGCACGCCTCCAAGGGCCTGGAATGGCCGCACGTGATGCTGGTGGGCGTGACCGAGGGCATGCTGCCCTTCAAGCTCGACGACGACGAGGGCCGCCAGCAGAAGGTGAGCGAGGACACCCTGCAGCGCCTGCAGGAAGAGCGCCGCCTGATGTACGTGGGCATCACCCGCGCGCAGCGCAGCCTGGCCGTGAGCTGGACGAAGCGCCGCAAGAAGGGCCGCGAGATGGTCGCCGCCCAGCCCAGCCGCTTCATCGCCGAGATGGGCCTGGACAAGAACACCGCCCGCGAAGACCCGCGCGAGAAGCTGCGAGCGCTGCGCGCCGAATTCGCCGCCCGCAAGGCGCAGCCCGCCCCCAACCCATGACGCCCGAGAACGATTCCCGACGCGCAGCCCCCGGCCGCGCTGCCCGCTGGGCAGCGGCGCTGGCGGCCTGCATCGCCACCGCCGCCTGCGCGCCCGCGCAGCACCGCCCCGCCGCGGCATCGGCCGCCGCCGCCACTCCGCGCCCGTCCACCCCTGGCTGCCCGGACGCGGAAGACACCACGCACCGCCAGTTGATCGGCACCTGGAGCGCGGAACTGGAAGGCGGCGGCACCGCGCGCGTGGTGCTGCGGCCCCACCCGGAACTCGCGCAGAGCGTGCGCGGCACGGTGGAGCGCGACGGTGCCACGGCCCAGGCCGCGGGCGACGTGGACGACGGCGACCTCACGCTCGAGGAATCGCTCAACGGCAAGAACATCAGCGCCACCTGGATCGGCCGGGTGGTGGACGGCAGTTGCGGCAAGGAGATCCGCGGAACATGGACCAACGCACAAGACAACCGACCCCTTCCGTTCGTGCTGCGCAGGCAGGCGGGCACGCCATGACGCGCCCGCCCCGCTCCGCCGGCCCGGCGCGCCTCGGCGCGCTGGCGATCGCGCTCTGCGCGCCCGCGGGCGCTGCCTTCGCCCAGCAGCCACCGGCACCGGCACCGGCTTCCGGCGCCGCGGGCGCGGCCTGGCAGCGCTGCACCGCGATGGCGAGCGGCGAGGCACGCCTGGCCTGCTTCGACCAGTGGGCGGGCCAGCAGGCCTGGCGCCAGGGGCCCGCCACCGCCGCAGCGCCCGCGCCGGCCGCCGGCAAATCCCAGCCGGCCACGGCGTCCGCCACGCAGGCCGGCGACAACGCACCGCCCACGCCCGTGGACACCACGCTGCCGGCCACGCGCGTGATCGACGTCGCCCAGGTGGAAGGCTGCCGCGACGAGCAGTACAGCACGCTCTCGCGCTTCTGGGAGCTGGAATCGGGCAGCGACTGCGGCACCTTCCGGTTCCGCGGCTACCGGCCGATCTCGATCTCGGTCGTGGCCTCCGACACGGTGAACCGCCGGCCCTCCTCGCCCGCGGCCGACCACACCGCGGCCACCGCCGTCGACTACCGCACCACCGAAACCCGCATCCAGCTCTCGGTGCGCACCAAGCTCGCGCAGGGCCTGCTCACGCAGGGCCACCCGACGCTCAAGGATTCGCTGTGGGTCGGCTACACGCAGCAGTCGTACTGGCAGCTCTTCAGCCCGGACATCTCGCGCCCGTTCCGCGCCACCGACCACGAGCCGGAAGTGATGTACGTCTACCCCACCGACGCCAAGCTGCCCTTCGGCTGGCGCTGGCGCTACAGCGGCATCGGGCTGGTGCACCAGTCCAACGGCCAGAACCTGCCGCTGTCGCGCAGCTGGAACCGTGCCTACCTGATGACCGGCATGGAACTCGACAACCGCTGGACGGTGAACGCGCGCGTCTGGAAGCGCCTGAAGGAAAGCGCGGGCGACGACGACAACCCGGACATCGTCGAGTACATGGGCCGCGGAGAGCTGCAGGTCGGCTGGAACTACGACCGCGACAACAACCTGTCGCTCACGGCGCGCAATTCGTTCGGCTCCACCCAGCGCGGCTCCCTGCGGCTGGAATGGATGCGCGCGGTCGGCAACGACCTGGGCGGCGCCAAGAGCAACCTGCGGTTCCACACCGCGCTCTTCACCGGCTACGGCGACACCATCACCGACTACAACCGCAAGCGCACGGTGTTCAGCGTGGGCCTGAGCCTCGTGGATTTCTGATCGCTCGCGCCGGGCAGCGGGCCCGTGGCACCCTGAGGCCGGGAGCGGACGCCCCGGCCTTTTTTTTGCGCCATCACAACCCGTTACCGTTTGCCACGGATTGCGGCTTGAAGCCCACGGGGCGTGCCGTGAGAATGGCACGCGCGGCGCACTCCCTTTCCCGTTGCACGGTCCTGGCCTCCAGCCTGCGTCTTCCGCCGCTTCCCGAGCCCCGGCAGAACCAAGGGCCCTCCAGGCCCTCGTCTGGCGCGGATAAGAGCGGTGTTTCCGGCTTTTTCCGCGCGATCACCCATCCGGGGCCGCTCGACAATGCCCGCACGGAGGTCGTCACATGGACATGCAATACCAACTCAAATCCGGCGCGTACTACCTGTACGACATGCGCGAGGCTCCCAGCGCCGCCACGGGCGAGCGCCGCTTCAAGCTCAAGACCGACACCGTGGCCATCGCCTTCGACCAGCACACGGGCGAGGTGCACCAGCACGGCACGCCCTCGCGCATCACCTCGTGGGCCAACCACACGCGCCGCCGCCTGCGGGCCTCCGGCGCGGTGCAGGCCGCCAACGACATCGTCGTCGTCTCCGGCCCGCTGCCGGTGGACGAACTCAACAAGTGCCTGTGGATCTCGGGCTACTGCCGCCGCATGTTCTCGCGCCTGGCGAGCCTGCCGCACGGCAAGCTGCAGCGCAGCGGCACGTCATCGGACGATTTCCGCAAGGCGGCCTGAACCCTCCCTCGGCTCGGCTCACACCGGATCGGGCTCGCCGCCGCCTCCGGGCAGATCCGCCGGCTGCGCCGTGGCGGACAAGTCGGCGTGCTTCACGATGGTCACCGGCACCGGGCTCGCATGCACCAGCGCCTGCGAGACGGAGCCCAGCAGCGCGCTGGCGATGGCGCCCTGGCCGCGGGCGCCGATGACGATGAGGGCGCACTGCGTGCGCTCGGCGATGTCGGCCAGCGTGGGGACCACCTCGCCCACGCCCACTTCGGATTCGCAGGGCACGCCGGCCGCGTCGACCAGCGCGCGCGCCGGGGCCATCAGGTGCAGGCCGGCCTCCAGGCTGGCGGCGGCGATGAGGTCGGGATCGCGCGAGACCACCATCTCGTAGAGCGTCGCCGGCTCCTGCACGTGCGCGAGCACCACGGTGGCCGCAAGGCCCTGGCGCACCAGTGCGAGCGTGTGGCGCACGGCATCGAGCGAGAGGTCGGAGCCATCGACGGCGACGAGGATCTTGAGCATGTTCGGAACTTCCTTTCTTCGGGGATCGGTGGTGCGGACCAGTGTAGTGGCGCCCCGCGCCGGGCCGTCTGGGACAATCGCCCGATCATGCTCCAATTCGAACTTCTCGCGACCGATCCCGACAGCCACGCGCGGCGCGGCACGCTCACGCTCAACCACGGCGTGGTGCAGACCCCCATCTTCATGCCCGTGGGCACCTACGGCACCGTCAAGGGCGTGATGCCGCGCAGCCTGCACGAGATGGGCGCGCAGATCATCCTGGGCAACACCTTCCACCTCTGGATGCGGCCCGGCCTAGACGTGATGCAGAGCTTCGGCGGCCTGCACGGCTTCGAGCAGTGGAACAAGCCCATCCTCACCGACTCGGGCGGCTTCCAGGTCTGGTCCCTCGGCGCGATGCGCAAGATCACCGAGGAAGGCGTGACCTTCGCGAGCCCCGTGAACGGCGACAAGCTGTTCATGTCGCCCGAGGTGAGCATGCAGATCCAGACCACGCTCAACTCCGACATCGTCATGCAGCTCGACGAGTGCACGCCGTACGAGACCAAGGGCCACAAGACCACCGAGGCCGAGGCGCGCAAGTCGATGGAGATGAGCCTGCGCTGGGCGCGCCGCAGCCAGGACGAATTCCACCGCCTGAACAATCCCAATGCGCTCTTCGGCATCGTGCAGGGCGGCATGTACAAGGACCTGCGCCAGGAATCGCTGGAACGGCTGGTGGAGATGGACTTCCCCGGCTATGCCGTGGGTGGCGTGAGCGTGGGCGAGCCCAAGGACGAGATGCTGGACATCATGGCGCACACGCCGCACCGGCTGCCCGCCCACAAGCCGCGCTACCTGATGGGCGTGGGCACGCCCGAGGACCTGGTGCAGGGCGTGGCCGACGGCGTGGACATGTTCGACTGCGTGATGCCCACGCGCAATGCGCGCAACGGCACCATCTTCACCCGCCACGGCGACCTGAAGATCCGCAATGCACGCCACAAGGCGGACCACCAGCCGCTGGACCCGACCTGCACCTGCCACGCCTGCGCCGGCACCGAGGGCGTGGCCTGGGCCGACGGCGGGCGCGGCGGCTTCAGCCGCGCCTACCTGCACCACCTCGACCGCTGCGGCGAAATGCTCGGGCCCATGCTGACCACCGTGCACAACCTGCACTACTACCTGAACCTGATGCGCGAGATCCGCGAGTCGCTGGACGCGGGCCGCTTCGGCGAATTCCGGCGCCGCTTCGCGGCCGACCGCGCACGCGGCGTCTGACGTTCCGGCCGCCGGCGCGGCAGGGCGTGGGGCGGCGGCCTACGCCGCCCGGCCGGGGCAGCGCCTACGATGCGGCCCATGCTGACCGTCCACCACCTCGAAACCTCCCGCTCGCAGCGCGTGCTCTGGCTCCTCGAAGAGCTGGGCGTGGCCTACGACCTGCGCCGCTACCAGCGCGACCCGCGCACTCGCCTCGCGCCGCCCGAACTCAAGCGCATCCACCCGCTCGGCAAATCGCCGGTGATCGAGGACGGAGGCGAGGTGATCGCCGAATCCGGCGCGATCATCGAGCACATCGCCGAGCGCTACGGCGCGCAGGCCTCGGGCGAGCTGGCCCACCTCGTGCCGCAGGCAGGCACGCCCGAGCACCGGCAGTGCCGCTTCTGGATGCACTACGCCGAAGGCTCGCTCATGAACTGGCTCGTGATGAAGCTGGTCTTCAAGACCATTCCGCTGCAGCCGATGCCGTTCTTCGCGCGGCCGGTGGCCTATGCGATCTGCGGCAAGACGCAGAAGAAGCTGGTCGATCCGAACCTGCTCACGGCCCTCGCCTTCATGGAGGACCACCTCGCGCGCCACGCGTGGTTCGCGGGCGATGCGATCACCATCGCCGACTTCCAGATGAGCTTCGCGGTGGAGGCGGCGATCTCGCGCGCCAGCGGCGCGGTCGAGTTCACCGCCCTGAAGGCCTACCGCGACCGCATCAACGCACGCCCGGCGTACCAGCGCGCGATCGCGCAGGGCGGCCCGGTGGTGATGAGCTGAAGTCCGAGAGCCCATCACCGCACGGGGACGGGCATCTTTTCGCCCGCCCCGCCCCGGCCGTCAGATGATGGGCACGCCGCCCGTCACCGCCACCGTCGCGCCCGACATGAAGCTGGCCTGGTCGGACGCGAGCATCACGTAGGCCGGAGCCACCTCGGCAGGCTGGCCGGGGCGCTGCAGCGGCACCTGCTTGCCGAATTCGCGCGCGCGCTCGATCGGCATCGTGGACGGGATCAGCGGTGTCCAGATCGGGCCCGGCGCCACGCAGTTCACGCGGATGCCCTTGTCGGCCAGCAGCTGTGCGAGCCCGCCCGTGAAGTTCTGCAGCGCGCCCTTGGTGGAGGCATACGCCAGCAGCGTCTTGTTCGGCTTGTCCGCGTTCACCGAGACGGTGTTGATGATGGCGCTGCCCGGCGGCATGTGCTTGGACGCGGCCTTGCTCAGGTAGAACGTGGCGTACACGTTGGTGCGGAAGGTGCGGTCGAACTCCTCGGCCGAGATCTCGTCGATGCTCTCGTGCGCCATCTGGTAGGCGGCGTTGTTGACGAGGATGTCGATGCCGCCGAGCTCCTTCAGCGCACGGTCGATGATCGCGTTGCAGTGCGCCTCCTCGCGGATGTCGCCCGGCACGCCGACCGCGCGGCGGCCTTCGGCGGTGACGATGTCGAGCGTCTTGCGTGCGTCCGCCTCTTCCTCGGGCAGGTAGGCGATGAGCACGTCCGCGCCCTCGCGCGCGAAGGCCAGCGCCACCGCGCGGCCGATGCCGCTGTCGCCGCCCGTGATGACGGCGCGGCGGCCCTGGAGCCTGCCCGATCCTTGGTACGACGCGGCGCCGTAGTCGGGCTGCGGATGCATGTCGGTCTCGGCGCCGGGCGGCGTGAGCGGCTGCTGGTCGTTGAAGGGCGGGCGGGGGCCGGCAGTGCGGGGGTCGAGCGGCATGGGTTCTCCTGCGATGCGATCGGTGGGTTCAACGTCGCCCGCCACCAGGGGCGGGCACAGTCCTGCAGTCTGGAAAACATGCGCACCCCGCAGGTGTAGGAGAAACGCGCCTCCTGTCCCGGCCCGGGTTACAGGGTGAGACACCCGGAGGCGGTGGGCGATGCCGGCGCCATGAGCGCGTTCAGCGCCACGTGGCGGCAGGTGACGGCCCAGGCGCCCTTGCCCACCGTGAGCATGCGCCCCAGGCCGCTGCCCCCGCGCCGCACGGCGCCGGCGGGCGCGGACGCCTCGCGGCCGATCAGCGCGGACGCATCGGCGGAGACCAGCGACACCAGGCTGTCCACGAGGAAGCCGCGCAGCCGCTCGCCCTGCCGCACCACCAGCACCCGCGACTGCGCCGTGGGTTCGGCCGCGGTGCTGCCCAGGAGGTGGCGCAGGCAGAACACTTCCAGCGGCCGGCCGCGGCGCTCGACCATTCCGCACATGCCGTTGTCCGCGCTGTCGATCCGCACGGCCGGGGTGGCGTAGTCGAGGATTTCCTCCACCTCCGCGAGCGGCGTGGCGCAGTCGCCTCCGGCCCGGTAGACGAGGAAGGTGGTGCGCGCTGCATCGCCGCGTGCCGCGTCCGCCACCGCCTGCGCGCCGCCGATCACCGGGGGCTGGCTGCCGAGGAAGGCGGCGACGAGCGGGTGCGCCAGCAGCCCCTCCAGCCGCAGCACCGCCGCGATGCCGTGCGCCGACGTGCGCAGGGCCCCGGCATAGCATTCGGGATGCAGGCTGGCCCCGGCGCCCAGGGGCACCGTGGCGTCGGGCGCCGCCATGTCCATGCCCAGCAGCGCGTCCACCTGCACGCCGATGCGCCGGTCTCCGCGCTGCAGCACCATCAGCAAGGGCCTCGACGCGCCCGGCGGGAGGACCGCCCCGGCGGCCGGCCCGCGATGCTCCGTGCCCAGCAACCGCTGCAGATCGACCACCGCGACTTCATGGCCCCGCCAGGGCACGAGCCCGCGCAACGCGCCGCTCGCGGCGAAGAAGGCGCGCATGGCGGGCATCGGCAGGATGTCGGGCACGTCGGCGAAGTCGAAGGCCAGCACCTGCCCTTGCAGGGATGCGAGGGTGTGCCGATGCGCTGCCGCGCCGGCCTGCACGGCGGTGTCGTCGGGCGTGGCCTCCGCGGCCTCCACCGCGGGCACCACGCCCGGCGTGTGCTCCAGCAGGACGGGCACCTGCAGCACCGGCAGGGCGCGGGCCTCGGGATCCTGCGTGACCACCCAGTGGCCGAACAGCCCCCCCGGCGCACCGCCCAGCGCGGTGAGGGCCGACGGCGGCACGCGCAGCACGCCGGCGATGCTGTCCACGCCGATGCCCAGGCGCCGGCCGCCATGCGCCACCACTGCCACCTGTCGGCACCGGCCCGCCCGGACGGCGGGCGTGGGCAGGGGGGCGGCAGGCGTGGCGGCAGGGGCCATCAGCCGCTGCAGGTCCAGCACCGGCACCAACCGGCCGCGCAGCAGGAACATGCCCGCCATCAGCGGGGACGGCTCGGGCAGCGGAAGCAGCTGCGGGGGCATGTCCACGGCCTCGACCAGTTCGCTGGACGCGATGGCGATCTCCTGCCCCGCAGCGCGGACGATGCCGAAGTGCAGCACCGTCGCGCCGGCCGTCATGCGCCCACCTGCGCCGCAGGCGCAGCCCGGCCCGAGGCATCCGTGCGGATGCGCATCGAAAGCCGTGTCAGCTCTTCCAGCAGCTGGGCGACGTTGCGGGTGGCGGCGGTCTGCGCCTCGGTCGCGTCGTGGATGCCGGCGATGGACGCGGTCGTCTGTTCCACGCCCTGCACGATGCGCTCGAAATTCTCCGCCGCCTGCGACGATATGTCGCCGCCCTGGCGCACGCGCCCCACCGACTCGGCGATCAGCTTGGTGATCTCGCGCGTCGCCTGCGACGACTTCTCGGCCAGCTTGCGCACCTCGTCCGCGACGACCGAGAAGCCCAGGCCGTGAGAGCCGGCCCGAGCGGCCTCGATGGCGGCATTGAAGGCCAGCAGGTTCGTCTGGTTGGCGATGTCGCCGATCACCTGCACGATCGCGTTGATGTCGTCGGACGATTCCTGGATGGCCTTGGTGGCCTCCATGGAGCGCTGCAGCGTCTGGCTGCCGCGCCGCGCCTCGGCCTGCGTGACGGCGGCGAGTTCGGTGGAATGGCGGGTGGTGCGCGCGATCTCTCCGATGGTCTCGGTCAGCTGCTGGATCGAGTGGCCCATCTCGTTCACCCGGTTGCGCACCAGCTGCTCGCGCTCCACCTGCTCGCTCACGTCGATGGCGTACTTGATGATCTTCACCGGGTTGCCGTCGGGCCCGATGATCGGGTTGTAGGTCGCCTGGATCCACACCGGGTAGCCGTGCTTGCTGATGCGCTTGTACAGGCCCGAGTAGAACTCGCCGCGGCTGAGCTTCGCCCAGAAGTCGCGGTACTCGGACGAGCGCACGAAGTCGGGCTCGCAGAACATCTTGTGGTGCTGCCCCACGATCTCGCGCAGGGTGTAGCCCAGCGCGTCGAGGAAGTTGGCGTTGGCATGCAGCACGTTGCCTTCCAGGTCGAACTCGATGACGGCCTGCGCGCGGGACATGGCGTTGACCTTGCCCTCGTATTCGGCGTTGCGCATCTTCTCGGCGCTGATGTCGGTGGCGTATTTGACGAC
Source organism: Acidovorax sp. PRC11 (assembly GCF_031844105.1). Taxonomy (NCBI): domain Bacteria; kingdom Pseudomonadati; phylum Pseudomonadota; class Betaproteobacteria; order Burkholderiales; family Comamonadaceae; genus Acidovorax; species Acidovorax sp. PRC11. The sequence continues at coordinate 7,607 of NZ_JAUZUQ010000040.1, read as the reverse complement.
CTTCACCTGCCGTCCCTCGCCGTCGAAGATCGGGTTGTACGACGCCTGCAGCCAGACCTCGCGCCCGTCGCGCGCGATGCGGCGGTACACGCCCGCCTCGAACTCGCCATCGCCCAGTTTGCGCCAGAAGTCGCGGTAGGCGGGGCTTTCGGCATATTCGGGCTGGCAGAAGATGCGGTGGTGCCGGCCGAGCACCTGCTCCATCGTGTAGCCCATCGTCTCGAGGAACAGCGCGTTGGCCGTCAGCACCGTGCCGTCGACCGAGAACTCGACCACCGCCGTGGAACGGCCGATGGCCTCCACCCGGCCCGCGTTCTCGGTATTGCGCTGCTTGGCCTCGGTGATGTCGGTGGCGTACTTCACTACCTTCACCGGCCGGCCGTCCTCGTCGAGGACGGGGTTGTAGGACGCCTGGATCCACACGTCCTGCCCGTTCTTGCCGATGCGGCGGTACTCGTTGCTCTGGAATTCACCGGCGGCCAGGCGCTCCCAGAACTCCCGGTAGTCAAGGCTGCGCACATGCTCGGCGTCGCAGAAGATGCGGTGGTGCACACCGAGGATTTCCTCGGCGGCGTAGCCGAAGGTGTCGAGGAAGTTCTGGTTGGCCTTCAGGACATGGCCCTTCAGGTCGAACTCGATGATGGCCATGGCGCGGTCGATCGCGTCGATATGGCCTTGGTATTCCCGCAGCGCGGCCCGCTGCTCCGACACGTCTTCCAGCAGCAGCACGGCCTGCCTCACCGCACCGTTCTCGTCCCGCAGCATGAAGGCCTGGGTGCGGGTCACGCAGTTGCGCTTCCAGCTGCCGAAATGACGGCCGGTGGCGGTCTGCACCGTCTCCGCGGCGTCGGTCGCGAAGCAGGCGTCCAGCCATTGCGCCGCACGCGGGAAGCAGCTCCGGTAGTGGTGGCCGATGACGTCCGCCTCGGCATGCTCGGTCATTTCCAGCACGGCGGGGTGCGCCACCACCACATGGCCGCGGCCATCCAGTTCGATGAAGGCTTGCGATGCCCGGATGGCTTGGGCGAATGCGAGGGGCAGGTCGCCGGAAGCGACGGCAGGCGGATGGGACATGAAGGTCTCTCAGGAACAGCGAAAAATGATTTGATTTCTTTGTCATTATTAAAGAAAACATCAATTTCCGCTTACCCAGCCCCTTTGAAAAGTCCTATCTCGCACTTTATTTATATCACTTACAGCATTTCCCTGCGACTCCCGCCGCGTCCCGCCTACGACCGCCCGGCGGCTGGTCCGACCGCTGGCGTGCTGCCAGTGCCGCAGGCATGGCAGAACCGCGCGAACGCACTCTTGCGCGTGCGGCAGTTCCCGCAGCGGTCGAAGAGGCAGATGCCGCAGTGCGGGCAGAAATCGATCGCCTCGTTCTTCAAATCGACGGGCCTTTCGCAGCCGGGGCACACGCCCTTGGACAGCCGCGCCAGGGCGACGTCGTAGCTCAGCTCCTCGCGCCGCTGGGCGTCGGGCAGCGCCTCCGCCTGGCGCTGCCGCTCCAGGTAGCGGTTGAGCGCCAGGATGGCGTAGCGGCCCACGAGCACGGTCGCCACGATGCCCACGGCATAGCGCACGTAGCCGCCGTAGCTCGGCAGGTAGGGCACCAGCTCCACGAAGAACACGAACACCGCGAAGAAGATGAAGCCCCAGACGAAGGGCCACCAGGTGCTCTGGCGCTTCTTCGCGAACAGCCAGCCCGCGGCCACCAGCAGCGGCAGCGTGAGCGCCAGCCGGTAGAGGAAGACGCGCAGCTCCACCTTGCGCTGCGCCACCCGCATCCGCTCGTAGCCCCCCGCCTCCAGCTGCTCCAGCCGCTGCCGTGCGGCGTCTGCCGCCTGCCGCGCATCGAGCGCCGCCTGCTGCTGGGCCTCCACCGCCTGCTGCGTCTCGCGCTCACGCGCCTTGAGCGCGTCCAGCGCCTGCGTGCGCTGCACCACCTCGGGGTTGTGCTCGGACTGCTGCGTGGCGCTGCGCGTCGCGATCCAGTTGTCGAAGCTCTCGCGGGCGGTCTGGCTTTCGCTGCGCGCCTTGCTGCGCTGCAGCCGCGCCTGCTCCAGCGCCGCCTGGGCGCGCCGCTCGGCCCCCTCGGACGACTCCACCTCGGTGCGCAGTGCCAGCGCCGCGGGGCGGTCGAGGAAATCGTCGAGCTGCAGCGGCGCCTCCACGCGCGGCAGATCGCCCACCAGCGTGCCGCCGAGCCCGATCAGGAAGCTCGCGAACACCACCGCCACCAGCCACAGGCCGCGGCGGAACCATTTCTCGGACAGGCGCAGGGATTTCGCCATGAAGGAACTCCTTTTCTTCTTTCTTGCTGTCTGCAAAAGGGACGCACGGGACCGGCAGCACCCGGTCCTGCGGCGACTATGGGCCCGTTCGCGCGCCGCCGTCCAGCGACAGCGTGACCGGCGCGCCAGCCAGCCCGGCACGCTCCAGCCAGACGAAGGCGGAATCCACCGTCACCGTGGCGATGCGGCCGGCGTACCGGTCGCGGTCGGGATGGTCGTCGAAGGCCACGTTCGCCGCCGTGGCGCGCGCGCCCAGCCGCGTGAGCGGGCCGACGCGCAGCACGGCCGGCGCATAGCCCCGGTCACGCAGCCAGGCCTGCGCCGCGCCGCGCGTGCGCACGGCGGCGGGCTCCATCGCCGCGGCCAGCGTCTCCAGCGCCCACTGGTTGGACTGCTGGTAGCGCGTGCCCCATGCATAGCCCACCATGCTGTAGGCGGGCTGGTGCATCGCCAGGGTGCGCGGCCGGTCGGCCAGCACCGCGGCCAGCCGCGCCTGCGCCTCGGGCGACGGCACCAGCCATGCGGCCTCGTGGCGCCAGAGGTCGTCCATGAAGAACTGCCCCAGGCCCTGGCGGTGGACGTGGCCCTCAGCGGTGCCGCAGGCATTGAGCTTGTGCGCCACGCGCCAGTGCCCTTCGGGCGTGCGGTAGGCCCAGCCCATGTGCGAATAGTGCACGCCGTACTTCGACAGGTCCTGGCCCGCACGGGCCAGCAGCACGACGCGGGCGCCGGAGCGCCGGTGCTCCGCATCGAGCGCCCGTGCGGTGCGCTCGGCCAGCTGCATGCCGCGCTCGATGACCTGCGGCGTGGGCCGGCGGGCCTCGCACGAGCGCCCCGCGTGGGCCGGGCCGGCCGCGAGCGCCGCGGCCAGGGCCAGCCCGGCCGCCGCCATGGTGGGGCCCCTCACAGCCGCTCGTCGTGCAGCAGCGCACGACCCAGCGCATTGGGCACGAAGGCCAGCACCTCGCCCGCGGCGGACAGGATCACGCCCGTGCCGATGACGCTGCAGGCGACGACGGTGCCCACGCCCGCGGCGATCCCCGAGGCGGCGCGGCCCGTGACTTCCACGCTCACGCGGGCACCGTCCGAAGCGCGTTCCAGCACATAGACCGTGCCGGTCGCCGAGGCCTCCACGGCACGCACGGTGAGCACCGCGCCGGCCACCGAAAGCGCCGCAGGCAGCGCGACCGCCGCGCCGGCCACCGTGGAGCCCACGGAGGCTGTCCCGACGACCGACGCCACCGGCAGCATCGACAGCGTGAGGGACGCTTCGCTCTGTGCCCGTGCCGGCGCCGATGCAGCCGCCGTGCAGGCGATGGCGATGGCCACGGCACCGCAGAGCGCCATTCCCGCCAGCCGGCGGCGCCATCCAGCGGGGAGGATGCGGGCGCGGTGCGAAGGCACGGGCCCGCGGTACGGGAAATGCGACATGGCAACGGTCTCCCAGGTTCAGTTCACGGCACGGTCCGGGCGCACTGCGCCCACGGGCGCCTCCTGCAGCGCAGCCAGGGACGTCTCTGCGGCGGCAGACTGCATCGCATCGCGGCGGCCTGCCAGCCGGGCTTCGGCCAGATCGGCCTCATGGCGGTCGCGCAGCATCTTCGCCAGCGTGAACGCAGTGGTCAGCAGATACAGCCAGCTCACGCCCAGGAAGGCCTTGTAGGGGGGCGAGATGTCCATGTCCAGCAGGCCCCAGCCGGTCAGCCCCACCGCCACGGCGAAGCCGCCCCAGACCACCAGCTTGAAAAGCGGCGTATCGCCCGCCCCGCGCCGCGTGGCGGCCTGGTTGTCGCGCACGAACTTGGCGAGCATGAAGACGGCCGAGAGGCAGAAGACATAGCCCATCACCATGAAGATCTGCTGCAGCCGCTCGCCCGGCAGCCAGGCCAGCCCCACCGCGCAGCAGGACGCGGCGATGCCGAACGACACCCAGACCTGCAGTTGCCAGGCGGACGTGTCGCGCTGGACGAGGGGGGCGGAAAACGACGGAGAAGGCGAAGGACGCGGCATGGCAGCGGGGGCTTGCGGCCCGTGGTGGAACATGGGCGGCATCATGGGAGCGGCGCCGGCGGTGGTTTCCGGAAAGCTACGGGGTGCCGGCATATCGCCCGGCCAGTACCGCCAGGCGATACTTTTGCTGCGCGGTGGGTCTGCATGGCGTTCACGGGAGCCGCGCCATCGGTTAGGCTGCGGCCTTCCGATCGCACAAGACCCAGGAGGAGCCCATGCCCGCCCCGAACTTCGCCCGCGCCGCAGGCGCCCTACTGCTCTGCGGCTGCGGATTCGCCGCGCCCGCCCTGGCCGGCGTGGTGGCCGGCACCGGCGGCGCCCCCTCGCGCACCCAGCTGGGCGCGACGGACGCGGTCGGGCTGCAGCCCGCCCCCAACCAGCTCGGGCACGTGCTGCTGGTGCCCTATTTCACCGCGCAGCAGGGCCAGATGACCGTGCTGCACCTGGTGAACACGGACCTCTCCAACGGCAAGGCGATCAAGCTGCGCGTGCGCGGCGCCGCCAACGGCGACAGCCTGCTTTCGATGACGCTGCTGCTGTCGCCCGGCGACATGTGGACCGGCGCGATCACCGCCGGGGCCGACGGCCGTGCGCAGATCGCCACCGCGGACGGCTCCTGCACTACACCCCAACTCGCAGCCGGCGTGCCGCAACCCTTTGGCACCGACCGGCTCGATCCGGCCCTGGGCGCGGCCGACCGGGCCAACCAGACGCGCGAGGGCACGATCGAGGCCATCGTCGCCGCCGACATTCCCTCCACGCCGGTGTACGGGACGAACGGCGAGGAGCGCTCGGCGCTCTTCACGGCGATCCGGCAGACGGCGGACGTGGCGCCCTGCACGGGCTCGGCCATCGACGCCGCGCTGCAGCAGGACGCCGGCGACGAGGCCACGGCGGCCGCCCGCGGCTTCGCCACGCCGTCGGGCGGCGTGGGCGGCACCTGGTACGTCATCGACGTGCCGGGCGCGACCACCTTTTCGTCGCCGATGACCACGCTGCAGGCCGTGAACGCGGCCGGCCAGCCGGGGCGCGGCAATTACGTGCTGTTCCCGCCCACCGACCAGGTGATCGTCCAGCCCGAGCGCTTCACGGCCGATCCGCTGCTGGTGTCGGCCGGGTTCGCCGTGCGCCAGAAGGATATCGACGGCGTCACCAGCGTGCCCACCATGGCCGCGGTGGTCACCGCCCGCGCGTACGACCTGCCCGATCTCTCCACGCCCTACCACCTGCCCGCATCGGAGGCCAATGCACGCCGCACGGCCACGGAGCTGTCGGAACTGCTGAACGCCCGCGAGGTGCGCAACCAGTACGCGCTCGAGCCCTCGATCTCCGCGCAGACCGACTGGGTGTTCGCCATGCCCACCAAGCGCTACAGCGTGGCGATGGATTACGCGGCCGGCGCGCGCACGTTCTCGGTGGTGCCGCCGGCCGGCACGGGCGACCAGTTCTTCCATTCGGACAACACCACCGTGTCCGGCAACCAGGTGTGCAGCGCCAACGGCAGCTGGTCGTTCCTGGTGTTCTCGCGCGAGGCTTCGGTGTCCACCAACGGTGCCGCGATCCCCTCCACCCTGCCCCTGGTGCCGCGCCTGTGCGGCGCGGTGTCGGTGGCGGCGTTCAACGGCGTCTCGCCGCTGTCCACCTCGGTGGCGCGCTCTCCGCTGCGCAACGGCTTCCAGTCCGGCTGGGCCACGCTGCAGGTCAGCGATCCTTCCGGGCTGCCCGTGATCGGCGCCGCGTTCACCAAGCTGACCAATCCCAACGTCGCGCCGGGCCTGGCCGGCCGCTACGGCCTGATCTACCCGCACATGATCCGCCAGCCCTGACGGCGGTGCGGCGCCGGGCCCCTCAGATGGCCAGCGGCAGCTCCGTGGTGGACACCACGTTGCGCAGCGCCATGAACGAGCGCACCTGCCGCACGCCCGGCAGGTAGAGCAGCTGTTCCGCGTGCAGCCGGTTGAAGCTGTCGCTGTCGCGGGTGCGCACGAGCATGAAGTAGTCGAACTCGCCCGTCACGAGGTGGCATTCCATGCAGCCGGAAATCCGCGCCACCGCCTCCTCGAACGCGGCGAACGATTCCGGCGTGGAACGGTCGAGCACCACGCCGATCATCACCAGCATGCCGGCGCCCACCGCGCGCGGGTGCAGCAGCGCGACCGTGCGGTCGATCAGGCCCAGCCGCTTCAGGCGCTCCACGCGGCGCAGGCAGGCCGGCGGGCTCAGATGCACCCTCGACGCGAGCGCCACATTGGAGAGGGAGGCATCGCGCTGCAGCGTGCGCAGGATCGCGCGGTCGGTGCGGTCGATGCTCGCTTCCGGCATGGCGGTGGAGGCGGCCTGGGAGGGCGGAGCAGCGGCAGGGCGAGGAGCAGGCGCCGACGCGGCGTCCTGCGGCTTGCGGGTTCTGGTGGCGCACATGGTCGTTCTGGCGGCATGGGAGAGGGAGATCCCCATTCTCGCCATCGGCCGGCCCCCGTCCGAAAGCCGGCCGCGTTGCCGCGATCGCCACGCCATGCCATGCCCGTCAAGTCTTGGAAATGCGTCCCGATAGCATCGAATTTGTCAGATAACTTCGCCAATCCACACCAAAAATGTGGAAACTGCGGGCAATTCGAGAAATATTTTCGCGATTATTGAACAATTGGTTACTTCAAGCCGCGGTGGAGACCACTCCGCCCGTCAATGGAGTACCCCATGAATTCTCTTCGACATATCCGGCTGGGCACCCTGCTCGGACTGGGCTTCACCCTGGTCATCCTGCTGGGCCTGTTGCAGGCGGGCATCGGCCGGCTGCGGCTGGGCTCGGTCAGCGACGACATCGAAACACTCACCACCGACCGCATCGCCAAGGTGATCCTCGTGCAGGAAGCGCGGGACAACGTGAACCTCGTGGCGCGTGCGCTGCGCAACATGGCGCTGCTGGAGGACGCGCAGCAGACCGCGGAGGAACGGCGCCGCATCGACCGTGCCGTGGCGCGCAATACCGAGATATTCGGCCAGCTGGGGCAGAGCATCCGCACGCCGAACGGGCGCGCGCTGCTGGAAAAGCTCCTGCAGATCCGCACGCCCTATTCGGAATCGGTGGACAGGGCGGCCGAGCTCGCGCAGCAGAACGACGTCGCAGGCGCGCGGAAGGCGCTTCTGCAGGACGTGCGCCCGCTGCAGCGCCGGTACTTCGATCTGCTCGATGAACTGAGTGCCTATCAGCAACGGCTGATGGCGGACACGAGCGCGGAAGCGAAACGGGAAGCCAGCAGCGCTGCCTCGCTCATCCTGCTGCTCGCGGTGTTGTCGGCCGCGCTG
>NZ_JAUZUQ010000039.1:0-19865 GCF_031844105.1 Acidovorax sp. PRC11 | reverse complement strand
CGCGTTCCTGCGTCCGCCGCCGCCGCGCCCGTCCGTTCCCGCCCCTTCGCATCCGCCGAACACGCTTTCGCGCAGCGCAGGCAGGTCCAGCACCCGCAGCCCGCCGTACTCCACCCGGATCGCGCCCTGCGCCTGCAGCGCGGCCAGCGCCTCGTTCACGCGCTGGCGCGACAGCCCCACCAGGTAGCCCAGCTCCTGCTGGGTGATGCGCAGCACGTGGCCCACGCCCGGGTAGAGCAGCGGATTGAAGAGCGCCGCGAGCCCCCGCGCCACGCGGGCGTCCGGGCTGCCCAGGCGGTCGATCTCGCGGGCGGCGATGAACTGGCCGAGCCGTTCGTTGAGCTGCTGCATCACGAAGCGGTTGAAGCCGAGCGAATGGTCCAGCAGCCAGTGGAAGGTGTCGATCGGCAGCCCTGCCACCACGCTGCGGCGCAGCGCCTGGATGTCGTAGCGGTAGGGCTCGCGCTTCACGGCCGTGCCCTCGCCGAACCAGCCGCCGGGCGGCACGCCCGCGAACGTCATCGTCTGCCCGCGGGCGTTGTCCGTGCTCATCTTGAGCAGCCCCTCCACCACGCCGAACCAGTAGGTGACCGGCCGGCCGCGCCGGCACACGAAATCGCCCACCTGGGCGTCGCCCACCACCAGCGCCTCCACCGCCCGGCCGCGCTCCTCGGGCGCGAGGGCGGCCAGCCAGGGGATTCCCTGCAGCTCGGCCGGCGTTGGATGCCGGCGGCGCTGGTGGAGCGAGAGTTCTTCGGACATGCGCCACAGGATGGGGGAAACCCGGCCTTTGGTGAAGGGGGAAACCACGGGGCGGCGGCATATCCATATGCCCGGCGTGTCGTTGGAGTGGTCCACAATGGCCCGCTCCCGTTCCTTCCGGAACCCTTCTTTCCTGTATGGAGACGCCCGCCATGAAATTCGACAGCATCCTGCAAGCCATCGGCAACACGCCCCACGTGCGCATCAACCGCCTGTTCGGCGCGGGGGCGAATGTCTGGGTCAAGTCCGAGCGCGGCAACCCGGGCGGCTCCATCAAGGACCGCATCGCGCTGGCGATGGTGGAGGATGCCGAGCGCTCCGGCGCGCTGCAGCCGGGCGGCACCATCATCGAGCCCACCTCGGGCAACACCGGCATCGGCCTGGCGCTGGTCGCCGCCGTGAAGGGCTACCGGCTCATCCTCGTGATGCCCGAGAGCATGAGCATCGAGCGCCGCCGGCTGATGCTCGCCTACGGCGCGCAGTTCGACCTGACCCCGCGCGAAAAGGGCATGAAGGGCGCCATCGCCCGTGCCGAGGAACTGGCCGCGCAGACGCCCGGCGCCTGGGTGCCGCAGCAGTTCGAAAACCCCGCCAACGTCGACGTGCACGTGCGCACCACCGCCCAGGAGATCCTGGCCGACTTCCCCGAAGGGTTCGATGCGCTCATCACCGGCGTGGGCACGGGCGGGCACATCACGGGCGTGGCGCGCGTGCTGAAGGCGAAGTTCCCGCAGCTCAAGGTGTTCGCCGTGGAGCCCGTGGCCTCGCCCGTGATCTCGGGCGGCCAGCCCGGCCCCCATCCGATCCAGGGCATCGGCGCGGGCTTCATCCCGAAGAACCTGGACACCAGCCTGCTCGACGGCGTGGTGCAGGTCGATGCCGAACCCGCGCGCGAATATGCGCGCCGTGCCGCGCGCGAAGAGGGCCTGCTGGTCGGCATCTCGTCGGGCGCCACGCTCGCGGCGATCGCCCAGAAGCTGCCCGAGCTGCCGCAGGGCGCGCGGGTGCTGGGCTTCAACTACGACACGGGCGAGCGCTATCTGTCGGTGGAAGGATTCCTTCCCGGGTGAGTAGAACACCCCCCTGAGGCGCTGCGCGCCTTGGCCTGCTCCGCGGCCTTCTGATGGGTGAGGCCGTGCGGGCTCCGGGGCCCTGTCCCGGGTGTGCACTCTGCGCTCCGTCTCAGAGTCCACGGCTTCTCGTTCGGGCCGTTCCAGGACTGCACACGCGGTCGGCCCGCAGTCCTACAGCACGGCCGTGCGGGGGTCGGAACAATCGGTCCAACCCTGCGCCGCGGCCCTCGGCCCACCCGCCATGGCCGCGGTGCTCATCTACCGATGGCATCCATGGCTACCCACGCAGAATCCCCCTCGCCCGTCGCGTTCAAGGTGCTTACCGTGAACGTGCACAAGGGCTTCACCTCCTTCAACCGCCGCTTCATGCTCCATGAGCTGCGCGAAGCCGTGCGCGGCGTGTCGGCGGACCTGGTGTTCCTGCAGGAGGTGCTGGGCACCCACCAGCGGCACGCGAACCGCGTGGCCAACTTCCCGCAGGAGCCGCACTACGAATTCCTGGCCGACACGATCTGGGGCCAGTACGCCTACGGCCGCAATGCGGTGTACGACAACGGCCACCACGGCAACGCGCTGCTCTCCAAGTTCCCCATCGTCCATTACGAGAACCACGACATCTCGGTGAGCGGCCCCGAACGCCGCGGCATGCTGCACTGCGTGCTGCAGCCGCCGGGACACGACCGCCAGGTGCATGCGATCTGCGTGCACCTGGGGCTGCAGGAAGCCCACCGGCAGCGCCAGTTGCGCCGCGTGTGCGACCTGGTCAACACCTTCCCCGCCGGGGAGCCGGTGATCGTGGCGGGTGATTTCAACGACTGGCGCGGCCGGGCCCACGACGTGCTGCGCGACGGCGCGGGGCTGCACGAGGTGTTCGTGCATGCGGGCGGGCGGGCCGTGCGCACCTTCCCGGCCTCGATGCCGCTGCTCGCGCTCGACCGCATCTACGTGCGCGACGCCTCGGTGCACGCCCCCGTGGTGCTGCCGCGCAAGCCCTGGCACAAGCTGTCGGACCACGCACCCCTGGCCGCGGAGATTTCGCTGTGAGACGGCCGGGCCGCTCCTCGCGCTGGGTGCCGGGCAACCGCTTCGAGCTGCTGGAAAACGGCGAGGCGTTCTTCCCGCGCGTGTTCGAGGCGATCGCCGCGGCGAAGCGCGAGGTGCTGCTGGAGACCTTCATCCTGTTCGACGACAAGATCGGGCAGGGGCTCCACGCGGCGTTGCTGCAGGCGGCGCGCAACGGTGCCGAGGTGCATGTGCTGGTGGACGGCTTCGGCTCGCCCGACCTGTCGGAATCCTTCATCGGCCCGCTCGTGGCCGCGGGCGTGCGGTTCCGCATCTTCGATCCGGGCGGGGTGCGCATCTTCGGCCAGCGGATGAACATGCTGCGCCGCATGCACCGCAAGATCGTCGTGGTCGACGGCGAGACCGGCTTCATCGGCGGCATCAACTATTCGGCCGACCACGTGGCGGATTTCGGTCCCGAGGCCAAGCAGGACTATTCCGTCGAAGTGCACGGCCCGATCGTGGCGCAGATGCGCGCCTTTGCGCGCAGCGTGATCGACAAGGGCGAACGCAAGGAGGGCCGGCAACCCAACCCCAAGGCCACCGCCAGCGCCGAACCCGAAACCGAGATCGAAGCCGGCATGGCGCGGGCGGGCAAGGGCCCCACCGCGATGCCGGCCGGCAGACCCGCGGGCAGCCCCCGGGCCGCGGCGGAGCGGCGCCGGTGGCCGTTCGGCGCCCGCGCCGCCGTGGAGCGGCATCCGGTGGCCGGCGACGCGGACGCCATCTTCGTCACGCGCGACAACCATGCCCACACCAACGACATCGAGCGCCACTACCGCGTCGCGCTGCGCGCGGCCCGCGAGCGCGTGGTGATCGCCAACGCGTATTTCTTCCCGGGCTACCGCTTCATCCGCGAGATGCGCCGCGCCGCGCGCCGCGGCGTGGACGTGCGACTGATCCTGCAGGGCCAGCCCGACATGCCGATCGTGCGCGTGGCCGCGAGCATGCTCTACGACCACCTCATCCGCGGCGGCGTGCGCATCTACGAATACTGCGACCGCCCCCTGCACGGCAAGGTGGCCCTGGTGGACGACGCATGGTCCACGGTGGGATCGAGCAACCTCGACCCGCTCAGCCTGTCGCTGAACCTGGAGGCCAACGTCGTCATCCGCGACCGGGAATTCAACGCCACGCTGCACGGACGCCTCGCGCACCTGATGGAGAACAGCTGCCGCCAGGTCGAGCCCACGCCGCCGGGCCGCTGGGACGGGCTGCGCCTGCTGCGCAGCTACTGCCTGTTCCACCTGATGCGCTGGTTCCCCACCTGGGCCGGATGGCTGCCGCGCCACGAGCCGGAGATCTCGCTGGTGCAGCCCGACCAGGCCGCCTCCTCCGCCGGCCATGGCGGCGACCACGGCCACCGGCCGTCCACCACCTGAGCGCGCGGCGCCCGATCGGTCTCCATCCCATGCCCCCGGCCTCGCCCACGTCTGCCCCATCCCAGGACCCTGCCGACGGCGCGGGCCGCCCCCGCGAGAAGAAGAGCCGGTGGCAGCGCCTGCGCTCGCAGCGCTGGTGGCCCTGGGCCGTGACGCTGGTGAGCGGGGCGTTCGTGGTCTTCGTGATCACCCTGCTGGTGCGCCAGGCCCGCAATGTGGACTGGGGCGCGGTGTGGGAGGCCTTCCTCGCCCTGCCCACCCCCACGCTGCTCACGGCCGCGGCCCTGGCGCTCGCCAGCCATGCGATCTACGGCACCTTCGACCTGTTCGGCCGGTACTTCACGCGGCACGGCCTGTCCGTGGGCCGCACGATGGGCATCACGCTCATCGCCTACCCGTTCACGCTGAACCTCGGATCGATCATCGGCGGGGTGTCGGTGCGCTACCGGCTCTACTCCCGCCAGGGCGTGTCCGTGGGCGCGATCGGCCAGGTGATCGGGCAGAGCATCGTCACCAACTGGCTCGGCTATTTCATGCTGGCGGGCGCGGTCTTCTGGATGTGGTCGCCGAAGCTGCCGGAAGGCTGGCACGTGGGGCCGCAGGAACTGCGCTGGGCCGGCACCGCGCTGGCGGCCCTCACGGTGGCCTACGTCGCCGCCTGCGCCGTGCGCCGCGGCCGGCCGATCGCCTGGCGCGGGCACGATTTCCCCCTGCCGGACTGGCGCGTGGCGCTGCTGCAGGTGGCCGTATCGACGGTCAACTGGGCGGTGATGGGCGGCGCCGTGTGGGTGCTGGCGGGGCGCGACACCCCATATGCCGCCGCGCTCGCCACCGTGCTGCTCGGCGCCGTCGCGGGGCTGGTGTCGCGCATTCCGGCGGGGCTGGGCGTGCTCGAGGCCGTGGGCACGGCCGTGCTCTCGGCGTACATCCCCACCTCCCAGGCGCTGGCGGCGGTGCTGGCCTACCGGGCGCTGTATTTCTTCGCGCCGCTGGTGCTCGCGGCCCTGGCGTTCGGCGCGGTCGAGTGGTTCGGGCGCGGCGCGCCGGCGAAGTCCGGAGATGGGGCGGAGGCGGAGGAAAACGCGGACGCGGAGCCGTCCGGGAACGCCCCCGCCAAAGCGCCCCGCAAGGTACCCGCCTGACCGCGGACACCCCGGCGGCAGCACCCGCCGCCCTGGACATGGGAGCGCCGTTTTCGGGCCGATAAGCGCATTTCCATGCACCGGCGTATGATTTCGGGCCTTTTCCCCGCACCGCCCGATGACCACGGGCCGCACGCCCCATGATCCGCCTCTCAGAAATCAAGCTGCCGCTCGCCGCCCTGCCGGCCGACGGCACAGAACATCCCGAGCCCGCGCTGTGCGCGGCCGTCGCGCGCCTGCTGGACATTCCTGCCGGCGCCATCGCCCGCCTCCACGTCTTCAAGCGCAGCTTCGACGCGCGCAAGCCCGAGCTGCTGGCCGTCTACATCGTGGACGCCACCCTGGCCGACCCCGGCCAGGAGGCCGCGCTGCTGGCGCGCCATGCCGGCCGCCCGCACATCCAGCCCACGCCCGACATGGCCTGGAAGCCCGTGGGCCATGCGCCGGCCGGCGGCCTGCGCGAACGCCCGGTGGTGGTGGGCTTCGGCCCCTGCGGCATCTTCGCGGCGCTGGTGCTGGCGCAGATGGGGCTGCGTCCCATCGTGCTGGAGCGCGGCCGGGCCGTGCGCGAGCGCACGCAGGACACCTGGGGCCTGTGGCGCCGCCGGGAACTGCAGCCAGAATCCAACGTGCAGTTCGGCGAGGGCGGCGCGGGCACGTTCAGCGACGGCAAGCTCTACAGCCAGATCAAGGACCCGCGCCATCTCGGCCGCAAGGTGATGGAGGAGTTCGTGCAGGCGGGCGCGCCGGCCGAGATCCTGTATGCCGCGCACCCGCACATCGGCACCTTCAAGCTGGTGAAGGTGGTGGAGACGCTGCGCGAGCAGATCATCGCGATGGGCGGCGAAGTGCGCTTCCAGCAGCGCGTGACCGACGTCGCCGTGGACACCGACGCCGCGGGCCGCCGGCACCTGCGCGGCCTGCGCGTGCTCGACCAGGCCACCGGCCAGGCCCACGAACTGGAGGCAGCACACGTCGTCATGGCCCTGGGCCACAGCTCGCGCGACACCTTCGCGATGCTGTATGGGCGCGGCGTGCACATGGAAGCCAAGCCGTTCTCGGTGGGCTTCCGCATCGAGCATCCGCAGGGGCTGATCGACCGCGCCCGCTGGGGCCGGCATGCCGGCCATCCGCTGCTGGGCGCGGCCGACTACAAGCTCGTGCACCATGCGGCGAACGGTCGCGCGGTCTACAGCTTCTGCATGTGCCCGGGCGGCACGGTGGTGGCCGCCACCAGCGAGCCCGGCCGCGTGGTGACCAACGGCATGAGCCAGTACTCGCGCAACGAGCGCAATGCCAACGCCGGCATGGTGGTGGGCATCGATCCCGCCGACTACCCGACGGACCCGGCCGCCTTCGAAGCGGCGCTGGGGGGCACCCACGGCGTCGAGGACCTGCCCGCGGGCCAGGCCCATCCGCTCGCCGGCATCGTGCTGCAGCGGCAGCTGGAATCCGGCGCCTTCGCGCTCGGAGGCGGCGACTACAACGCGCCCGGCCAATTGGTCGGCGACTTCATCGCGGGCAAGGTGTCGCGCGAGTTCGGCGAGGTCGAGCCCTCGTACCGGCCGGGCGTCACGCTGACCGACCTGCACGCCGCCCTGCCGGACTACGCGATCGCCGCGCTGCGCGAGGCGCTGCCGGCCTTCGGCCGCAAGATCCAGGGCTTCGACCGCCACGACGCGGTGCTGACGGGCGTGGAGACGCGCACCTCGTCGCCGCTCAAGATCGGACGCGGCGAAGACTTCCAGAGCCTGAACACCGCGGGCCTCTACCCCGCCGGCGAAGGCGCGAGCTACGCGGGCGGCATCCTGTCGGCCGGCGTGGACGGCATCAAGGTGGGCGAGGCGGTGGCCCGGGCGATGCTGGGCCCGGCCGCCTGAGCCGCAGCGGTGCGCCGGCAGGCGCCGCGGAGTGCGCTGGCGCGGACGTGGCGCCGATCTACCCGGCCCGCTCCAGCATGGCGTGCAGCAGCACGTTGCAGCCCGCGGTGATGTGCTCCGGTTGCGCATCCTCGATCTCGTTGTGGCTGATGCCGTCCTTGCAGGGAATGAACACCATGCCCGCCGGCGCGAGGCGCGCCATGTACACGGCATCGTGCCCCGCGCCGGAGACGGCCGGCATGTGCGAGTAGCCCAGCTGCTGCGCCGCGCGCTCCACGGCCTGCACGCACTCATCGTGGAACGGCTGCGCCGGATAGCTGGAGACGAGGTCGATGCGGATCGCGAGACCGGTCTCCGCGGCCAGCCGGTCGGCCACGCCGCGGATGTCGCGGTCCATGCTTTCGCAATCCGCGTCGGTGGCGTTGCGCAGGTCGATGCTGAACTTCACCTGCCCCGGGATCACGTTGCGGCTGTTGGGATGCACGTGCACCATGCCCACCGTGCCGCGGCCGTGCGGCGGATGGCGGTGCGCGCAGGCCACCACCTCCTGCATCAATCGCGTGGCCACCTGCAAGGCGTCGCGGCGCAATGCCATGGGCGTCGGGCCGGCATGCGCCTCCATGCCCGTCACGGTGCAGTCGTACCAGCGGATGCCGAGCACCCCCGTCACCACGCCGATCGTCTTGCCGTGGTCCTCCAGCACCGGGCCCTGCTCGATGTGGGTCTCGAAGTACGCGCCGATCGGATGGTCGCCGGGCTCCTGGTCGCCGATGTAGCCGATGCGCTCCAGCTCGCCACGCACGGTCTTGCCCTCGGTGTCGGTCGCGGCATAGGCATGCTCCAGCGTGAAGGCCTTGGCGAACACGCCCGAGCCCATCATCACCGGCACGAAGCGGCTGCCTTCCTCGTTGGTCCAGAAGGCGACTTCGATGGGTGCCTCGGTCTCTATGCCATGGTCGTTCAACGTGCGCACCACCTCGATGCCGGCCAGCACGCCGTAGTTGCCGTCGAACTTGCCGCCCGTGGGCTGGGTGTCGATGTGGCTGCCGGTCATGATGGGCGGCAGGCTGTCGTCGCGGCCCGGGCGGCGCATGAAGACGTTGCCGATCTTGTCGATCGTGACGGACATGCCCGCCTCGCGCGCCCAGCGCGTGACGAGATCGCGGCCCTGCTTGTCCAGGTCGGTGAGCGTGAGGCGGCAGACGCCGCCCTTGGGCGTGGCGCCGATCCGCGCGAGCTCCATGAGCGAATCCCAGAGGCGCTCGCCGTTAACGCGCAGCTGGCGGATGTCGGTTTTGTCGGTGGTGGTGGTGTCCATGGGGTCTCCTCGTTCGCTCTCAGGCGCGCGCGACGGCGCTGGGGGCCAGGTCCTGCGCACGCCTGTGCACGGCCTGGAAGTTCGCGCCGAACGCCGGGCGGTGCACGTAGCGGCCCGCGCCCTGCTCGGCGCGCAGGTCGCCCTGCGCGAACACCACGCGGCCCTGGCTGACGGTGTGGCTGGGGATGCCGCGCACGGTGCGGCCTTCGAAGATGTTGAAGTCGCCCTTGCTGTGCTGCGTCCTGGCCGAGAAGGTCTTGGTGCCCTCCGGGTCCCACAGCACCAGGTCGGCATCCGCGCCCGGGCCCACGAAGCCCTTGCGCGGATAGATGTTGAACAGCTTCGCGGCGTTGGCGGAGGTGATCGCCACGAACTCGCTGGGCGTGAGGCGCCCGGTGTTCACGCCGCCGTCCCAGATCGCGGCCATGCGCTCCTCCACCCCGCCGGTGCCGTTGGGGATCTTGGCGAAGTTGTCGCGCCCCATGGCCTTCTGCGCGGCGCAGAAGGTGCAGTGGTCGGTGGCCGTGGTGTGCAGCTGGCCCGACTGCAGGCCGCGCCACAGCGCTTCCTGGTGTCCGCCCGCGCGCGGCCGGAAGGGCGGGCTCATCACATGGGCCGCGGCGGTGGCGAAGTCGGGGTCGCGGTACACGCTGTCGTCCACCAGCAGGTGGCCGGCCAGCACCTCGCCGAACACGCGCTGGCCGCGCGCGCGGGCCCGGGCAATGGCCTCGGCCGCCTCGGCGCAGCTCACGTGCACCACGTAGATCGGCACGCCCAGCACGTCGGCGATGGCGATGGCGCGGTTGGCGGCCTCGGCCTCCACCATGGGCGGGCGGGCCAGGGGATGGCCCTCGGGGCCGGTGATGCCCATCTTGGCCACTTCCTGCTGCAGCAGGTAGACCAGTTCGCCGTTCTCGGCGTGCACCGTGGGCATGGCGCCCAGCTCCAGCGCGCGCTTGAAGCTGTTCACCAGCGTCTCGTCGTCGCACATGATCGCGTTCTTGTAGGCCATGAAGTGCTTGAAGCTGTTCACGCCCTCCTCGCGCACCAGGGTGCCCATGTCCGCATGCACCTGCTCGCTCCACCAGGTCACGGCCACGTGGAAGGAATAGTCCGCCGCGGATTTCTCGGCCCAGCCGCGCCACTTGCGGTAGGCGTCCATCAGCGGCTCCTTCGGATCGGGGATCACGAAGTCGATGATGGTGGTCGTGCCGCCGGCCAGCCCCGCGGCCGTGCCGGTGTAGAAGTCGTCCATCGTCACCGTGCCCATGAAGGGCAGCTGCATGTGGGTGTGCGGATCGATGCCGCCGGGCAGCACGTACTGGCCGCCGGCATCGAGCACCTGCGCGCCCGCGGGCGCGAGCCGGGCGGCATCGCCGCCCACGGCCTCGATGCGGCCGTCCACGCAGAGCACGTCGGCGCGCTCCTCGCGGTCGGCGTTCACCACGGTGCCGCCGCGGATCAGAAGGGATGCACTGCTCATCGTCGTTTCTCCTTGTCGGTGGGTTGCGCCTGCTTCAGGCGCGGCGCAGCGGTGCCGCGGCCGAAGCGGCGGCCACATGGCTGGACATGCCGAGGCGGTAGACCACCGCCGCGATCGCCAGCCCGATGAACCAGGCGTAGTCGTAGATCTGCCGGAACACCGCGCCCACGTCCGGGAAGCTCGCGGGGAACGCCGCGTGCAGGAAGCCCGGGATGTTGGGCGCCACGCCGAGCGCGAAGGCCGCCACGGCCACCCAGTTCCAGCCCCGGCTGTAGGCGTAGGGGCCGGTGTCGGCATAGAGCGCCGGCACGTCCAGCCGCGTGCGCCGCACCAGGTAGTAATCCACCATCAGGATGCCCGCCACCGGCCCGAGCAGTGCCGAATAGCCGATGAGCCACGTGAAGATGTAGCCCTGGGTCGATTCGAGGATCTTCCACGGCATCATCGCGATGGCGATGCCCACGGTGATGTAGCCGCCCACGCGGTAGCTGATGCGCTCGGGGTTGAGCGCCGAGAAGTCGTAGGCCGGCCCGACCAGGTTGGCGGCCAGGTTCACGCTCACGGTGTCGATCAGCAGGATGATGAGCGCGATCAGCACGGCCGCGCCGGTCATGCGGCTCGCCAGGTCCACCGGGTCCCACAGCGCCTTGCCGTAGATCACCACCGTGGCCGAGGTGACGAACACCGCCAGCGCCGCCAGCAGGCCCATGGGCACGGGCAGGCCGATGGCCTGGCCCACCACCTGGTCGCGCTGCGATTTCGCGAAGCGCGTGAAGTCGGGGATGTTGAGGGCCAGCGTGGCCCAGAAGCCCACCATGGCCGTGAGCGACGGCCAGAACACCGCGTGGAACTGCCCTGCCTTCGGCCCGCCGGGCGCGAACTGCGAGGGCTGGTGCAGGATGGGCCCGAAGCCGCCGGCCTTGTCGTAGGCCCACCAGAGCAGCACGAAGCAGATCACGATCTTGATGGGCGCCGTCCACGTCTCGAGCTTGCGGATCGACTCGATGCCGTGCACCACGAAATAGAACTGGATCGCCCAGAAGACCAGGAAGCACACCAGCTGGCCGAGGTTGATCCCCAGGCCCGCGATCTTCTCGCCCTCCAGCGGATGGCCGATCAGCACGCCGGCCAGCGTGTAGATCATCATGCCGCCGAACCAGGTCTGGATGCCGTACCAGCCGCAGGCCACGAGGGCCCGCAAGAGCGCCGGCAGCTTGGCGCCGCGCGTGCCGAACGAGGCGCGCGCCAGCACCGCGTACGGAATGCCGTACTTCGCGCCCGCATGGCCGATGAGCAGCATCGGCACCAGCACGATCAGGTTGCCGAGGAACACCGTGCCCACGGCCTGGCTCCACGACATGCCGCTCTCGATCAGGCTGGCCGCCAGCGTATAGGCGGGAATGCACATCACCATCCCGATCCACAGGGCGGCGAAGTGGTGCCAGCGCCAGGTGCGCTGGTGCGCCTGCGTGGGCGCGAGGTCGTCGTTCCAGAGGCCGTGCGCGGCGCCGTCGGGCGCCGGGGAAGCATGCGGTTGCGTCATCGCGGTCTCCTGGCCGGTCAGGCCGCCACTGCGGCGGCGGAGTCGAGGGCGGGCGCGGGCGCACCGGCGGCGTCCACGCGGTTCGGGTTGTGGGGATGGGTGGTCCAGTTGGCGTACTCGCCGCTCACCACCTTGCCCGTGCGCGCATCCACCTCGCCCGGCTCCAGGCTGCGCAGCGTGATGCATTCGGGCACGGGGCAGATCGACACGCACAGGTTGCAGCCCACGCACTCGGCATCGTCCACCTCGAAGCGGCGCACGCCGCCCTCCTGCGTGAACGTGATGGCCTGGTGCGACGTGTCCTCGCAGACCACGTGGCAGCGGCCGCACTGGATGCAGGCATCCTGATTGATCACCGCCTTGTCGATGTGGTTCAGGTCGAGCTGCTTCCAGTCCTTGACCGTCGGCACGGCGCCGCCGCGGAAGTCCTCGATCGTCCGGTAGCCCTGCGCGTCCATGAAGTTGGAGAGGCCGTCGCACATGTCCTGCACGATCTTGAAGCCATAGACCATCGCGGCCGTGCACACCTGCACGGTGCCGCAGCCCAGGGCGATGAACTCGGCCGCATCGCGCCAGGTGCTCACGCCGCCGATGCCGCTGATCGGCAGGCCCGCGGTCTGCTCGTCGCGCGCGATCTCGGCCACCATGTTGAGCGCGATCGGCTTCACGGCCGGTCCGCAGTAGCCGCCGTGCGATCCCCAGCCTCCCGTGTTCGGGCTCATGGCCATGCGCTCCAGGTCGACGCCCATGATGGAGTTGATGGTGTTGATGAGCGACACCGCGTCCGCGCCGCCGGCGCGGGCCGCGCGCGCCGGCTGCCGCACGTCGGTGATGTTGGGCGTGAGCTTCACGATCACCGGCAGGCGCGTGTAGTGCTTGCACCATTGCGTGACCATCTGGATGTACTCGGGCACCTGCCCCACGGCCGCGCCCATTCCGCGCTCGCTCATGCCGTGCGGGCAGCCGAAGTTCAGCTCGATGCCGTCCGCGCCGGTGTCTTCCACCATCGGCAGGATGCGCTTCCAGCTCTCCTCCACGCAGGGCACCATGATCGAGACGATCATCGCGCGGTCCGGCCAGGCGCGCTTCACGCGGCGGATCTCCTCCAGGTTCACGGCCAGCGGCCGGTCGGTGATCAGCTCGATGTTGTTGAGCCCGATCACGCGCCGGTCCTGCGACATGAGCGTGGCGTAGCGCGGGCCGTTCACGTTGACCACCGACGGATCTTCGCCGAGGGTCTTCCAGACCACGCCGCCCCAGCCCGCCTCGAAGGCGCGGGTGACGTTCACTTCCTTGTCCGTGGGGGGCGCGGAGGCCAGCCAGAACGGGTTCGGGCTGCGGATGCCGAGGAAATCGCTGCGGATGTCTGCCATGTGCTTCTCCGGTGTCTTGCTCTGGGTTCGTGGGGACGGCGGCGCGGCGTCAGGCCGCGCGCAGCGCCTCGTGGATGGACACCGCGGCCACCTTGCCGTGCTCCACGGCCTCCACGGTGAGGTCGCGCCCGCCGGCACGGCAGTCGCCGCCCGCCCAGACGCGCGGCACGCTGGTGCGGCCGTCGGCATCGGTGGCGATGCGGCCCTGGCTCAGCGCCACCTCGGCGCCCGCGTACTCGGAGAGATAGCTCTGGCCGATGGCCTTGAGCACCATGTCCGCCTCGAGCGTGAAGGTCTCGCCGGTTTCCACCAGGCGCCCGCCCTGCACCGCCGTGGCCGCGAACCGCATGCCGCGCACCGCGCCGCCTTCGCAGAGCAGCTCCTTCGGCGCGGCCCAGTAGCGCACCGTGACGCCGTTCGTCTGCGCCCACTGCTGCTCCGCGAGCGAGGCGGACATGCTCTCCTGCCCGCGGCGGTACACCATGGTCACCTCCTGCGCGCCGAGCTTGGCGGCCTGCACGGCGGCGTCCACCGCCGTCATGCCGCCGCCCACCACCACCACGCGGCGGCCCACGGGCAGCGCGGCCAGGTCCTGCGCCTGCCGCAGGTCGGCGATGAAATCCACCGCATTGCGCAGCCCTTCCGCCTGCGGCTCGGCGATGCCCAGCGCATTCACGCCGGCCAGGCCCAGCCCCAGGAACACCGCGTCATAGGCCTGCAGCAGCCCCGCGAGCGTGATGTCGCGCCCCAGCACCTGCCCGCAGCGCGGCTCGATGCCGCCGATGGAGAGCAGCCATTCGATCTCCTTCTGCGCGAAGCCGCCGGTGGTCTTGTAGCTCGCCAGGCCGTATTCGTTGAGCCCGCCGAGCTTGGGGCGCGCATCGAACAGCGCCACGTCGTGGCCGCGCCGCGCCAGGCCGTGCGCGCAGGCCAGGCCCGCGGGGCCCGCGCCCACCACGGCCACGCGCCGGCCGGTGGGCGCGGAGCGCGTGAAGAGCGGCGCGCCCGGCTGCGCGAAGTGCGCGTCCGTCGCATAGCGCTGCAGCGCGCCGATCTCCACGGGCTTGTCCTCGTTCACGTTGCGCACGCAGGCCTGCTCGCAGAGCACCTCCGTCGGGCAGACCCGGGCGCACATGCCGCCCAGCGGGTTCGCCTCCAGGATCGCCCGCGCCGCGCCGCGCTCGTTGCCCTGCGCGATCCGGTGGATGAAGGACGGCACGTCGATGCCCGTCGGGCAGGCCGTGGCGCAGGGCGCCTCGTAGCAGTAGTAGCAGCGCTCGGCCTCGATCAGCGCCTGCGGGCGGGTGAGCGGAGGGTGCGCGTCGCTGAAGTTCCTGGCGTAGGCGGCCAGATCCAGGCGTGCGCCATGCACGCCGCAGCCAACGCTCGCGGTCGTCGTTTCCATCGGAAGGCTCCTGTGTCGGTTGTCCCGCTCGGGGATCAGGAAGGCAGGGGGGAGGAAGCGCGCGCCTGGGGCGTGCGGTGGAGGCGGCCAGCCGGACGGCGGCCTGCGGAGACCGCCGAAGCGGCGGCGCGCCCGCGGATGCGGGGCGGCAGGGAAGGCGAAGGGGTCATCGGGGTCCTCGCTCGTGGTGGCGGATGCATGGCCCGCCGTTGTGGCTTGCAATTTACCAACCAGTAAAAACTTACCTATTGGTAAAATCCCGGACAGCAAGCGCCGTGCCAGCCGCCAGTGCCGCTTCCCGGCGCGAATCCGCCCTGCGGCGGACCACAATGGTGCGCATGCGCTCCCGAAGAACGTCGTCCCGCCCTGCCCCTGTGCAAGACCGCACCACCCAAGCCCCCCGCCGCCCGGCCGCGCCGCCTGCACGCCCGGCAGCGCCTTCCGGAACGGCTCCGGTGCCCGACGCCGCAGCCGGCCCTTCTTCCACCCCCGCTCCGACCCCCGCCTCCGACGCGGCCCGCACGCCCTCGGCCGCGCGCCTGCGCAAGGAGCAGGCCATCCTCGCCGAGGCCGAGAGCCACTTCGCCCAGTTCGGCTTCGAAGGCGCCTCGCTCGACAGCATCGCGGCGGCCGCCGGCATCAGCCGGCACAACCTGCTCTATTACTTCCCCAGCAAGGAATCGCTCTACCGCCGCGTGCTCGACGACGTGCTCACCCAGTGGCTCGACGGCATGGAGGAAATGTCGCACGGCGAAGACCCCGCCCAGGCGCTGCGACGCTACATCGGCGCCAAGCTGCGCTCCTCGCTGGAGCGGCCGAACGCCGCCAAGGTCTTCGCCAAGGAGGTCATCGCCGGCGCCCCGCGCTACGGCGACGTCATCGCGGAGCGCGTGGGCCCCGTGCTGCGCAACGACGTGCGCACCTTCGAGCGCTGGGCGCGCGAGGGCCGCATCGCCCGCGTGAATTTCACGCACCTGATGTTCATCATCTGGTCGGTCACCCAGGCCTATGCCGACCAGCAGGCGCAGTTCGCCCTGCTGCTGGGCAAGCCGGCGCTCACCGAGCGCGACTATGCCCAGGCCGAGGCGCTGATCTGCCACATGGTGCTGCAGGGGCTGGCGCCGGGCGTCCCGCCGCCGGCCTGAGGAACCGCTCGCGCGCCGGTGCCGCTGCCAGGCCGGACGGGGCGGGCGGCCCGGCGCGAACGTTCAGATCGGCGGCAGGCCGCCCACCGTCAGCGCATCGCCCAGTGGCCCGGCCGCATGTGCCAGCCGCCCGGGCCCGGCTCCCAGCGGTGGGGCACCCACACCCAGCCCGCGCGCGGCGGCGCGGCCCAGTGGCCGGGGCGCCAGACGTAGCGGCCGCCACCCCATTCCCAGAAGCCGCCCACCCAGACATGCACCGGCGAAGGGGCGATGGTCACGGTTTCCACATACGGCGCCGGGGGCGCGGTGGGGGCGACCACGACGGCGCCCTGCTGCTCCACCACGACCTGCCGGGGCGGCGCCACGACGCAGCCCGACAGGGCGGCGGCCGCGAGGACCGCCAGGGCGCCCATGGCGCGGATCCGGCCGGATGCACGGCCAGGGGATGCGGGATTCGAGAGGGACATCGTGGGGCTCCATCGGATGGGAAACGGCATGCCCATTGAACGCGGCCGTACCCTTCTCGCCGACAACCGCCGTGTAAAGAAGCGCAAACGGCGCGCGCGACCCGGCGCTCAGCGCGGCAGGGCGTCCACCCGTCCAGCGGCGCTCCCGGGCAGCCGGAACGTCGCCACCAAGTCGGCCAGCTGCTGCGCCTGCATGCGCAGTCCCTGGGCCGCGGCGGTGGATTCCTCCACCAGGGCCGCGTTCTGCTGCGTCATCTGGTCGAGCTGGCTCACGGCCTCGCCCACCTGCCCGAGGCCGGTGCTCTGTTCGCGCGCCGCGGTGCTGATCTCGCCGACGATCGCCGCCACCCGCTGCACCGAATCCACGATCTCGCCCATGGTGCCGCCGGCGGCATGCACCTGCTGCGCGCCCTCCCCCACCTGCCGCACGCTGTCGCCGATGAGGGCGCCGATTTCGCGGGACGCGGTGGCCGAGCGCTGCGCGAGGCTGCGCACCTCCGAGGCCACCACGGCGAAGCCGCGGCCCTGCTCGCCGGCGCGGGCGGCTTCCACCGCGGCATTCAGCGCGAGGATGTTGGTCTGGAAGGCGATGCCGTCGATCACGCTGGTGATGTCGGCGATGCGGCGCGACGCCTGGGCGATGCCGTCCATGGTCGAGACCACCTGGCTCACCGCGTCCCGACCGCGCCGCGCGATCTCGCTCGCGGTGGCGGCGAGCGTGCTTGCCTGCTGGGCCGCATCGGCGCTGTGGCGCACGGTGGCGATCAGCTCTTCCATGCTGGCGGCAATCTCTTCCAGATTGGAGGCCGTGTGCTCGGTGCGCGACGAGAGATCGGTGTTGCCCGCGGCGATCTCCGCACTGGCGCCCGCCACGGACACGCTCGCCTGGCGCATGCCCACCACCAGTTCCGCCAGCCGCTGCTGCATGCCGCCCAGGCGCTCCAGCAGGGCGCGCACCTCGTCGCGCTGGCCGGCCGGCGCGGCCGGCACGGACGAGGTCAGGTCGCCCTCGGCGATGCGGTCGGACACGGCGGAGGCCTGCGCCAGCGGCAGCAGGATGGAACGCGACAGCGCCAGCGCGCAGCCCAGACTCAGCAGCAGCCCCACCAGCGATCCGCCGACGAGCAGCGCGATGCCCTGCCGCTCGCTCGCCTGGGCCTGGGCACGCGCCTCGGCCACCCGCCTGCGCTGGTAGTCGGCCATTTCCTCCACGGCCGCCGCATAGCGGTCGGCGGCGGGCCGCAGCAGCTGGCCCACGGCCTCGGGCGGCAGGGTCTCTCCGGACTGGCGCCGCTTCACCAGCGCATCGCGCGCGGAGCGGAAGGCGTTGCCCGCGGCATCGATGGCGCCGAAGATGCGCCGGGATTCCTCGTCTTCCGCCAGTGCCTCCAGGCGCTTGCGCACCTCGGTGGAACGGGCGGACGTGCGCTTTCTGTCGGCGTCCACGCGCGCGGCGTACACCGGGTTGTCTACCTCCAGCAGCGACTCGGCCCGCACCGCACTGACGAGCACGATGGATTCGAGTTCCTTGGCCAGCAGGGCGCGCTCGGCGGATTCGCCCCCCAGATCGTCCGCGATGTCCTGCAGGTTCATCAGCCGCCAGACGCCGACCCCGGCAGCCAGCGACATGACCAGGCAGATGGCGCCGAAGGCCAGGGCCAGGCGCAGGGAGAGGCGGGTGTTGTTCAGGGACATGGGCAGCAGGGCGCGACGGCCAGGCGGGGAAAGGCCCCGGTCCGCACGAAGCGTTCCGGAAACGGATTCCCTACTTATCGGCGTGCCGGCCGCCGACTTGAAGTCGGCCGTACGCCCCCGCCGGATCCCTGCTCGGCAGGAGCGCTCAGTCCACCACCACCCCGGCCGACTGGATCACCTTGGCCCACTTGGCGGTTTCCGCGGCGATGAAGGCGTTGCATTCCTGGGGCGTGGAGCCCTCGGGGAAGGTACCCATGGTCTGCTCCAGCCGCTGAGAGACCTCCGTGCTGCGGATGATGCGTGCCACCTCGCCGGACATGCGCTGCACGATGTCGGGCGGCGTGCCCCCGGGCGCCAGCATCGCGGCCCAGGTGCTGCCGACCAGCGCCGGATAGCCCAGTTCGGCGAAGGTGGGAACGTCGGGCAGCGCGGGCACGCGCTTCTCGCTCGCCACGCCGATGAGCCGGATCTTGCCGGCCCTGGCGGGCTGGATCAGGTTGGGCGGCGGGTCGAGGAACAGCGGCACCTGCCCGCCCATCAGGTCGGCCAGCGCGGGCGATGCGCCCTTGTACGGCACGTGCACCATCTCGACCCCGGTGACCATGCGCATCAGCTCCGACGTGAGGTGCGCGGCCGAGCCGCTGCCCGACGAGGCGTAGCTGATCTTGCCGGGGTTCGCGCGGCCGTAGGCGACCAGTTCGGCCATCGTCTTGAAGGGCGCGTTCATCGATACGGCCGCCACCAGCGGCGACACGCCCATCAGCGAGACGCCCGTCAGGTCCTTCTTCGGGTCGTAGGGCAGCTTGGGATAGAGCGTGGTGTTGGCGGCGTAGGCGGCGATGAACACGCCGAAGGTATGGCCGTCCGGCGCGGCCTTGGCCACGGCGTCCACCCCGATGATGCTGTTGGCGCCGGGCTTGTTGTCGACGACGACGGGCTGGCCCAGGCGCAGCTGCAGGCCGACCTGCATCAGCCGCGCCATCTGGTCGGTGAAGCCGCCAGCCGTGTAGGGCACGACGATGCGGATCGGCTTGGTGGGCCAGGTGCCCTGCGCACGGGCCGGCGCCAGGGGCAGCAAGGCACCGGCCGCGATGGCGGAGCCCGTCTGGAGGAAGTGGCGTCGGGAGGAAGTGGACGGCATGCGGTGGGGTCTCCTGTCGTTCTGTCGTTCAGCTCTGGCGGCCTGGGCGGCTCAGGTCCGGTAGCCCGGATCGATGCGGTCGAGCCGGCGCAGCAGCCCCGGCCAGGCCAGGCCCGCGCCCTTGCCCTTGGTCACCTGGCGCGACTGCTCGACCGAGGTGGCGACGATCTCGTCGGGAATACGCGTGAGCGCTCCGCCGCCGGCCTGCGCCAGGATCTGGATGCGGCAGGCCGATTCGAGCGTGTACATCGACAGCAGGGCCTCGGGCACGCTGCGCCCGCAGGTCAGCAGGCCATGGTTGCGCAGGATCAGGAAGCTGGCGTCCCCCAGGTCGGCCACGAGCCGCGGCCGCTCGTCGTCGCGCAGCGCCACGCCCTCGTAGCCGTGGTAGGCCAGCCGCGCGAGCGGGAAGATGGATTGCTGCGAGATCGGCAGCAGCCCGCCTTCCTGCGCCGACACCGCCACGCCGTACTGCGTGTGGGTGTGCAGCACGCACTGCACTTCGGGCCGGCCTTCGTGGATCGCGCTGTGGATCAGGAAGCCCGCCGGGTTCACGTCGTACTCCGTCGCCATCACGGGCTCGCCGTGGTGGTCCACCTTGACCAGGCTGGACGCCGTGATCTCGTCGAACAGCATGCCGTAGGGGTTGATGAGGAACTGGTCCGGCTGGCCCGGCACGCGCGCCGAGATGTGCGTGAAGATCAGATCGTCCCAGCCGAAATGGGCCACCAGCCGGTAGGCGGCGGCCAGTTCGACGCGGGTCTGCCATTCCTCGGGCGTGACCTGGCTGCGCACGCTGGAAGCTTCAGGGATTGCATTCATGGTGAAACCTTTCTTGCGTTCAGGATGGGTGCGCGGCCAAGCGCCTCAGAGCCGGCCCGCCAGTTCCGGCACGGCGGTGAACAGATCCGCCTCCAGCCCGTAGTCGGCCACGCTGAAGATCGGCGCCTCGGCATCCTTGTTGATCGCCACGATCACCTTCGAATCCTTCATG
>NZ_JAUZUQ010000038.1:0-25167 GCF_031844105.1 Acidovorax sp. PRC11 | reverse complement strand
TCGGCTGTTGCTAATCTTCAGTAGCGAAGCCCGCTAGTATAGCAACAAACTTCCGCTCGGCAACCTTTTTTGCGCCGAAGGGAAGAAAATCGCGTCATCCCCCCTCTAGGCGCCCCCTGGGGCAGCCCCTCTCCCTCTATATATGGCACTCATCTCTCTCCTGGACGCCCAGCTGGCTTTCGGCCACACGCCGCTGCTGGACCATGCCGATTTCTCGCTGGAGGTCGGCGAGCGCGTGGGCCTGATCGGCCGCAACGGAGCAGGCAAGTCGTCGATGCTCAAGATTCTTGGCGGCCTGGCGCATCCGGACGATGGCGCCATGCATGTGCAGCAGGGCGTGCGCATCGCCTATGTGGCGCAGGAGCCCTTGCTCGACGCCGGGCACACCGTCTTCGAAGCGACGGCCGCAGGATTGGCGAACGTGGTGGCCCTGCGCGAGCGGTATGCGCATGCCACCGGCGCAGAACTCGATACGCTGCTGACCGAGATCGAAGCCGTGGACGGCTGGAACTGGGAGCGCCGCGTCGAAGAGACGATGCAGCGGCTGCACCTGGACCCGCAGGCCCGCATCGGCGCCCTGTCCGGCGGGCTGAAGAAGCGCGTGGCGCTGGCCCAGGCGCTGGTGGCGCGTCCGGACGTGCTGCTGCTGGACGAGCCGACCAACCACCTGGACGTCGATTCCATCGAATGGCTGGAGGAGCTGCTGCTGGCCTTCCCCGGCAGCGTCGTCACCATCACCCACGACCGGGCCTTCCTGGACCGGATCTCCACGCGCATCGTCGAACTGGACCGGGGTCGCCTGCTGTCCTATCCCGGCAACTTCGGGCAGTACGTGCTGCAGAAGGCGGAGCAACTGGCGCAGGAAGCCGTCATCGCCGCCAAGGCGGACAAGCTGCTCGCCCAGGAAGAGGTGTGGATCCGCAAGGGCGTGGAAGCGCGACGCACGCGCAGCCAGAGCCGCATCGGCCGGCTGGAAGCCCTGCGGGCCAGCCGTGCGGCGCGGCGCGATGCCGTGGGCAGCGTGCGGATGGACATCGCGTCGGGATCGGCATCGGGCTACCAGGGCAAGATCGTCGCGGAACTGGCCAACGTGACGAAGGCATTCGGTGACAAGGCGATCGTGCAGGATTTCTCGGCCACGATCCTGCGGGGCGACAAGGTGGGGCTGGTGGGACCGAACGGCGCCGGCAAGACCACGCTGCTGAAGCTGATCCTCGGCGAGCTGGTGCCCGACAGCGGCACCGTGCGCCGCGGCGCCCATCTGGAAGTGGCGTACTTCGACCAGATGCGGCATGCGCTGGACCTCGACGCCACCCTGGAAGATTTCATCAGCCCGGGAAGCGAGTGGATCGAGATCGGCAACCAGCGCAAGCACGTCAAGAGCTATCTCGGCGATTTCCTGTTCTCTCCGGCGCGTTCGCAGTCGCCCGTCCGGTCGCTCTCGGGGGGTGAGCGGAACCGGCTGCTGCTCGCACGCCTATTCGCACGGCCTGCGAATGTGCTGGTGCTGGACGAGCCCACGAACGATCTGGACATCGACACGCTGGATCTGCTGGAGGAGCTGCTGCAGTCCTATGACGGCACCGTGTTCCTGGTGAGCCACGACCGCATGTTCCTGGACAACGTGGTGACCAGCACCATCGCCTACGAGGGCGACGCCCGGTGGCGGGAGTACGAGGGGGGCGTGCAGGACTGGCTGCTCCAGTCCCGGCGCAGCCGGTCGCTGGCGGCGACGGCTGCCAAGCCGGCCGGGCGCGAGGTGGCCAGGGAGGCGCCGGCCGTGGCTGCGGCCGCCACGCGAAGCGCACCGGCGAAGAAGAAGCTCAGCTACAAGGAGCAACGCGAGCTGGAGCAGTTGCCCGAGCGCATCGCGGCGCTGGAGGCGGAGCAGGCGTCCATCCGCGAAGAGCTGGCGGACGGCAGCCTCTACGTGCGCGACGGGGCGCATGCCGCCGCGCTGCACACGCGGGAAGGCGAGATCGAGGATGAGCTGATGGCCGCGCTCGAACGCTGGACGGAACTGTCGGAGTGATGCGCCCGACCGGTCGGGCCCGTTCCGGAATCGGAGAACGGACTCGTCCGCCCGGTCTCCGCCCTTTTCCCCGACGCTTCAGATGCGGTGGTGCAGGCGGTCGGTCGCGCCGCGCAGGCGCGTGATGAGCGCGGGCGCGATCTGGGTGAGCGGCAGCACTTCGTCCGCCGCGCCATGCGCGATCGCTTCGCGGGGCATGCCGAACACGATGCAGCTGGCCTCGTCCTGCACGTAGTTGTAGCTGCCGGCGTCCTTCATTTCGCGCATGGCGGCCGCGCCGTCGTTGCCCATGCCGGTGAGCATGACGCCGAAGGCGTTCTTGCCGACCACGGCGGCGGCGGACTTGAAGAGCACCTCCACCGAGGGCTTGTGCCGGTTCACGGGTGGGCCGTCGTCCACCACGGCGACGTAGTTGGCGCCGCTGCGGGCGACGTGGAACTGCTTGCCGCCGGGGGCGATGTAGGCGTGGCCGGGCAGGATGCGCTCGCCGTTCGTCGCTTCCTTGACGGTGATCTGGCACAGGCCGTTGAGGCGGGCGGCGAAGCTCGTCGTGAACCCGGGCGGCATGTGCTGCGTGATCACGATGGCGGGCGAATCGGCGGGCATCTGCACGAGCACCTCGCGGATGGCCTCGGTGCCGCCGGTGGAGGCACCGATGCAGATGAGCTTTTCGGTCGAGATGCGCCCCAGCAGCGTGGCTGCGGGGGTGATCGGGGCGGCGGAGCCCGGCTGTGCGGGCCGGTCCGCGGGCCTGGCGGCCGGGGCCCGGCGGACCTGGGCCACCGCCGCGACGCGGATCTTGTCGACGATCTGGGTGGCGAGCTCGTTGAGCCCGCTCGACAGCCCCACGCGCGGCTTGGCCACGAAGTCCACCGCGCCGAGTTCCAGCGCCTTCATGGTGACTTCCGCGCCCCGCTCGGTCAGCGTGGAGATCATCACGACGGGCATGGGCCGCAGCCGCATGAGACGGCCCAGGAAGTCGATGCCGTCCATGCGCGGCATTTCGACGTCCAGCGTGATCACGTCCGGGTCCTTCTCGCGGATCATCTCCCGGGCGATGAGCGGGTCGTTGGCCGTCCCGATGCACTCCATGTCGTGCTGCCGGTTGATGATTTCCGACAGCAGGCTGCGCACCAGCGCGGAATCATCCACCACGATCACACGGATCTTCCTGCTCATTCCGTCTGGTCCTTCTCAATCAAAACAGATCCACCGACCCGCCGGCCGTGGCCTTCGCCACGGTGGCCGCATTGCCCTTGACGTCCTGCGCGACGAGGGCTTCCGGATGGGCATGGGCCAGCCGCTTGACCATGGCCTTGCCCGTCACGGGAAAGAACACCACTTTACGCGGATAAATATCGAGCACGTCCTCGGACACGATGGGAATCCGTTCGGTCTGCAGGTAGTTCATCACAAAGGTGGTGTTCCGCTCGCCGACGTTCATGGTCGTGAAGTTGTGCATCACCTGTCCGCCGCCGAACACCTTGGCCTGCAGGGACTCCCGGCGCGCGCCGAGCTTCAGCATCTCGTTGATGAGCAGTTCCATCGCGTAGGAGCCGTAGCGCCCGGACACGTCGTTGGAGTCGCCGTCGGGCAGCATGAAATGGTTCATGCCGCCGATGCGGCTGCGGCTGTCCCACAGGCACGCGGCGATGCAGGAGCCCAGCACGGTCATGATGACCAGGTTTTCGTCCGAGACGAAGTATTCGCCGGGAAGCACCTTGACCGCGTTGTGCTGGAAGTGGTGGTCGAAGAAGAAGAAGGAGGCTTCGCCGGGGCGGCGGGTGCGCCCCTTGAGTTCCTGCAGCGTCGACTGCTTCGCGGCGCCGGCGGGAGCGCTCGAATAGACGTCGGCACTGAGGGGGGCGATGCGCGGGGCCTGGCGGCGCTCGACGCCGTCGAACGCCGGTGTGGAGGCAGAAGCGCCAGACGCGAAGGGGGAGCCGGGACGGTGTTGGGTCATGGGGGGCTTCTTGCGGAGGCAGCCTTATCGGCGCTCGTACACGGTCTTGCCGCGCAGATTGAAGAGATCGCGGGACTCGCTGAAATTTTCCGCGTGGCCGACGAACAGCATGCCGCCCGGCTTGAGGACGCGGTGGATCTTCTCCAGCACGCGGCGCTGCGTGGGCGCATCGAAATAGATCATCACGTTGCGGCAGAACACCACGTCGAAGGGCTCGCGGAAGGGCCAGTCGTCGCGGATCAGGTTGACGCTCATGAATTCGATGGGGCGGCGCAGCTCGGGCTTGACGCGCGCCAGCCCCGCATTGGGGCCCTTGCCGCGCAGGAAGAACTTCTGCAGCCGCTCGGGGCTCAGGCCCTTGACGCCGTCCATGCGGTAGACGCCTTCGGACGCGGTGGCCAGCACGCGGGAGTCGATGTCGCTCGCCGTGAGCTTGAACGGCGCATTGGCGCCGATGGATTCGATCGCGGTCATGACGATCGAATAGGGCTCCTCTCCGGTCGATGCGGCATTGCACCAGACGCTCCAGGGCCCCGAGGGACGGGAGCGCAGCAGGTCCGACAGGATCTCGAAGTGGTGCTGCTCGCGGAAGAACGCCGTGAGGTTGGTGGTCAGCGCGTTGACGAATTCCTGCCACTCCGGGCCGTCGTGGGTTTCCAGCCAGCCGAGGTAGTCGTGGAAGCTGGTGTGGCCCGTCTCGCGCAGGCGCCGCGACAGGCGGCTGTAGACCATGGCGTGCTTGCCGTCGTGCAGGCTGATGCCCGCGCGCTGGTAGATGAGGCCCTGCACGCGGGAGAAGTCCGCGTTCGTCCAGACGAATTCACGCCCCTGGGCCAGCGGCCCCGAGGAGGGGGCGTCGGCGGGGTCCGGCATGCCGCGCGGGGGAACGGAAGAGGAGGAGGTCTGGCGCATGTTCGATTCGATTCAATTCCGCATCTTCTTCTAGGGCCGGCCCGCGGGCCGGGGGAACGCCGATCCCCATGCCGCGATTCCGCTGGAAGGGCCCTGTCTCTGTCCCGGCCCTGCCCGCGAAAATCAGTCGTTGCCCGATATGAGGCCCATGTCCGGGCTGGACATGAGCTTCTCGATGTCGAGCAGGATCAGCATCCGTTCGCCCACCGAGCCGAGCCCCACGATGCAGCTGCTGTCGATGGAGCTTTCGATGTCGGGCGCCATGCGGATCTGGTCGGACGTGAGTTCCATAACGTCGCTCACGGAATCGACCACGATGCCCACGACCCGGTTGCGCAGGTTCAGGATGATCACCACCGTGAAACTGTTGTATTCGGCCTTGGAACAGTCGAACTTGAGCCGCATGTCGACGATCGGCACGATCGTTCCACGCAGGTTCGTGACGCCCTTGATGAATTCCGGGGCGTTGGCGATGCGGGTCGGGGGTTCGTACCCCCGGATTTCCTGCACCTTGAGGATGTCGATGCCGTATTCCTCCTGGTCCAGCCGGAAGGTCAGGTATTCGCGCGCACCGGCCACTCCGGCGCCGGCGGCTTCATTCGTCTTTTCAATCACGGTCGCCATGGGAAAGCTCC
The DNA here is from genome assembly GCF_031844105.1 of Acidovorax sp. PRC11. Classification (NCBI taxonomy): domain Bacteria; kingdom Pseudomonadati; phylum Pseudomonadota; class Betaproteobacteria; order Burkholderiales; family Comamonadaceae; genus Acidovorax; species Acidovorax sp. PRC11. The sequence continues at coordinate 19,625 of NZ_JAUZUQ010000038.1, read as the reverse complement.
TTCAGTCTGCACAGCGGCGTAGGTTTCAGTGGCGCACCCGGCGCACGAGCGCGCCCGTGTCGAGGATCAGGGCGACCGTGCCGTCGCCCAGGATGGTGGCGCCGGACACGTTGGGCACCTTGCGGTAGTTGGTTTCGAGGTTCTTGACCACGACCTGGTGCTGGCCGAGCAGCTCGTCCACCAGCAGGGCCACCCGGCTGCCGTCCGCTTCGACGACCACCATGATGTTGCTGGACTTGGTCTGGTCGATGCGCGGTACCTGGAAGGTCTTCTCCAGGGCGATGACGGGCATGTATTCGTCGCGCACCTTGACCAGCTGCGAGCCCTGGGCCACGGTGTTGACGTCGTCCGAATTGACCTGGAAGGACTCCACGACCGAGGACAGGGGCAGGATGTAGACCTCTTCCCCGACACCCACGGACATGCCGTCCATGATGGCCAGCGTGAGGGGCAGCCGCACCGACACGCGCATGCCGTAGCCTTCGGCGGAATCGATCTCGACCGAGCCGTTGAGCGCGGCGATGTTCTTCTTGACCACGTCCATGCCCACGCCGCGGCCGGACACGTCGGTCACCTCGTCGGCCGTGGAGAAGCCCGGAGCGAAGATGAGGCCCCAGACGTCCGCGTCGCTCATCTGGTCGGAGACGTCCAGGCCGCGCTCGCGCGCCTTGCGCAGGATCTTCTCGCGCGAGAGGCCGCGGCCGTCGTCGCGCACCTCGATGACGATCGAGCCGCCCTGGTGGGAGGCCGACAGGGTGATGGTTCCGTGCTCGGGCTTGCCCGCGGCCAGCCGGTCCGCCGGCATTTCGATGCCGTGGTCGCAGCTGTTGCGCACGAGGTGGGTGAGCGGATCGGTGATCTTCTCGACGAGGCTCTTGTCCAGCTCGGTCGCTTCGCCGAGGGTGACGAGGTCCACCTTCTTGCCCAGCTTGTTGGCCAGGTCGCGCAGCATGCGGGGGAAGCGGCTGAACACGATCGACATGGGAATCATGCGGATCGACATCACCGATTCCTGCAGATCCCGCGTGTTGCGGTCCAGGTCGGCCAGGCCCGCGAGCAGCTGCTGGTAGACGGCACCGTCGAGGCCGCGGCTGTTCTGCGCCAGCATGGCCTGGGTGATGACGAGCTCGCCCACCAGGTTGATGAGCTGGTCCACCTTGTTCACGGCCACGCGGATCGTGGTGGATTCCATCTGCGCCTGGCTCACGGCCTTGGGCTCGGCGGTGCGCGCACCTGCCGCGGACGACTTGGCGGCAGAGGCATCGGCGCTGCCGGCCGATACCGCCGGCGGGGCGATGTCTGCACGGTCGCCGGGCATGCCGGGCGCGCCGGCGAAGAAGCCGTAGGAGGCTTCCAGTGCTCCGGCGGGCGCCGAAGGTGCTGCGGCCATGCCGTCGGCTTCCTCGGCGGACGCTTCGGCCGCGGCACCGGCCGCGGTGATGCGGACCTGCTCCTTCGACACGTGGAAGGCGAAGAGGTCGAGCAGGTCGTCGTCGGTGGACGTGGTCTCGACCGCGAAGGCGCGCACATCCGGCTGCTCGGACGGCAGATCCTGGATGGTGCCCAGGCCCGGGATGTCCCGGAAGAGGTCCTTGACGGCGTCTGCCTGCTCGCGCCGCTCGACGGGGCCGATGCGGATCTCGAGCGACCGCGACACGCCGGGTGCCGAAACCGTGGAGGCAGGAGCCGGTGCAGGAGCCGGTGCCGGAGCGGGCACGGGCGCCGGAGCGGCCACCGCGGCCGGTGCGGGCGCGGGAGCGGCACCCGCAGCCGGCACGACGCCCGCGGCGAGTTCGCTGATGCGGCGCACCAGGTCGCCCGTGGAGACGGCCTCGCCCTGCCCGCCGGCCTGGTGGCGGGCCAGCAGGCTGCGCGAGGCGTCGGCGGATTCGAGCAGCACGTCGACCATCTGCGGGATCGGCTGGAGTTCGTGCCGGCGCAGGCGGTCGAGCAGGGACTCCATCTGGTGCGTCAGTTCGGCCACGTCGGAGAAGCCGAAGGTGGCGGCGCCGCCCTTGATGGAGTGGGCGCAGCGGAAGATGCCGTTGAGCTCTTCGTCGTTGGCCGCGCTCAGGTCCAGGTCGAGCAGCATGTGCTCCATCTGGTCCAGGTTCTCGCCCGCTTCCTCGAAGAAGATCTGGTAGAACTGGCTGAGGTCGAAATCGCTGCCCGCGCCTTCTTGGTAGTTGTCGGCCATGGATGGCTCTCCGTATTCTGGTGGATGACGCGGTGGGCTAGCGGATGACCTTCTGGATGACTTCGATCAGGCGGTTGGGATCGAAAGGCTTCACCAGCCAGCCCGTGGCGCCCGCGTTGCGGCCGGCCTGCTTCATCTGGTCGCTCGATTCGGTCGTGAGGATCAGGATCGGAATGGTCTTGAAGCGCGGGTGTTCGCGCAGCTTGCGCGTGAGGCCGATGCCGTCGAGCCGCGGCATGTTCTGGTCGGCGAGGACCAGCTGGATGTCGTGGGTTTCCGCCTTTTCCAGGGCATCCTGGCCGTCCACGGCCTCCACCACATGGTAGCCGGCACCCGTCAACGTGAAGGACACCATCTTGCGCATGGAGGGCGAGTCATCAACGGCGAGGATCGATTGCATGTAGGGCTCCAACTCACTTGAATATATAAGGTAACCAGACGGGGCGAAGGTCAGAACAGGTCGATGGAACCGGCGTCCATCTCGCTTTGCGTGACCGGATTGGGCCGGTCAGGTGCCATCTCGGCGAACGGCGCGGCCTCTTCGCCGTCTTCCGAGCCCATGGCCTCGGAAGCCAGCCTGAATGCACAGCCCTGGAGCACCTTCGTGGTGTGCCAGATCAGCTGGGAGGCCATGTCCTGGAACTGCAGTTCGGTGACGGCGCTGCGCAGCGCGGTGCGCAGGGCCTGCAGTTCCGGAGCGCCCTGGACGAGCTCGTCGGTCAGTGCGCGGTTGGCTTCGCCGAAGCGGTCGAGCAGGTTGTCCGTGGCATGGCTGAGCAGACCTTCGAGGCGATGCAGGTCGCGCATGACAACGAGCAGGGAGTCCTGGAGTTCGGCCGCCACCATGACCGGAAGCTGGACTCCTGGCTCATCGGGGCCTGTTAGCGTAGATTGCATGGTCTCTCCATGGCAGCATGGCGGCTCTGGGCACGCTCAATCCATTTTCGGTAAACACATGCGGGTGGCCCACACCACCGGCAACGGCGCAACGGCTGCAAGCCAGCGGCGGTGCGCTTCGCACGGCACAAACGAAGCCGTTTGTTCCAATATGTATCCTATGATAGCGTTCATATGGCTTCAGGAGTAACGGTTAAACCCCTGCGCATCCTGCATCTCGAAGATTCCCCTGCGGACCATGCTTTGGCGTGCATTACGTTGCGCCGTGCCAACGGGATGTATGAAATCCGCCACGCCGACACGATGGAGACTTTCACGGCCTGGCTGGATGCGGAGCGCTTCGATCTGGTCCTCGCCGACTACCGCCTGCCGGGCTTCACGGCCCTGGACGCCTGGCGCATCGTGAGCGCCCGCGCCGACGCGCCCCCGTTCGTGCTGCTCTCCGGCGCCATCGGCGAGGCCGCGGCCGTGGATGCGATCCGCCTGGGCATGGCGGACTACCTGCTCAAGGACGACATGGGCCGGCTGCCCCACGTGATCGACCGGGCGATCGAGGTGCACGAGGCACGCCGGGCGCGCAAGCAGGCCGTGCGCGAACTGGCCGCCTCCGAACGCCGGCTGGCCGAGCTGACCGAGCACCTGCAGACCTCGATCGAGAAGGAACGCGCGGCGATCGCCCGGGAGATCCACGACGACATCGGCGGCGCCCTGACCGCGGTGCGCTTCGACGTGGAGTGGATCCGGCGGCATGCGTCGGAAGAGCCGGTGCGCCGCCATGCGGGCGACGCCACGGAGATGCTGCAGCACGCCATCGGGGCCAGCCAGCGGATCATGATGGACCTGCGCCCGCCCATCCTCGACCAGGGCCTGGTGGCGGCAGTGCAGTGGCTGGCCGAGAGCTTCGAGCGCCGCACGGGCATTCCCACGCGGGTGCATGCGGGCCGGGACACGATCGCGGTGCCGGCGGACGTGCAGCTCGTGGCCTACCGCACGGCGCAGGAAGCACTGACCAATGTCTCCAAGTACGCCGAGGCGGGCCAGGTGGCGATCGACCTGTCCGACAGCGAGGGGGTGCTGACGCTGGAAGTGACCGACAACGGCCGGGGGATCGAGCCCGCCATGCGGAACAAGCCCAAGTCGTTCGGACTGAAGGGCCTGGAAGAGCGCGCGAGAACGGTCGGTGGCTGGCTGGACATCAGCAGCCAGCCGGGCCGCGGCACGTCGGTGATCGTCTCGATCCCGCTGGGCCCCGCGGAAGGCCGCGATGCGGCGGACGGAGGAGAAATGCCATGATCCATGTCGTGCTGTGCGACGACCACGCCGTGCTGCGACGCGGCATCCGCGATACGCTCACCGAGGCGACCGACATCCAGGTGACCGGCGAGGCCGGGGGCTATGCGGAGCTGCGCGACATCCTGCGCAAGGTGCCCTGCGACGTCCTGCTGCTGGACCTGAACATGCCGGGGCGCAGCGGGCTGGAGGTGCTGACGAGCCTGCGGGAGACCGACTCGGCCATCCGGGTGCTGGTGGTGTCGATGTACCCCGAGGACCAGTACGCACTGCGGTGCCTGCGGGCCGGCGCGCAGGGCTATGCCAACAAGGCCGGCGACCCGATGGAGCTGATCGAGGCGGTGCGCACGGTGATGCGGGGCCGCAAGTACCTGACGCCGGAAGTGGCGCAGATGCTGGCCGACAGCCTGGCGCAGCCCGCGCCCGAGCTGCCGCACGAATCGCTGTCCGAACGCGAGTTGCAGACGCTGGTGAAGATCGCCTCGGGCAGGCGGCTCTCGGACATCGCGGAAGAGCTGATGCTGAGCCCGAAGACGGTGAGCGTCTACCGGGCGCGGGTGCTCGAGAAACTCAAGCTCACCAACAACGCGGAGCTGACGGTGTATGCGATCCGCAACCAGCTGGTGTGACACGGCGCGGCGGCGGGCATCGCCCGGCCCGCGCTGGCACTGGCGCTAGCGCTGCGACGAGAACAGGTCGATCGACTGCTGCATCAGCGTGAGCACCGGCTGCTCGAGCATGGGCAGCGTGGCGGCGATGCCGAGCATCCCCACGGTGAGGGTGACGGGGAACCCCACCGCGTAGATGTTCATCTGCGGGGCCACGCGGGAGATCACGCCCAGCGCCAGGTTGACGAACGTCAGCAGCGCGATCATGGGCAGGGCGATCCAGAGCGCGCTGGAGAACAGCGATGCGCCGAGGTCTTGCAGGCGCAGCTGGCCGAGCGACTGCAGGAAGCTGCCGTCCACGGGAAAGGCGTCGAAGCTCTTCACCACCGCCATGAGCACCACGAGGTGGCCGTTGATGACCACGAAGAGCAGCAGGGCCATGTGGCCGAAGAAGCGGCCCACCGCGCTCACCTGCCCGCTCGAGGAGGGATCGAAGAAGGAGGCGAAGTTCAGCCCCATCTGCAGCCCGATGACCTCGCCCGCCAGCTCGACGGCGGAGAACACCAGGCGCACCGCGAAGCCGATCGCCAGGCCCACGGCGACCTGCTGCGCCACGGCGCCGAGCGCTTCGCGGCCGTTCAGGTCGATCACCGGCTGGTCCGGCAGCGCGGCCTGCGCGCACACCGAGACCAGGAACGCGAGGCCGATCTTGGCCCGGACCGGGATGGTGCGCATCGAGAAGACGGGCGCGACCGAGAACATCGCCAGGACCCGCAGGAACGGCCACAGCACCGGCGACAGCCAGGCCATGATCTGCGCCTCGGAGAAGGTGATCACGCGGCGGTCACCCGACGATGGAGGGGATCGATTCGATGGTGCGCCGGATGTAGTCCACCAGCGTGGAGATCATCCAGGGGCCGATGACGGCGAACACGACCATGGCCGCGATCAGCTTGGGCACGAAGGCCAGCGTGGCCTCGTTGATCTGCGTGACGGCCTGGAAGATGCTCACGAGCAGGCCCACGGCCATCACGCTGCCCAGCACGGGCATGGACACCATGAGCAGCAGCGTGAGGGCGTCGCGGCCCATCGTCAGCACCAGTTGCGAGGTCATGGGGAATTTCCTTCTTCTTTGGCGGGCGTCAGGTGACGAAGCTCGCGGCCAGGGAGCCGATCAGCAGGTTCCAGCCGTCCGCCAGCACGAACAGCATGAGCTTGAAGGGCAGCGCCACGAGCACGGGCGACAGCATCATCATCCCCAGCGACATCAGGATGCTGGACACCACCATGTCGATGACCAGGAACGGGATGAAGATCATGAACCCGATCTGGAACGCCGATTTCAGCTCGCTGGTGACGAACGCGGGCACGAGCACGCGCATGGGCGCGGTTTCCGCCGTGGCGTCGGCGGGCAGCTTCGCCAGCCGCGCGAACAGGGAGAAGTCCGACTGGCGCGTCTGCTTGAGCATGAAGGAGCGCATCGGCGCCTCGGCCCGCTCCACGGCCTGCTCGAAGGTGATGCTGTTGTTGCTGTAGGGCAGGTAGGCGTCGGCGTAGACGCGGTCGAACGTCGGGCCCATGACGAAGAAGGTGAGGAACAGCGAGAGCCCGATGATGACCTGGTTCGGCGGCGCGGACTGCGTGCCGAGCGCCTGGCGCAGCAGGGAGAGCACGATCACGATGCGGGTGAAGCCCGTCATCATGAGCAGCACGGCCGGCAGGAACGACAGGGCCGTGAAGAACAGCAGCGTCTGGATGGGGACCGAGTAGCTCGTGCCCCCGGCCCCCGCGCCCACCAGCACGGGCAGGCTGCCGCCAGCGCCAGCGCCGCCGGTGGCCTGCGCCCAGGCGGAGGATGCCAGCAGGCAGGCGAAGCCGCCGGCCGCGGCCATCGCGGCATGCCGCAGCCACGGAGCGGCAGCGGCGCCCGGCGCACGGGCCGTATCGGAGCGGGAGGTTTCAACCATGCGGCGCGGGCGCGTCCTGGCGCCGGGTGGCCGCCGCCATCTCGCCGGCGAAGGACGCGGGAGCGGGAACAGGGGCCAGGGAAGACGGCCCTGCGGCCGAGGGATGGAGCACGTGCAGGCACTGCACATTCTGGGCGGTGACGCCCAGCACGAGCCAGACGCGCTGGTGTTCGGGGCCGACCTCCACGGTCACGACGCGCTGCTGCGGCCCGACGGGAACGGCCGAAAGCACCTTGGCCGCGGCGCCGGCGTGGGCCGCCGGGCCGCCCGCCTGGCGCTGCTGGAGGCGGCGCACCAGCCAGGGCAGCAGCGCCACGGCGGCGATGAACAGGACGACGACGACCAGCGTCTGCCCCATGCCGGCCCCGGGAGCGCTATCCACGGCTCACGCGGCGCAGCCGCTCCGAAGGGGTCACCACGTCGGTGAGCCGGATGCCGAACTTGTCGTTGACCACCACCACCTCGCCCTGCGCGATGAGGTAGCCGTTGACGAGCACGTCCATCGGCTCGCCGGCCAGCGCGTCGAGTTCCACGACGGAGCCCTGGGCGAGCTGCAGGATGTACTTGATGGGCACCTTCGTGCGGCCCAGCTCCACGGACAGCTGGACGGGAATGTCCAGCACCATGTTGATGTCGTTGACCGGGGCCTCGTTGCTCGAGGACGAGAACGGGCGCACGGGTTCGCCCGCGAGCGGGCCGCCCTGGTCCACGGGCTGCGGCTCGTCGGAATTCTTCTGCTCTTCCAGCGCCTCGGCCCAGCCGGCGAATGGATCGTCCGCCGCCGCCTTGCCGTCGTTGTCGTTGCTTTGGTTGTCGCCGTCAGTTGACATTTTTCTCTCCCAGCCAGTTCACGTCGGGGTTGCGCAGGCACTCCTCGATGCGGATGGCGTACTTGGAATTGTGCGTGCCGTACTGGCACTCGAAGATGGGAACGCCCCCGATCGATGCCTGGATGCGCGGCTCGCGGTCGAGTTCGATGAAATCGCCGGGCTTCATCGCGAGCAGCTGCTCGACGGTGGCGTCGGCGCGGGCCAGTTCGGCCACGAGGGTCACTTCGGCGGCCTGGATCTCGCGCGTCAGCACGCGCACCCAGCGGCGGTCCACCTCGATGGAGTCGCCCTGCGTCGAGGAATAGAGCACGTCGCGGATCGGCTCCAGCGTCGCGTAGGGCATGCAGATGTGGATGGCGCCCGACAGATCGCCGATTTCCAGCTGGAAGGCGGTGGACACCACGATCTCGCTGGGCGTCGCGATGTTCGCGAACTGCGGCTGCATTTCCGAGCGCTGGTATTCCAGCTCGAGCGGATAGATGCCGTGCCACGCCTTCTTGTACTCGGTGCAGATCACGTCCACCAGGCGGTTGATGACGCGCTGTTCGGTGGGGGAGAAATCCCGGCCCTCGATGCGGGTCTGGAACTTGCCCACGCCGCCGTAGAGCGTGTCGATGATGCCGAACACGAGCGAGGGCTCGCAGACGATCAGCCCGCTGCCGCGCAGCGGCCGGATGGCCACGATGTTGAAGTTGGTGGGCACCGCCAGTTCGCGCAGGAAGGCGCTGTAGCGCTGCACGGACACCGTCCCCACCGAGATCTCGGGGCTGCGGCGGATGAAGTTGAACAGGCCGATGCGGAAATTGCGCGCGAACCGCTCGTTGACGATTTCCATCGTCGGCATGCGGCCGCGGACGATCCGCTCCTGGCTGGAGATGTCGTAGTTGCGGATGGCACCGGTGTCCGCCGCTTCCTCGACGGACTTCTGGCTCTCGCCGGTGACCCCTTCCAGCAGGGCATCGACTTCTTCCTGGGAAAGGAATGACTCGCTCATCGGGAATCTCCTGCCGGGGTCATTGGATGATGAAGCTCGAGAAGAGGACCTGCCGCACCGGGTTGGTGTCGGCCTTCGGCGCGGGGGCTTCCTCGTCGTCCTCTTCGTCGCTCGCGCGCCGCTTGCGCGGCTTGGGCACGGTGTAGCCGAGAGGACGCGAGACCTCGCGGCGGATGTCGACGGCCAGCTTCTCCTTGCCTTCGCGCCCCAGCAGCTCCTCGGAGGTCCGCTGCGAGACGAGCATCAGGACCGCGCTGCGGATGCTGGGCAGGTACTGCTTGACCAGGTCCGAGGTCTTGGCGTCCGCCAGCTCCAGCGTGATGCCGATCTGGGCGAAGCGGTCGCCGCCCGAGTCGGCGAGGTTCACCACCATGTTGTCGATGGGAAGGAAGGTGGGCGCCACCTTCGGGGCGGCCGGCGCTGCGGCCTTGGCCTGGTGGCCGCCGCCACCGCCTTCCTCGTCCTCGTCGCCGTGGCTGCGTTTGGAGAGCATGAACCAGGCTGCGCCCCCGCCGGCCAGGACCAGCACCAGGACGATGGCGATGATCAGGACCAGCTTCTTGCTCTTGGGCTTGGCGGCAGCGTCGGCGGGCGGGGTGGCGGACACGTTGGATTTCCTTGCGCAGCGGATTCAGGGAGAGGGACGGCAGGCAGCCAGTGACCGGAAGCCGCGCGGGCGGGCCGCGCCCGGGACGGAGCGCAGGCTTCCCGCATGCGGCCATTATTGGGCACCGACGCGGCGGATAATAGCCAGAATAGCGCCGGAAACTCCTGCTTTACCCCCTCGCCCTTCGCCGGCTGCGGCGGTCCGGCACGCCGCGCCACACAGTGACCCGCCCGCCGGCTGGCCGCCCGTCAGGCGAAGACGTCGAGTGCGCGGTCCGGGCGCGCCGCAGGGCGTGCGACGGCGCCGCCGTCCTGCATCGCGCCCCCCGCGGCCTGCACGCGCCCGATGCGGGAGCCGCCTTCCCCGCGTCCGGCGGGCCGTCCCGGCGCATCGCCGCCGGCACCGCCTGCACCGCCTGCGCCCGACTGGCCGATGCTGACCCCCGCCAGTTCGAGCCCTTCGCCGCGCAGCAGTTCGCGGAGCTGGGCGACGCTGGTGTCCAGCAGATCGCGGGTCTGTGCCTGGTCGCTGCGGAAGGCCACGTGGGCCTCGTTGCCCGAGAGCGATACCGAAATCTCGACGGGCTGGCCCTCCCGGTCGATCGTGAGCTCGGCATTCTGCGTCTTCTGGTGTACCCAGAAGGCCACCTGCTCCGCGATCTGGTCCTCCATCGGCATCTGGAACCCGTCCGCCACGCCCGGCGTGCCGTCGCCCGCGGTGCCCGGGGCCCCCAGGGAGGACGACTGCAGCCCTTCCGTGCCCAGCGGTTGCGCGGAGCGCTCCGCGCCGGCAGAGGACTGGAAGGCCGACTCGGGCCGGCCGCCCGCGCCCGCCTGCTGCATCAGGGCCTGCAGATCGCCATTGCCGCCGGACGCGGCGGCCGGCGCGGCCTCGGCGCCGCGTGCGGCGGCGCCCGCCCCCGCCGTCAGGGATGCGGCGAGGTCGCGCCGGTCACCGCCCGGCTGGGCCGCGGAAGCCGCTGCGGCCATCGATGCGGCGGCGTGGGCCAGCCCGGCCGGCAGGGCATCGTCCTTGCCGCCCAGGAAAGGAACCGCGAAGCTGCCGCCTGCCGAGGCGCCGTTTCCGTCGGTGCCGCCTGCCGCTCCCATGGGGGAATGCGCGCCCCGGGCGAACCCGGCACGCAGCGCGGAGGACGCCTTGCCGGCCACACCGGACGCACCGCCCGCTCCGTCGATGAGTGCCGTCTGGCCCACGAGGCTGCTCGCATCCATCAGGCCCGCCGGCCGCAATGCCTGGGCCAGCAGGCCCGCGCCCGCGCCGGCGCCGGCACCTGCAGCGTCGCCGGACCATGCGGCCGCGGCGGCCGTGCCGTTGCCGGCCGCTCCGGGGAGAAGGCCCTGCAGCGCGACCGAGAGCGGATCCATGCCGGAGAGTGCGGGCGATGCCGGACCACCCTGCCCGTCCCCCGCGAAGGCCGCGATGGCGGCCGTGCCCGTATCCGTGCCCATGCCCGCGCCGGCATCCATGGCCTCCATCCCCGCGCCGAGCGAGGCGAGCAGCATCGAGAAGCCGCCCTGCCCGGCCGCCGCGGCGGTGGCATCGGTGGAAGCGTCCGTCGCAGACTGGCTTCCGGCGGCCTTGCCGGCGCCACGGGCGCCTTTGGCCTCGTGGCCGGCATGGGCCGAAGACGTGCTACGGGAGGCTTGGGTGCGGATGTCGTTGGTCATGGTGATGGTTCCTCTGGCCCGTCGGGGCCCTGCCCCGTGACCGGGGCCTTTCCGAAACGCAGCGCGGCGCGCTCGTCCGTCTGTTTCTGATCCCGCCGCGCCTCGGCCTGGGCCAGGTCGTGGCGCCGCCGCTCCACCACCTTGCGCAGCGCCGCGACGCGCAGCTCGGCCTGCAGCAGTGCCTGGCCCGCGGCCCGCACCCGGCCTTCCTGCTCGCCGATCACGTGGCTCTGCAGGCCCACGGCATGCCCGAGGCGGTCCATGAACTGGTAGTGGTGGTACATGACCTCCGGCTTCACCGTGGCGTCGGCGCGCATGCCCCAGCGGCCCTCGGTCTCCTGGGCGTAGTTCTGCAGCTGCTGCAGCTGTGCCTCCGACGCGCTGCGGGCGCGCTGGAGGTCCTGCAGCGCCTGGCGCGCCGCGTCCCGCTGCCGCTCCGCCATCTCGACGGCGACGAGGAATGCCTGGAGGGATGCCATGCTCGAATCCTCTGCGCGGTCAGGCCTGCGGGCCCAGCACGGCCGCCATGGAATGCAGGCTTTCCTGCATCGGCGCGGCCTCGAACATGCTCTGCTGCAGGAACGCGGCCATGGCCGGCTGCAGGCGGATGGCCTCGTCCAGGGCCGGATCCGACCCGCTCATGTAGGCGCCCACCTGGATCAGGTCACGGCTCTTCTGGTAGCGCGAATAGGTGGCGCGGAACCGGCGGGCGAGGTCGAAATGCTCGCGCGAGGCGACGTTGTGCATGACGCGCGAGGCCGACTGCTCGATGTCGATCGCGGGGAAGTGCCCGGTCTCGGCCAGCGCGCGCGACAGCACGATGTGCCCATCCAGGATGGCCCGCGCCGCGTCGGCGATCGGGTCCTGCTGATCGTCGCCCTCGGAGAGCACGGTGTAGAAGGCGGTGATGGAGCCCACGCCGTGCAGCCCGTTGCCGCTGCGCTCGACCAGCGCGGGCAGCTTGGCGAAGCAGCTGGGCGGGTAGCCCTTGGTGGCGGGCGGCTCGCCGATGGCCAGGGCGATCTCGCGCTGCGCCATGGCGTAGCGCGTGAGCGAATCCATGAGCAGCAGCACGTGCTTGCCCTTGTCGCGGAAATGTTCCGCGATGGCGGTGGCATAGGCGGCGCCCTGCATGCGCAGCAGCGGCGGCGCGTCGGCCGGTGCGGCGACGACCACGGCGCGCTCCCGGTCCTGCGCGCCCAGGATGTCCTCGACGAACTCCTTGACCTCCCGGCCCCGCTCGCCGATGAGGCCGACGACGATCACGTCGGCGCGGGTATAGCGGGCCATCATGCCGAGCAGCACGCTCTTGCCCACGCCCGAGCCCGCGAACAGGCCGAGGCGCTGGCCGCGGCCCACGGTGAGCAGGGCGTTGATCGCACGCACGCCGGTGTCCAGCATTTCGCGCACGGGGTCGCGGTCCATGGCATTGATCTGGCGGCGGTCCATGGGCTCGGAGGACACGTCCTGCACCGGGCCGCCATGGTCCAGCGGCAGGCCCTGCGAATCCACCACCCGGCCCAGCAGGCCGTCGCCCATGGGCAGGCGCAGCACGCCCGCGGCGGTCGACGGGCGCGTGGCATCGCCCAGCCGCGGCACGGGCACGTAGGGAGCGGCGGGCACGACGCTCGCGCCGCTCGAGAGGCCGTGGATGTCGCCGGCCGGCATCAGGAAGGCCCGGTCGCCCGAGAACCCGACCACCTCGGCCAGCACGGCCTCGTGGCCCGGCATCTGCACCAGGCACTGCGAACCCACGGGCACGCGGATGCCGACGGCCTCCAGGACGAGGCCGGTCAGCCGGGTGAGCGTGCCGCGGGTCTCCAGCGGGCTGCCGTCCGCCACGCGCGCGCGCGCATCCGCGAGGAACGCTTCCCAGGGCGCGGCGTGCGCATCGCCCGCCTGCGCCTGCGGGACGTCGCCGTGCACCATGCCGTCAGCCATGGCCATCCTCGTCGATCTTCCAGGCCGTAGACAGCCCGAGCGCCGCGATGGCGCGGCGCCAGCGCCGGTCGAGCGAGCCGTCCACCACCATGCCAGCCGATTCGACGATGCAGTCGCCCTCGGCCACGGCCGCATCGGGCACCCACTGCACCTTGGCGCCGGTGTATTCGGCCGTGAGCGGCTGCTCGAGGAACTGCCAGTCCGCCGGATGCAGCCGCACGGTGGCGTGCCGCCCCTCCGACACCAGCATGCCCAGCGCCTCGCGCACCACGGGCAGCAGCGCCTGGGGGCCGGAGGACAGCTCCTGGCGGACGACCTGGCGGGCGATGTCGCAGGCCAGGGCCAGGATGTCCTGGGCCATGCGCTGCTGCAGCGCGGCCAGCCCGGCATCCGCGGCCTGGACCACGCGTTCGAGCTGCGCGGCGGTCTCCCGGCCCTGGCCGGCGATGTAGTCGTCCATGCGCTGCTGCCACGCGAGGGCGGTTTCTTCCTCGCCCTGCGCCCGTCCCTGGGCGAACGCCTCCTGGCGCGCGGCTTCGAGGGCCTCCAGGTGGGTGGCCTCGTCGATGCCGGGCGGGGGCAGCTCGGCCGCGTCGGGCTCGGCGGCCTCGGGCACCGGCACGGGATCGGAGCCGTCCACGGCACCGAAATGCCATTGCGCCACTTCGGCGATCTCTTCGCTCGGGATGAAGCGCGTGTACGCGCCGCGGGGACTATACGAATGCGTCATCGCCGCCGCCTCCGATCACGATCTGGCCTTCATCCGAGAGGCGCCGCACGGTCTTGAGGATTTCCTTCTGCTGCGCCTCGACTTCGGACAGCCGCATGGGTCCGCGCGATTCCAGGTCTTCGCGCATGGCTTCGGCCGCGCGCGAGGACATGTTGGAGAGGAATTTCTCGCGCAGTTCCGGCTGGGCTCCCTTGAGGGCGACCACCAGGGTTTCGGAGGCCACTTCGCGCAGCACGGTCTGGATCGCGCGGTCGTCGAGCTTGTTCACGTCGTCGAACACGAACATCTTGTCCATGATCTTCTGGGCGAGGTCGGGGTCGTAGCTGCGGATCGACTCGAGCACCGGCGCATCCATGTTGGAGCCCAGCAGGTTGATGATCTCGGCCGCCGCCTTGACGCCGCCCAGGGAGCTCTTGCGGATCTTGTCGCCGCCGGCGAGCACCTTGAACAGTACCTCGTTGAGGTCCTTGAGCGCCGTCGGCTGGATGCCTTCGAGCGTGGCCACGCGAAGCAGTACCTCGCCGCGCTGGCGGTCCGACAGCTGCATCAGCACCGCGGCGGACTGCTCCGGGTCGAGGTGCACCAGGATGGCCGCGACGATCTGCGGATGTTCGTTGCGCAGCAGTTCCGCGACGGAGAGCGGGTCCATCCACTTCAGGCTTTCGATGCCCGAGACGTCGCCGCCCTGCAGGATACGGTCGATCAGCAGCGCCGCCTTGTCGTCGCCCAGCGCCCGCTTGAGCACCGCGCGCACGTAGTTGCTGGTGTCGGACACCAGCAGGCTCTGCGCCGCGGCATCGTTGGAGAAGCGGTTGATCACGCTGTCCACCTTCTCGCGGGAGACGGACTTCATGCGGGCGATGGTCTCGCCCAGCTTCTGCACCTCTTTGGGAGACAGGTGCTTGAACACCTCGGCGGCTTCCTCCTCGCCGAGGGACATCAGCAGGATCGCCGCGTCGTTCAGGCCTTGCTCATCCATGGGAACTTACCGCCGGTCGGGGTTGGGGGTGGTGGGTGTGGGCTGTCATCGGCGCCATCATCGGTGGATGCAGCGCGGGTTTCAAGCCTCGCCGTTCACCCACACCTTCAGGATGTTGGCGACGGCCACGGGATTGTCCTTGGCCAGCACGCGCGCTTCCTCCAGGCGCAACTGCTCGGGGCTCTGGAGCACGTCCTCCGGCTTGGTCGGGGCGGCCAGGGCCGGGCGCTCGGGCTCGTCGGCCTCGATCGTGTCCACCTGGCGGCCCGTCGCGGCAGCGACCGCAGGCGCCGGAGGCTGGTTCATGCCCTTGATCGCGGGGCGCACCAGGCCGAGCAGGATCAGCGCGGCGAAGAGCGAGATGCCCACGGGCCAGCCCAGGCTCTTGGCCAGCTCGATCATCTCGGGCTGCTTCCAGAGCGGCAGGTCCACCACCGGCGTGCTGTCCACCAGGAACTGGGTGTTCATGATGTTCACGGAATCGCCGCGGTCCTTGCTGTAGCCGATGGTCTCGCGCACCAGGGCGGTCATCTGCTCGATCTGCTCGGGCGTGAATGCCTTGGCCTGCGGCGCCTTGCCGGCGGCGTCGGCAATGGCCTGGTAGTTGACGACCACGGCGGCGCTCACGCGCTTGATCGCACCGCTGCCCGCGCGGGTGACGCGCACCGTCTTGTCGACTTCGTAGTTGGTGATGGATTCGCGCTTGGAACCGGTCGCCTGGCCCTGCTGGCCGTTGCCGGCGTTGGGCGCGGGGTTGGCGCCGTTGATCGGCGCTGTGGAGGGCTGCGGCGGCTGGTTGCTGGCCGCGCCCGGAACACCGGCGGGGGGCTGGTTGCCGCCCTGGGAGCCGGAGCTCTCGACCACCTGCTGGCTGCGCACGGCGCCGCTGTCGGCCGTCTGGTTGGGGCGGTGCTGCTCGGAAGTCTGCTCGGACTGCGAGAAGTCCACCTCGGCCGTCACCTGGGCCTTGACGTTGTTCTTGCCGACCACAGGCTCCAGGATGTCCAGGATGCGGCGGGTGTACTGCTGCTCGATCTGCTGCACGTACGACAGCTGCTGGGCGTCCACGCCGTTGCCGGCGGCGGTGTCGGGAGACTGCGAGAGCAGCTTGCCGGTGTCGTCGAGCACGCTGACGGCGGAGGGGGCCATCTCGGGCACGCTGGAAGCCACGAGGTGGACGATGCCGGCCAGCTGCGTGCGGTCGAGGAAGCGGCCGGGGTACAGGCTCAGCAGCACGGAAGCGGAGGGTTTCTGCTGCTCGCGGAAGAAACCGTTCTGGTTGGGCAGTGCCAGGTGCACGCGCGCGCTCTGCACCGACGACAGCGCCTGGATGGAACGGGTGAGTTCGCCTTCGAGCCCGCGCTGGAAATTCAGCCGCTCCTGGAACTGCGTCACGCCGAAGCGGTTCGTCTCCATCAGCTCGAAGCCGGTCACCGACCCCTTGGGCAGGCCCTGGGTGGCCAGGCGCAGCCGCACGTCGTGCACGCGCTCGGCCGGCACCAGGATGGCGCCGCCGCCTTCCGCATACTTGTAGGGGACGTTCATGGTGGACAGCTGCGCCACGATCGCGCCGCCGTCCTTATCGCTCAGGTTGGAGAACAGCACCTTGTAGTCCGGCTGCCGGTTGAGCACCACCGCCGCCACGATGGCCGCCACGAGCAACGCGATGCCCACGCCGAAGCGCATGCGCTTGGAACGGTCGAGCGCAGAGAAGCGCTGCAGCACCGAGGGCGCGCCGGTGCTGGCGGGGGGGGCGACGGGAATTTCGGCGACTGCGGACATGGTGCTTTCCAAGGGGCTCGCCACGGCACACGGGATCTGGCGTGCCGCGATTATTGGGCGCACCCGCCCTGACCGGCAGCCGGATAAGCCGCCCGTTTTCCCAGTTATTCCCCGGGATGGCCCGGCCGCCCGCCCCTAGGATTGCACCATCCCGCAACCCCCACCATCGACCGCCATGGACTTCCGCATCTCCAGTTCCACCGCTCCCCTCACGGGCGCCGGCCTGGCGCGCCGTGCCGCGGCCGCACCCGACGCTGCCGGCCAGGAGGTCGGCTTCTCGGACGCGCTCAAGGGGGCGCTGCAGTCGGTCAGCTCCGCCCAGAACCGGGCCAGCGGGCTGCAGCAGGAAGTGCAGATGGAAAACCCGGCCGTGAGCCTGGAAGAAACCATGATCGCCATCCAGAAGGCCCAGGTCGGCTTCCAGGCGACGCTGCACGTGCGCAACCGCATGGTGCAGGCCTACACGGACATCATGAACATGCAGGTCTGAGTCCGGCGGAGAGCGCCCCTCGCCGACGCCTCCTCGAATGAAAAATGCCTCGCACCCGTAAGGGAGCGAGGCATTTTTCGCGCTGGCGCGGCGATCGGGGAGGCTCGTCGCCTGGAGGGCCCCCACCCCGCCGTTGCCGGCGGGGCGAGCCGCCCAGCTCAGTGCATGATCATCGGCTGGCGCTCGAACAGGTGTTCGAACTGTGCGAGCCAGGGTTCGGCCAGGCAACGGATCTCGGCGTCGTTGCGCAGGATGCGCTGCATGATGCGCGTCTTCTCGCGGCGGTGCTCCGGCAGCAGCTCCTGGTCCTGCGACTTGAAGCGCAGCTGCTCGATCAGCACGGCACAGGCGCCTTCGCAACGCACCACCTCGTCCCAGTCCTTGAGCTTGGCAGCCTCGAGCATCCGCGCACTGCTGTCTTCGATGGCCTTGTAGTAGTCAATCAGCATGTCGTTCATGTTTCAGGCCTCCGCCACCACGGGGTGTGCCACGTCATTGGCGGCCGCATTGGACACCGCCATCTTCTTGATCTCGTTCCACCCCTGGGCGACCGGCTCGATGAGGCGCGCGACTTCTTCCAGCATCGCGTCGTCGTTCCTGGCGTTCGCCTGGATCAGACGGCGCAGGCTGTAGTCGTACAGCGCATCCAGGTTGCCGGCCAGCGCTCCGCCTTCCTCGCGATCGAGCGCCGTGCTCAACCCTTCCTCCAGGATGCGCACCGCCTTGGAAATGGCGGAGCACTTGGTCGCCACGTCCCCCCGCGCCAGGGCCCCGCGCGCCGTGGCGATGGCATTCAGCACACCGGCATACAGCAGGCTGACCAGCTGGTGCTGGTCGATGGTGTGCATGCTCGTTTCAACGTTGATGCGCTGGTAGGCATTGGCACGGGATTGGTAAGCGGTGAACATGGCGGTCGCTCCTCGGAATCTGTTATTCAATTTATCGGCGTTCCGCCACGAAACTGAAGGCCCTTCACAGGGTTTTATTCCAGGCGACCGCCTGCTGCTGGATGTAGCTGTTGAGCTGGTTCATGGTGGACATCTTGGTGTCCAGCGCCGTGTAGCGGGCGATGAGGTTCTTCTCCACCTCGCTCGCCCGGTCGGTGATGCGCTCGACGTCCGCGGCATTGCGCTTGAGCGCCTCCTTGTACGACTGGTCCTTGCTCGCGAAGAAGCCTCCGGTGGAAAGCAGCTTCGAGGTGATGCCCTGGAACTTGCCGGCGAATCCGTCAGTGACGTTGCCGCCATCGGCCCCACGGAAGAAGGCCTTCACGTCGTCGGGAGTCTGCATCGCCTTGTCGAACTTGGTCGCGTCCAGGCTCAGGCTGCCGTCGGGCATCAGGTTGCCGCTTCCGCCCGCGGACACCACCCCCACGTCCGACAGCGACCGGAACGCGCCGGAGGCATTGACGGACTGCAGCGCCATCCGCAGCGTGTTCTGCAGGTTCACGGCACTGGAGTCGCCCTGCAGCAAGCCGGCCGTCTTCGTATCCTTGTCGTACTTGGTGGCGTCGTTCAGTGCGCTGTTGACGGCGTTGTAGGCTGTGATGAAGGCCTGGACATTGGCCTTGACGGCCGAGTTGTCCTTGGAAACCGAGACCGTGACGTCCGCCGTGGTGGGCTTGACGGCCGTGAAGGTCACACCCGCCACGGTATTGGCGAAGACGTTGGTGCCCGAGCTGACGGCGACCCCGTTGACCGTGGCATTGGCATTCTGCGCGTACTCGGTCGAACCGGACAGGACGCGGGACAGCCCCGCGGAGTCGGTGTTGCTGCCATCCGCATCGGTCACGCCGAGCTGGTAGCCCGCGCTCTCGCCGGTGGTCTTGCTGCGCAGCATCAGGCGCTGGCCCGAGGCATCGGTCAGCACCGTGGCGGTGACGCCGGCCTTGGAGCCGTTGATCTTGCTGGCGACGTCTTCCAGCGTATCGGTCGCCGTGACGTCGATCTTCACGACCGCGTCCGAGCCGGCGGCAAAAGTCTTGGGAGTGCCGCTCCAGGTGCCCGTGGTGAGGGTCAGCGTGCCGGCGCCCACGGCGCTTTTGGCGGGCGTCAGCGCATCGGAAATGGAGGACTGGGCCTTGGCCAGGTTCTGCACCTGCACGTTGAACGACGTCGCCGCCGCACCGCCCACGGCAGACACGGTCACGAAATCGGTGCTGGACGAGGTCGCCGCCACGCCGTTCCATCCGGTGACGCTGGTCAGCTTGCCGGCGGCATCGGAGAGGGTGGAGACAAGTGATTTGAATTGCCCGAAAGCGGAAACCTTCGCATTCGTCACGGCCGCCTGCTGGGTCAGGCCGTTGGTCCGGGTGATGGGCAGCTTGACGGCATCGACGGAAGCTTTGATGAGGTCATTGACGTTGACGTTGCCGCCCAGGCCAATGCCCAACGAAGAAAAGCTCGGCATATACCACCTCCATTCAGTCGATGCGACGCGTTGTATCGACGGAAATTATCCCGCCCCGACGGCACGGCATCGCGCCGATAAGCACAGGATAACCCACCCAATCCACCGCTTGCGGCCGCGCCCGCCACCAGCGGCAAAGCGGCAATGGCCGAAGCCGTTGCCGCCTGGAGTGCGGCGAGGCCGCGTGGGGCCTCGCCTTCCGCTGCGCGATCAGCG
>NZ_JAUZUQ010000037.1:0-26119 GCF_031844105.1 Acidovorax sp. PRC11 | reverse complement strand
GAACGATGAAGAAAAGTGGGTGGGTCAGGATCGCCGCAAGACGATCGACCGGGACGAGACGAACGTCATCCACCGCGACCGTACGGAGACCGTTCATCGCAACGAGAAGATCACGGTACACGGCTGGCGCACCGAAGAAGTCGATGGCGACGAGACGATCACCATCCACTCCAACCGCAAGGAGCGGGTCGATCACGACGAGACGATCTCCATCGGGGACAACCGCCGGGAAGACGTGGGCATCGACGAGACGGTGTCCATTGGCAAGAACCGCACGAAGCGCATCGGCAGCAATGAGAAGGACAGCATCGGCAGCAACTGGTCGATCAAGGTCGGCAAGATGAAGACCGAGACCGTCGGCATGGTGGCCCTGCAGAACGTGGGCGTGGCCAAGATGATGAACATCGGGCTGGCCTACAGCGTGAACATCGGCGGCGTGCGCAACGACCTCGTGGGCGCGAACTGGAGCCGCACGGTGGGCGGCAGCGACACGCTGAGCGTGGGCTCGGACCGCCAGGCGAGCGTGGGCGGCTCGGACAGCCTGGAGGTGTCGGGCGCGCTCACGGTGAAGGCCAAGACCATCACGCTGGAGGCAGGCGAGGAGCTCACGCTCCGCTGCGGATCGAGCACGGTGCGGCTCACGCCTGCGCTGATCGAAGTGCTCTCCTCGCTCGACAAGCTCAACTGCTAGAGCTGCGCTGCACGGCACGGATCTGAGTGATTGCCGCGCGCTCCGCCCACCCGCGGCGCAGCACCATTTGCAGACCGTGCACGGTGGGTTGTCTGCGCGAGCAAAACGATAACTAGACATCAAGGGGAAGAAGAATGAGCGGCAAACCCGCAGCCCGGCAGGGCGACTTGACGAAAAAGGGCGGCCCGATCGTCCAGGGATCGGCGACGGTGCTGATCGGCTCGGCGGGCGGCGTGGCGTGTTCGGAATGCCCGGAGGGATGGCGGTGGGCAGCCCGGTGAACCCATCGCTGGGCGCGAAGGTACTCACTGGCAGCGATGAACTGGACTTCGCCCTGCCCGGTCCGCTGCCGCTGGCGTGGCAGCGCGTCTACAGCAGCTATGTGAACGCGGAACATGGCGCGGCGTGCGGGATGCTGGGTTATGGCTGGAAACTTCCGCTGGAGTTGCGGGTGGTGCTGCAGGACGAGCGCGCGGTGCTCTTCGATGCCTCGGGGCGGGCGATCACGTTCGAAGAGGCGCTGGAGCCGGGGCAGGCGCTCTACAGCAGCAGCGAAGACTTGTGGTTGCTGCGTGGCGGCGGGATGTCTGTGGCGAACCAACCAGCGACCAACGGCTGCGCCCCGGACGCCTCCAGCGCGTCCAAATACACGATTGCGGCCGAACTTCTGCCCTGGACGCAGCAGCCGCGGTGGTCGCATGTGCCTGCCGTGCTGCGCGCGGACCCCAACTGCTTGATCGCCGCGCCGGGCGCTGCCGGTGCGGGCGCAACGGCGACGGCCTGGGTGTTCCTGCCCGCCCGGACTGCAGTCCCCAGTGCCCCGGCAGGCGCCGCTTCGGGCCATGTGCTGCACGCCGTGATAGACCGCTTCGGCCGCAGCCAGCGATACCAATGGGGTGAAGAAGGGCTGTCGCAAGGCCGCGTCGTGGGCATCACCGATGGCAGCGGACGCCGCTATGCGCTGCGCTACGAGCGCATCGCGCCGGATGCCACTGCGGCCCGCCAAACCGGCAAGCAGGACGCGTCAGCCAGTGGCGTTCGCAAACCCTCCCTCCATCCACTGCTGCAACCCGACGACGGCGTGCGCCTCGTGGGCGTGGACTGCACGTTCAACCCGCCGGACCCCAGCGTGGTGCCCGGCACGGCCCCGCGCCCGCAGCCGCTGGTGCGCTACCGCTACGACGGCGCCGGCAACCTCGCCGAAGTGCTGGGCCAGGACGGCACGGTACTGCGCCGCTTCGGCTACGACGCCTGGCACCGCATGACGGAGCACCAGGCGCGTCAGGGCCCGCGGCACCGCTACGTCTACGAAGACCAGACCGCGCAGGGAAGGCGCCAGGGGCTGGCCCCTCGCCCGGGGGCACGCGTTGCAGAGCAGCACAACGAGGAGGGGCTGTCTTACTTCTTCGAATACAGCGAAGCGCCTGCCATCACCCACGAAGGCCCGGCGGGCCCGGTGCTCAGCAACACCGTGGTGCGCGACAGCCTGGGCCGCACTACGACCTATCACTTCGAGGGCGAAGGCGGACTTAAACGCCTCGTGCGGCTGACAGGCCCGGACGGCGCCGAGCAGAGCTACCGCTACGACAGCGCCGGCCGCAGGCTGTCGGCCACCGATGCGCTGGGCCGCACTACGTGGTGGCGCTACGACGGCGCAGGCCGGCTGTTGGGCGTGCAGGGTCCGGATGGCCGCAGCACCCAGCAGCACTGGGGTGCGGCGGGCAGCACGCAGGATGGCTTGCTGCTGGCGAGCCAGGACGCCGCAGGCCTGCGCACGCAGTACCGTTATGACGACTGGGGGCGGCTTGTGGAAGTGGCGATGCTGCCGGCCGGCGGGACGGACGAGGCAGCCACGCGGCAGGCCCTCACCACCCGCTTCGAGTACGTTCAACCCCAGCAGGATGCTGACACCGGCACCATAGCCTTCCCACCGCACACGCTCGCTTGGTGCGACCAACCCGTAGCGGTGATCGACGCCCAAGGCGGTCGCAGCCAGTACGCCTACCACGCCTGCGGCCAACTCACGCGCCACACCGACTGCTCCGGCCGCAGCCAGTCCTGGCGCCACGGCGCCTGGGGCGAGGTGGTGGAGGCCGTGGATGCCCTGGGCCAGCGCACGCAATGGCACCACGCGATGCAGCACGGCGCGCTGCGGCTGGTCGGCGTACAGCACCCGGGCAACACGGCGGTGCGCTACCGCTGGACCGAGGCCGGCCGGATGGCGGCCGTCACCCACGGCACGCACGACGTGCTGGAAGCGACAGGCGAGCCCGCGGGCACCAGCACCAGTACCACCATCACCTACCGACATGACCTCTGGGGCCGGGTGGTGGAGCAGTCGCAGGCGGGCCGGGGCGTGCAACTGCGCTACGACGTGGCTGGACGGCTGCAGGAACTCGTCAACGAGAACGGCGACGTGACGCGCTTCGTGCACGATGCGGCCGACCGGCTGGTGCAGGAAGTGGGCTTCGACGGACGCAGCCAGGTGTACGGCTACGACACGGCGGGCCAGCTCACGCACACGGGCGATGGGCACGGCGCGGGCCACCATCCGGCAGCCGGCGCGATCACCGGTGCGACAACCGGGCCGGAGATGGGCGCGGTGGTGCGCGCGCGCATGCACTACGACCTCGCAGGGCGGCTGGTGGCACGCGTGGCCGTGCGGTTGCCGGCGCCGGGGGCGTCGGCCGGTACCGGCGCCAAACCCGCAGGCGATGGTGCCGAGAGCCCCGCAGCCGATGCGCACGCCGTGCTGCAGATCCAGCGCTTCGTGCATGGGCCTTCGGGCGGCCTGATGCAGGCCAGGTCCTGGCAGGCGGAGCTGCCCCACATAGTGGCTCTGATGGCGGCTCCCATGGCGCAGCCCGCGGCGTCGGCACCTGGGCAAGAGGGCGCGGCCGGCCGACTGATGCCATTGGCCGAGCGCTGGCTGTCGCTCGATACCCCGCCGCTGCAGGCCCTGCTGGAGCGGCCCGGCGATCCGTCCACCGCCGAAGTGTCCAGCGCCCTGCAGGCCCATCGATTGGCGATGGACAGCCGTGTGGCGCTCGCGCGCGATGCCTTCGGACGTGTCTGCGGAGAAACCCAGACGCTGTACAGACAGGCTGGCACGCCGCCAGCACAGGCCGGGGCCGAGCCGCCCATCGAGTTCGAGCACACGATCACCCACACCCTGGGCCCGCTGGGTCAGCGCATTGCGACACATACGCAGGGCCTGGGCACGCTGCAGTGGCTGGCTTACGGATCGGGCCACGTGCACGGGCTGCTGCTGGACGGCCAGCCCGTGGTGGACTGGGAGCGCGACGCACTGCACCGCGAAGTGGGGCGCACGCTGCACATCCTGGAAGACAACGAAGGTCTTCCGGCGATCGTGCATACACGGCAACTGGATCCAATGGGCCGGATGCTGCGCCAGGACTGGCGCGGCCTGCGCCATGGGGCGGCCATGCCTGCGGCCTCGGCCACCGGCTCCGAGACGGGGCCTTCGTCCGCGGCAGGCCGCATCGCACCAGCCCAGGGGCCACTCTCCACGCTGGCGCAGCGGCGCTATTCGTACGATCCGCTCGGCCAGCTGGTGGGCGTGCAGACGCCCGGCGAGGCCACGCGCTACGGCTACGACGCATGGCAGCGCCTGACCGGGCTGCACCGCGCCGGACAGGGCGTGCCGGAAATGCAGGAACACTGGGCGCTGGATGCTGCCGGCAACCGCCTGCCCACAGTCTTGGATGCACGCGCGGCCGGGGTCTCCAACGCCGAGCGGCAGGACTGGGAGCAGCAGGTGCGCGAGAACCTGCACGATGCGGGCTTCGACCTGCTGCGCGCGGGCGATGGGGGCGGTGAGGTTGCAGGCCCGGTCACGCGCTGGCCGGGCAACCGCATCGGCTGGAGCGCGGCCCGTCGGCCGGACGATGGTAAGGGCATCGGCACCACCCGCTACCGCTACGACGCCTTCGGCAACCGCATCCAGGCTCTCTTCCCCGATGGGCGTGCGCAGCAGTTGCGCTACGACGCGCTGCATCAGTTGAGAGAGGTATGGCAGCGTGATGGCGCGGGCAGCCCGTGGCACCAGATAGCCAGCTACCGTTACGACGCGTTCGGACGGCGACTGGGCAAGACGGTCCATCAGCGCACAGGTCTGGAAGGTTCAGCCACCTATGCCGGCTGGGATGCCGACAGACTCGTGCACACCGAAGGTTCCGCAGGGCTCGTTCACACGCTTTACGAGCCTGATTCCTTCGTGCCGCTGCTGCGCCTGGAGCGTGAGAGGGCCATTCCCTCCGCCATTCAGACGCTGCTTGCGCCGCCAGAAGATGAGGATATCGAGGAAGGCAGTGGGCAGCCTGCAGATCTCTTCGCGGCACTGCCTCGCTCACAGCGGGAGCTGTTGGAAAACACCCTGGCTGCAGCCCTTGCTTCAGGCCATGGCGCCCTGACCGCGCCGCAGTTGCCTGTCGAATTAAGGACCATGCTGGCGGCTGGCTTGGATGAAATGCGCCATCGGCAAGCAACATTCACGAAGGCTCACTCCACTCGTATCCGCCACATGCTTTGCGACCATCTGGGTACCCCCATCGCGCTCGTGGACGCCAACGGTTTCGACGCAGGCTTAGTCACCTGGGCCGCGACGCACCACGCCTGGGGTTCGGTTCGTGAGGAATACGATCCTCACGGTGCGGAGCAAGCCATCCGTTTCCAGGGACAGCAACTCGACTCCGAGACGGGGCTGCATTACAACCGTTTTCGATACTACGATCCCGAGGTGGGTCAGTACGTGACCCAGGATCCGATTGGATTGAACGGAGGAGTGAATAAGTCTATATATCCCGTAAATCCTAATTCAAAAATAGATCCTCTCGGCCTAAAGGATAAAGAAGGCGGCTTCTTTTCCAATCTGTTCGGTTGGGGTGGCAAAGCCAGTTCCACCAAAGACGCAATAGATGTTGGAAAAATGATGATTGAAAACAAGAAAATGGAAAAGGAAATAAGAAAGTTAGAAGCTCATCTGGAAGATTGCATTCTTAAATCACCTACATGCCGAACTGAAGAGATGCAGAAGACCGAGGATTCTATAAATGAATTGAGGAAAAATATGTTGAAAAACACAGCCGAGATCACAAAGGTAATGATGGAAACACCGGGAACCTCTGCTGGAGGACCTATACATATACCTGGAATGAAGCCTTGAAAAAAAACTTATTACCTTACCTTTGGTTTGCTGCGATCGGTATTTTGCTGGCGCACCTGTTTTTTCTGCTTATGAGCAAAATCCCCTCCCTGGAATCGCTTGTGCCAGCTGAGCGTTGCGTGAAATCGGCTTACAACGTGGATAATGACAGAAAGCGGATTTCGATAAACTGTGTCGATTATCGCGACAAAGTTCATACAGTTGTTGTGAGAAAATTCGAAGTCGAAGAAGATATAGAAAAGATGAAGGCGGCATTCAAAAATGGGGCGGATCTGGAGGGGTTTTCTTGCACTAGGCTAAATGGTCTGGATGCTTGTTTTTCTGCCAAATATAAAATAATGGTCTCATCTATCAATGAAGAGTCTGTGGTCTTCTATGTTTTACAATTTAATAAAAATTTAAGGCCGAATTAGGTAATTTGCTGCCGGTTAGCCTGCGGACTAAAAACATCCAACAAAAAAGCATCCACTCAGGCCCATCCTACGCGCATTCATCATATTCTTGTGACCATCTGGACACGCCCATCGCCCTCGTGGGCGCCAACGGCTCACAAGCAGGCATGGTGACTTGGGCGCGACTTACCACGCCTGGGGTGTTGTCGCGAGGAATACGATCCGCACGGTATCGGCAATCTACGATCCGGCGCTGGGTCAATACCTAACGCAGGATCCCATCGGTCTTGCCGGTGGTTGGAACAGTTTTTCATACGTAAAGTCCCCAACCACGCACATCGATCCTTACGGTCTTACCGATATTTCCACTCCCGAGGTCGCGAATCAAGATGGGAGAGGAAGCTCAATTAACAAAATCATTGGCGCGAAGAAGGGTGGAGATAGGATCGCCAACGGCGCGCGAAAAATGGAAGGGGCGAATAAAAAGGAAGAGGAAGTGCTTGACTGTTTGATGGCTGGCCCGACCTGCAAAAAAAAGCACTGATGAGTTGGAGGCGATGACTGACTCTGCGAAAAAAGAAAGAATTCGAGGGATCAAAGAAATAGGGCAAGGCTCGGTTGAAGTATACAAAGGAACACCTGGGACGTTAGGGAACGGCATTCCCGGAGGACGGATACCTAAACCATGAAAAATTGCTGCTTACTGGTCTGCTATTTTTATCTTTCTTATCGGTGGCTGAAAATTCACCTGGTCAGGACGATAGGGTATTAATTCTTGGACGCGAGGTGGTATTGCCGACAGGCTGCGAAATAACCGATGTCAAGAATAAATTCATTTGTACAGATAAATTTGGAAGCGAGCATGTTATCGGATTTGAAGAGGGTGCGAAGTTTGAGAGTGTAATCAAAAAAAACCACCAAGCCGCCGTCTTTGATCAGCAGGTTATGAAAACCGACTATGGATATTATGTTCAATACATCGCAAAAAAAAGCGGCCGGCAGTATAATTTTATATACCTGGAAAAAGAAAAGTTAGTGTTTTTCGGCAGCGACCTAACATTGGTTTACGCATTTGCGAGGCTTTGTTGCACGAACGCAGCCAGTAGAGCTGGAGGCCTGGGCCGATGAGCGAACCCAAAGTGCGCAAGCCGTGCTATGAGGCAACGAATTGACTGACATACAGTGCCGCGTTCACAGCGAAGGGAACACTGACGATCTGGCTGGACAAGGAAGTTCAGTGATACAGGAGCCTCTCAAAACCTCCAGAGTGTGAGTTGTGATGCAATCAGATAGCGCCATTTTCGTATTGGATAAGTTTTTTTCCAAATGTCCTCGCCCTCTGGTATTTAACTCTTATACCAAGGAGGATGATGAATTTTTGCAGCATGATCGGTTGCTGAAGTCGAGAACACCAGATTCTTTGTCTAGAGAGGACTTGGGGACCGTTGGTTGGAATCCTATAGGTTGCATGAATGTGGAAGGTTGGAGATATTGGCTTCCAACTCTGGGAAGAATTGCGCACACTACCGAAACAGCCGACAGAGGCTTCTTTTTTGGGGACTTGCTCGCCTATTTAAAAAATCCGGATGAGAACAAGGCGTTTTGAGCTTAAAAGCGTACGAAAGAGTTGCTGTATTGAATTTTCTTCGGGAATCAATTCCTTTTGTGAGGGGAAATCTGGAGCCAGAAGTGGAAGTGGATTGCGAACTACTTCCCGTAATGAAGCAATGGGAGAAATTTTCCGAGGCCAATTCAAATTAGAGATGTATCATCATCGAATTTGATTGATTGAAAAATAATAAAGATGAAGGCTCGTGCGCACCAACCAGAATGCGCGTTCAACTGTGTCGAACTCGACGCCTACGACGGCGAGCTTCTGGTGGTGAGCGATCGCTGGTTCCTCGTCTTCGACGGAACCGCGTGGCGCCGCATCGACGATCCCGACAACGCAGACGTGCTGCGGCAGCAATGATCGTCACCCTCACCGACGCCACCCTCCACCCATCCATCACCCCTCTCCAGGCCCCCACCGCCGTGCCGCTGGCCCGGACGGAACCTGGGGCCTGAACACAACAACGCGGAGTCCGCCATGCATTCCGGTTTTGAAGCCCTGCCATCGCCCCTCACCGAACAACTTGGCACGCGCAGCCGCCTGGAATGGCTGCAACGGCTGCCGGAAGTGCAGGGCATGGCCCGCGACATGCTCTTTCGCGCGCGTGATGCGGAGCCCTACCTGCTGCATGCGGAAGACCATGGGCTGACGCTGGTCCTGCAGTGCCTGGACGCTGCTGCACCCGAGGGCGAGCGCCAATGGGGATTCCAGGGTTTCACGCTGGACGCCTCTGCCTGGAAGGGGCCGTGGTTCGACAAGGAGGGGCCGCGTCAGGCGCGGGCTGAGACGCTGATCGAACAGTTGGCGGAATCCCCCGAGGAGGTGATGCACCAGCACCCCATGCTCTGCTTCGCGGTGCGCGGCCAGGGCGGCCAGGGTGGCCAGACCTGGAGCGTGGTGGCCACGTTCGACTACGGCACCCGCTACCTGCAGACATTCACCCTGACGCGTGTGGGCGACTGGCGGACCGCTGCACCGGTGCCGGAGGCGCCGCCATCCGACGCGCATGCGGCGCCCCGGGAGCCGGACCCGCGCGACGGCCCGGCGCCGGTCTGCCGGTCGGGCACGCGCACGCCGAAGACGGGAGTGTGGGAAGGGCGTCTGCCGGCGCTGCATGCCCAGGCCCGCATGTTCGCTCAGGCCCCGCACCGCTTCGTGTTCAAGCAGGCGGGAGAGCCGATGGGCACACTGGGGCTGCCGCCGCAGGACGAGGCGCAGGTGGTGTGGATGTGGCTGCGCGGGCGGTAACAAGCAACGAGGGCTCCGCACCAGGACCACTTGTCAGACCCATGACCCACCAATTCCTGCACGACATCGCATCCAACCCCGCCAACGCCGCCAACGCCGCCATCCTCGCGCGCTGGAATGCCCTGGTGCCCGCGCTCCCGAACGCATGGCTCGTCGCCGGTTGCCTGTTCCAGACCATCTGGAACCTGCAGTCCCACCGCCCTGCAGATGCAGGCATCAAGGACTACGACCTCTTCTACTTCGACTACCAGGACCTGAGCGAGTCGGGCGAAAAAGCCGTGCAGGCCCATGCGGATTCCGTGCTGTCCGACCTGGGCATCACCGTCGAGGTCGCCAACCAGGCACGCGTGCATCTCTGGTACCCGCAGCACTTTGGGCGTCCCTGTCTCCCGCTCACTTCGTCCGAGGACGGAATCCGGCGTTTTCTCGTCCTCGAATCGTGCGTGGGTGTTCGGCCCGGCGAGTGCCACGCGCCACATGGAATCGATGGTATCTATGCCGGCACGCTGTCGCCCAATCCCCTGACCCCGTACCCCGAGCTGTTCGCGGCGAAGGTGGCGAGTTACCGCGCGCGGTGGCCGCACCTTCTGGCGAAAGTACCGGAGGCGCGCCGCATCTGATTCGGCCGTCCCGTCCTCTTCATCCCTCTCAATCCAACGTTCCCCCCTCCACCAACCGCACCACCAACGGATGCATCACCTTCCTCGCACTGAAGATCAGGTGAAACTGCTCCTGCACATCCGCCGTCGTCCCGACCGCCACCAGCCCGTGCGTGCGCGCCAGGTGCTCTCCCATCGAGTCCGGCGCCGGCATCACCCCCATGCCCGTGCTCGCAAACGTAGCGAGCAGGGCGCTGTCCTCGAATTCCCCCGCGATCCGCGGCCGGATGCGTTCGCGCTCCAGCCAGTGGTCGATGCGGGCCCGCGCGGCGGCGTGGCCGGTCGGTAGCAGCACGGGCACGGCGGCGAGGCTCTGGGGGAAATTCCGGGCTGCTGCTTCGGCCCATTGGGGCGGCGCGTACCAGGCGATGGGGCTGGTGCCCAGGAGCTGGCTGGTGGTTTTCAGGGCCGGGTTGGGCGGGGCGGGGCGGTCGGCCAGCACAGCGTCGAGCTTGTGCAGGGCCAGTTCGCCGAGCAGGGGCTGGAATTCGCCCTCGTGGCACAGCAGGCGCAGGTGGGGCGCGTCCAGCACGGGGGTGAGCAGGCGGTGCACTGCTACCTTGGCGATGCCGTCCGAAATCCCCAGGTTCAGCCGCAGTACGCGGCCGGTGGCGGCTTCTGCCACGCGGTGCTGCAGTTGCTCGCCCAGCGCGAAGATCTGGTCGGCCTCGTGCATGGCGGCCACGCCCGCGTCGGTGAGCACGAGGTTGCGGCCCTCGGCGCGCAGCAGGGCGGTGCCGAGGTCTTTCTCCAGCGAGCGCACCTGGGCGCTGATGGTCTGCACGGCCATGTCGAGCCGCTCGGCGGCGCGGGCCACGCCGCCTTCCTTGGCGACCACCCAGAAGTAGTAGAGGTGCCGGTAGTTGAAGCTCTGGCTCATGTTTTGTAGGACAACGAAGCGAAACAGTTCGCAAAAACCGAAGTGATCTTACGGCCGGGCTATCTTCCTTTCCGCGCCTGCAGGCCCGACAGTGCGGGTTCGTATTTCCTTTCGATTCCACCTGATTGACCGCCATGATGACCACCTACCGACTGTCCCTGGTGCCGCATGCCGCACCGCCGGGCGCCGAGCCAGCCGGGCCCGGCGCTTTTGTCGTTGTTCCAACGACCATCACTGCAATGCGCCGCGTGCGCCGGGAGGGCTGACGCCATGGTGGAAACCATCGGAACCCCCTGGATGTGGGCCGGCTTCGGCCTGTTCGTGGTCGTGGCGATCGCCATCGATCTGCTGGTCATGGAGCGCCAGGGCGCGCACAAGGTGACCATGAAGGAAGCGCTCACGTGGAGCGTGCTGTGGTTCTCGCTCGCGTTCGTGTTCGTCGCGATTCTCTGGTGGTACCTGGACGGCTCGCAGGGCCGGGAGGTGGCCAACACGGTATCGATGCAGTTCATCACCGGCTACCTGGTGGAGAAGAGTTTGTCGGTGGACAACATCTTCGTCTTCCTGATGATCTTCAGCTACTTCGCCGTGCCGGCGGAGTACCAGAAGCGGGCGCTGATCATCGGCATCATCGGCGCGATCGTGCTGCGCACGGTGCTGATCCTGGCAGGCGCCTGGCTGCTGGCCACGTTCCACTGGCTGCTGTACGTGTTCGGCGCGTTCCTGGTCATCACGGGCGTGAAGATGTGGATCGCCGCGGGGCAGGAGCCGGACATCTCCACCAACCCGGTGCTGAGGTTCCTGCGCAAGCGCATCCGCATGTCGGACTCGTTCGACGGCGAGAAGATGACCACGGTTGTTAACGGCGTGAAGCTGTTCACCCCGCTGTTCGTGGTGCTGATCATGATCGGCGTGACGGACGTGATCTTCGCGGTGGACAGCATCCCGGCGATCTTCGCGATCACGAGCGATCCGTTCATCGTGCTCACGGCGAACATCTTCGCGATCCTGGGCCTGCGTGCGCTGTACTTCCTGCTGGCCGATCTGGCGGACCGCTTCCACCTGCTGGCCTACGGCCTGGCGATGGTGCTGGTGTTCATCGGCGCGAAGATGCTGCTGATCGACCTCTACAAGATCCCGATCGGCTATGCGCTGCTGGTGACGGGCGCGCTGATCGCCGGCTCGATCGTGGCCTCGCTCTGGACGTCGCGCGGCAAGGACGGCGGTGGCGGCGACGGCACCCCGCCCCCCGCCCTGCCGGGCAAGGGCGCCTGAGCGCGGCCTGATCCGGAAAGACCGACACCATGGATCTGACGATGATCGAGGCCGTGATGGCCACCCTGCTCGCGGCGTTCGCGCTCACCACGTTCATGAGCTGGCGCGGCGGCAACGAGCGCCGCGACGTGGGCCTGCTGGCCGCCCTGACGGGCGCCTGGGGCGCCGCCACCGCGGTGGCGGTGGCCCTGTGAGTGCCGGGTCTGCCGGGGCGCTGGCCGGGCGGGTGGCGCAGCCGCTGGCGCGCGTGATGACCGGAGTGCGCCGCTGGCTGCGCCGGCAGGAGCCGGCCACCCGCGCGCTGATGGACCGGCCTTCGCTCGCACGGCTGCGCCCCTGGCTGGAGCGGCGCCAGCTGCTGTGCCTGCGCCGCGAGGCCCTGGCGCGCGGCGCGGCGGCGGGGCTGTTCTGCGGGCTGATCCCCGGGCCGCTGCAGATTCCGGCCGCGGTCGCCACCTGTGCCGCATTGCGCGGCAACGCGGTGGCGGGGGCGGCGGCCACGCTCTACACGAACCCGCTCACCACGCTGCCGCTCTATGCCCTCGCGTTCCAGGTGGGCGCCTGGGTGCTGCCGGGCGAGCAGCGGCTGCCGGCCTGGGAGGGCTGGTCCGCTTCGGGCGGTGTGGAGGCCATGGCCACGTGGATGCACGCATTGGGCGCGCCGCTGGCCGTGGGACTGCCGCTGCTGGCGCTGGCGTTTGCGGTGGCCGGGTATGCGGCGGTGCAGGCCTTGTGGCTGGTGCCGGTGTGGCATCGGGCGCAGAGGATGCGGTGAGGTTGCAACGCGGCGTTGGCCTTGGCCGCTGCGGATGCGGATGCGGAAAAGGTCGAGAACGCATGGTCCATGCGGGAAAGTACAGCCTGTGAGCGGCCTGAAATGCCTACACTGGAAGCTCTTCCGTGGGCGCCATTCGTCGCCGCGATTCGTCCGTTGCTGGAGAGCACGCATGCCGCTAGCCATCCGCCGTCCGCATCTGCCGTTGCCCGCATGGTTGCCTGTGGCGTCGTTGCCCTTGCCGTCGCGGCCGTCCAGGGCATCATCCGCGACTGCCACCACGGTCGTTGCCCTGCTGTCGCTGTTCGCGCTGTCGCCCGCGGTCCGGGCCGCGGGGCCGGCGGCGGCCCCGTCGGCCACTCCCGCGGCGGTGTGGACGAACTCCCTGGGCATGCCCTTCGTGCGCATTCCCGCAGGCAGCTTCCGCATGGGCAGCGACGAGCCGGTGGAACGCCTTGCGCGCGACTACCCGGGCATGGAGGCGAGCCGCCTTGCGTCCCTGGCCGACGAGGCGCCGGTGCACACCGTGCGCATCACCCGCGCGTTCTATCTGGGGCAGACGGAGGTCACGGTGGGGCAGTTCCGGCGGTTCGTGCAGGCCTCGGGCTACCGCGCCGAATCGGATGCCGACGGCACGGGCGGCTACGGCTACAACCCGGCCTACGATCCCGATAAAAGCGCACGCGGCGATGCCTTCGAGGGGCGCGATCCGCGCTATTCATGGCGCGATCCGGGTTTTGCGCAGGGCGACGACCATCCCGTGGTGAACGTCACCTGGCACGACGCGCACGCCCTGGCCGCCTGGCTGAGCGCCACCGAGGGCCACCGCTACCGGCTGCCGACCGAGGCCGAATGGGAATACGCCTGCCGCGCCGGCAAGGCCGCGCGCTACGGCCATGGGGACGACCCCGCCGCGCTCGCGCGCCATGCCAACACCTTCGACCAGGATGCCGCGCCCTACTGGCCGCGCTGGCAGGCCCAGGCCCTGCCGGGCCACGACGGCCATGCCTTCACCGCGCCGGTGGCGAGCTACCCGGCCAACGCCTTCGGGCTGCACGACATGTCCGGCAACGTGTGGGAGTGGGTGTCCGACTGGCATGCCGACGATGCCTACACGCGGTCGGTGCGGGACGATCCGCAGGGCCCGGCCACCGGCACCGTGCGCGTGCGGCGCGGCGGCTCGTGGCACACGTGGCCGCTGTATGCGCGCTGCACGTACCGCAACTGGAACAGTCCGGAGACGCGGTACACGCTGGTGGGGATGCGGCTGGTGCGCGAGGTGGACGTCAGGCCCGCCGCGCGCTGAACGCCGATACGGCAGCCAGCGCGATCAGCAGCGCGCCATACCCGAGCGCCGTGGCCTGCAGCCCGTACATCCCCGTGAGCAGGCCGGCCGCGATGGCGGGCAGGCTGAAGGCGAGGTAGCTCAGCACGAAGAAGCTGGCCATCAGGCCGGCCCGGTCCTGCGCGGAGGCCATGGGCACCAGGCAGCGCACGGCGGCGTTGAAGCCCGCGCCGAAGCCCAGGCCCGCCACCAGCGTGCCGCCAAAGAACGCCGCCGGGCTGTGCCAGGCCACGCCCGCGAGCGTGATGGCGAGGCCCAGTGCGAGCGCTGCCGCGCTGCCCTGCAGCACGCCGCGCGGCGGGCGTTGCCGCACGGCGCCGATGGCCAGCGCGCCGGGCAGCACGAGCGCGGTGATCAGCAGGCCGCCCACGAGCGGCGAGGCGCTGTGCGTGACCAGCCTGCCGAGCGACGGGCCGAGCGAGAGGTAGAAGCCGCCGAGCGCCCAGCCGGCGGTGCTGAGCGGCAGGATGCGCAGCAGCGGCGCCCGTGCGGGCTTTGGCACGTGCATGCTCGGCACCAGCGAGCGCCAGGCTCCGGGGCGGCGCGCCACGGTCTCGGGCAGCCAGAAGGCAGCGGCGCACTGCAGCGCGATCACCACCAGCAGCAGCTCGAACACCAGGTGGGTGGGCGAGGGCAGATACTGCACCAGCATGCTGGTGCCGAGCGCGCCGATGGCCATGCCGACCATGGGCGCCACGCTGTTCATGAGCGGGCCGCGCACGGGGTGCAGGTCCACCAGCAGGGCGCTGAGCGCGCTGGTCGCCATGCCCGTGGCCACGCCCTGCAGCACGCGCGCCGCGACCAGCCAGGCCACCGACTCGGCCCGCCAGAAGGCCAGCACCGCAACGAATTCCAGCGCCAGCGCCGCGATGACCACATTGCGCCGGCCCACGTGGTCCGACAGCGCTCCGAAGCACAGCAGCGCGGCGAGCAGCGCGAACGCGTAGCTGGAGAAGATCACCGTGAGGCTGAACGCCGAGAAACCCCACATCTCGCGGTAGATCGCGTACAGCGGCGACGGCGCGCTGGAGGCGGCGAGGAACATCATCAGCACGGACACCGCGAGCCACAGCGCTGCGTCGGGCCGGAGCCGGCGTGCGGGCCATGCCAGGGGCGTGGAAGAGGAGGCGGGCGTGAGGGCGGTGGGCATGGCTTTAACGCTAAGAAATTGCGTTAGCGGATTGTCGCACTAAAGCAAAGTCTTTGCTTTACGGCGCGTGGCCGCCGCTACCCTCTTCTAGAATGGCGGCATGACGACGTCCGAAGCCACCACCCGATTGCGCCCCGGCGGGCGCAGCGCCCGCGTGCAGGCCGCCGTGCACCAGGCCGTGCGCGACCTGACGGCGCTGCACGGCCGCGAAGTGCTCACCATTCCGCAGATCGCGGCGCGGGCGGGCGTCACGCCGTCCACCATCTACCGCCGCTGGGGCGATCTGGTCGAACTGCTGGCGGACGTGTCGATCGAGCGCCTGCGCGACGAGGCCGAGCCGCCGGACACCGGCAGCGTGCGCGGCGACCTGCTGGCCTGGGGGGAGCAGTTCCTGGAGGAGATGTCGTCCGAGCTGGGCCGCCAGGTGCTGAAGGACGTGCTCACCGCCAGCGGCTACGGCGACGGCTCGGCGCCCTGCCAGTGCCTGCAGATCACCGCCGGGCAGATCACCCTGCTGGTCGGGCGCGCGCGGTCGCGCGGGCAGGCGACGCCGTCGGTGGACTGCGTGCTGGACACGCTGGTGGCGCCGATCATTTATCGCCTGCTGATGGGAGCGGGCACGCCCACGGCACCGCAGGTGGAGCAGTGGGTGGATGCGTGCATGGCGCAGGCGGGGCAAGTGGGGCACGCGGAGGCGGCGCCGCGCGGCGCGCATGTCGCAGACGCCGTCGCCACGTAGCGCGGCGGCCCCTGTGCAGCGCCCGGCACGACCACCGGCCGTGGTGCCGCCGGCGTCAGAGCGCAGCCAGCGCCGTGCGCAGCTCCCGCTCGCCCAGGATCTCCGAGAACACCACCGGTTGCCGGCCGGGCGCCTGCAGCACGTAGACCGGCACGCCGCTGCGCCCGAGTTGCGCCAGCGCGGCGGTGATGGCGGGGTCGCGGCGCGTCCAGTCGGCGCGCAGCAGGGCCACGTTGCGGCCCGCGAATTCGCGCAGCACGGCGTCGCTGACGAGGGTGGTTTTCTTGTTGAACTGGCAGGTGACGCACCAGGCGGCGGTGTAGTCCACGAACACGGGACGGCCCTGGGCGAGCAGTTCTTCGGCGAGGCCCGGGCGCCAGGCCTGCCAGGCGGTGGCGTGGGGAGCGGCACCTGCCACGCCTGTGGCGCCGGGCGCGCCGGGAGCCGCGGCTGCCACCGCCGGCGGAGCCATCTCGACGATCTTCGGCACGGCCGCCACGGCCAGGGCCGCGAACACCACCAGCGAGAGCGGCGCCATCGCCCTGCGGGCGCGGCCTGCGAGCGTGAAGGCCCACACGACCATGCCGAGCGCCACGAGCAGCGCGAGCAGCGCGGCCGCGCCGTCGATGCCGCTCTGCTGGCCCAGCACCCAGACCAGCCAGACGACGGTGGCGAACATCGGGAAGGCGAGGAAGCGGCGCAGCGTATCCATCCACGCGCCGGGCCGCGGCAGGGCGCGTGCGACGGCGGGCACCCAGCTCGCGGCCAGATAAGGCAGGGCGAGGCCGATGCCGAGCGCGGCGAACACCGCCAGCGCCTGGGCCGCCGGCAGCGTGGCCGTCAGGCCGACGGAGGCGCCCATGAAGGGCGCCGTGCAGGGCGAGGCCACGGCGACCGCGAGCACGCCGGTCAGGAACGCGTCGGCCACCGGATGGCGGGCCTGCAGGCCCGCGAGGGAGGACGGCAGCATGCGGCCGAACTCGAACAGGCCCGAGAGGTTGAGCCCGATCAGCGTGAACAGCGCCGCCAGCGCCGCCACCACGGCCGGCGACTGCAGCTGGAAGCCCCAGCCCACGGCCTCGCCGGCCGCGCGCAGCGCCAGCATGGCGCCGCCCAGGGCCAGGAAGGAAAGCACCACGCCGGCCGTGTAGGCGATGCCGCCCAGCCGGTGGGCGCGCCGGTCCTGCCCATGGCGCGCGAAGCCGGCCACCTTGACGGCGAGGATCGGGAACACGCAGGGCATGAGGTTGAGCACCAGCCCGCCGAGCAGCGCGCCCAGCAGCGCGGCCGCCAGCACGCCGGCCGGAGCCGGGGTGGCGGGCGCCGCGGTGCCTGCCGCGGTCTGCTGCTGCGCCTGCTGTTCGTTCGCGCGCAGCGCGGCCTCCAGCGCCGGCGAAACGGTGGCGAGGGAGGCCGGCCGCGGCCAGCCGCCTTCGACCGGCAGCTCGGCGCGCCAGCCGCGGCCGTCCTGCGCCAGCACGACCGGCAGCGGCATGGGGCCTTCGCTGCGCTGCTCGGAGATCGGCACGCGCGCGGTCCACACGTCGCCCTGCCAGTCCTGCGTGCCGTCGGCCGCGGTTTCGATGATGCCGGGCGTCTCGGGGAAGAAGTCGAGCGGCTTGCCGCGCACCGATTCGGGCAGGCCGGCCACGGTGAGCACCAGCATGCCGCGCTCCACCCGCGCATGGCTGCGGGTGCCGCCGGCCGCCGCGGTGGCCGGCGGGGAGAGCGGTTGCGGATGGGCCTGCCGCGCCGCCTCGAAGTCCTGCGCCTGCATGGCCGTGGTGCTGGCGATGGGCAACTGCAGCGTGAAGCTGCCTTCCTCCGGAATGCACTCCTTGCGGCAGACCAGCCACGAGGCGTGCAGCGTGAAGGTGGCGTTGCGCGCGAGCGGCCCGGGCGAGAACGCGCCCGAGACGGTCATGGGCACGGGCAGCAGCAGGTTGCCTTCGTAGCCGTAGTTGGCCAGCGTGCCGATGGGGATCTTGCGCGGCACGGGCCAGGCGATCTCGCCCGCGTCGATGCCGGGCGGCAGCTGGCGCCATTCGAGCTGCGTGGGCAGGCCAGAGTCGCCCGGGTTCTTCCAGTAGGTGTGCCAGCCGGGCTGGTGCGCGATCGCGAGGCCCAGCCAGAGCGGCTTGCCCGGCCCCACGCCGTCGGGGGCGTGCGCCACCAGTTCGGCGCGCACGTGCGGCGTGGTGACGGTGCTGCTGCCGGCCGGCGCGCCGCTGGAGAGACCGGCGGCGGGCTCGGACAGCAGCTGGGCGGAAGCCGGCGCTCCCAGGGCGCAGGCGGCCAGGAGGGCGAAGGACGGCAGCAGGCGCTGCAGGAAGCGGACGGACATGGCGCGGTGTGGGAGCGGTACGGGCGGCTTTGGTTCCAGCGGGCGCTCAGGCCGCGAAGCCGAGCACCACGCGCCGGGCCATCGCGCCCTTCTTCTCGATCTTGGTGACGACCACCGCGCCGATCTCGGCGGTGTTGGCGACGTGCGTGCCGCCGCAGGGCTGCAGGTCGATCTGCGTCTGGCCGTCGGTGCCCACGCGCACGGTGCGCACCTGGCCGCTGCCGCGCGGCGGCTGCACGCTCATGCTCTTGACGAGGTCGGGCTGCGCGTCCAGTTCGGCATCGGTGATGGCGCCGATCGCCACCGGGTGCGCTTCGGCCACGAGCCGGGCGATGCCGGCGTTCAGCGCGGCGGCGTCCAGCGGGCCGTCCATGTGGAAATCCAGCCGCGCGGCGTCGGGCGTGACCGAGCAGCCGTTCACGGGCTGCGCCACCAGATGGCACAGCAGGTGGGTGGTGGTGTGGAAGCGCATCAGCCGGTGGCGGCGCTCCCAGTCGATGCGGGCCGTGACTTCTTCGCCCACGGCGGGCGGCTCGGCGCCGGGCGCCGGCACGTGCACGATGGCGGCCGTGGGCTTGCCTTCGGCATCCTTGCCCTTGCGCGTGTCGGCGATCGGCACCTCGCGCCCGTCGTCCCGCACCAGCACCCCGGCATCGCCCGCCTGCCCGCCGCCCAGCGGATAGAACACCGTGCGGTCGAGCACGATGCCGCCATCGGGCAGCACCGCGGCCACGGTGGCGCGGCATTCGCGCAGATAGGCGTCTTCACGGAACAGGTCGCGGGTGGGGGCGGAGAGGGCTTCGTCGTGGGTCATCCGGCGATGGTAGCGCTGTCGCCCTGCGCACCGCTCGCGCAGCGCCTCAGGGGGCTGTCAGCACCAGTTTCCCAATCGTCCGGCCGCTCTCGATGCGGGCGTGCGCCTCGCGCAGCGTGGCGGCCGAGAGCGGGCCCAGGGTGTCGGTGAGCGTGCTGCGCAGGCGGCCGGCGCGGGCGAGTTCCGCCACTTCGGCCAGCAACCGGCCCTGCGCGGCCATGTCCGGCGTGCCGAACATCGGGCGCGTGAACATCATCTCCCAGTGCAGCGAGAGGCTCTTGCGCTTGAGCGGCATCACGTCGAGCGAAGGCATGTCGTCGATCACCGCGATGCGGCCCTGCGGGCGCAGGCATTCCACGTACTGCGCGAGGTACTGCGGCGTGTGGGTGAGGCTGGCCACCGCATCGACCGCCTCGATGCCCAGGGCCGCGAGCTGCGGCGCGAAGGGCTCGCGGTGGTCGATGACCGCATGCGCGCCCAGGTCCAGGCACCACTGGCGGGTTTCCGGGCGCGAGGCGGTCGCCACCACGCGCAGGCCGGTGAGCTGGCGCGCGATCTGGATGAGCATCGAGCCCACGCCGCCCGCGCCGCCCACCACCAGCAGCACGGGGGCGTCGGCCGCGGGCGCCACCGGCGCGTGGGTTGACCCGGGATGGCGGGCGAAGCCCAGGCGGTCGAACAGCAGCTCCCAGGCGGTGATGGCGGTGAGCGGCACGGCGGCGGCTTCGGCATCGGTCCAGTTGGCCGGCGCATGGGCGGCGATGCGCGCATCCACCGCATGCAGCTCGGCATTCGTGCCAGGACGGTCGATGGCACCGGCATAGAACACGCGGTCGCCCACGGCGAAGCCGCGCACCTCGGCGCCCATCGCCTCCACCGTGCCGACCGCATCCCAGCCGAGCACCTTGGGCTGGCCGGCCTCGGCGGGCGCGGCGCTCGCGCGCACCTTGGTGTCCACCGGGTTCACGGAAACGGCGCGCACGCGC
Organism: Acidovorax sp. PRC11; assembly: GCF_031844105.1. Lineage (NCBI taxonomy): Bacteria > Pseudomonadati > Pseudomonadota > Betaproteobacteria > Burkholderiales > Comamonadaceae > Acidovorax > Acidovorax sp. PRC11. The sequence goes on along the minus strand of NZ_JAUZUQ010000037.1, from coordinate 6,024 downwards.
ACCAGCAGGTCGTGCGGGCGCGGCACGGGCGCGGGCAGATCGGAGAAGTCCTGCAGGCCCTGGCCGGTGGCGGCATCCTGGGCATCGAGGGCGTGGGGAGTGAAATAGCCGACGGCTTTCATGGGGGAAGTCCTTTCTTGCGGGAAGTGGCAATGGCCTCGCGCGGCTCGCCCGGGATTGGTAGGGCGCCACGGAAGGGTTGCCCTGATTCTGGTGATTCAAAATACGGTTGATAAGCCGCCAGAAACCGCTATTACCTGCAAATGAAATTTGAAAATCTCTCCGATTTGCGCGTGCTGGTGGAAGCCGCTCGCGGCGGCTCGCTCACCGCCGCCGCGCGGGCGCTGGACGTGACGCCCGCGGCCGCCAGCGCCATGCTCAAGCGCCTGGAGGCGCAGGTGGGCGTGCGCCTGTTCGAGCGCTCCACGCGCGCGCTGCGCATCACCGCCCAGGGCGGCACGCTGCTGGAATACGCCGAACGTGCTCTGGAGCTGCTGGACGAAGGGGCGGGCCTGGCCCAGAGCGAGACCGGCGCGCTGCGCGGCACGGTGCGACTGGCCGCGCCCACCGATCTGTCGCGCGTGCTGCTGCCGCGCCTCGACCGGTTCATGGAGCGGCATCCGGGCGTGCAACTGGCGCTGTCGGCCAGCGACCGCCTGCACGACGTGCGGCGCGATGCGGTGGACCTCGCCCTGCGCTACAGCGCGGAACTGCCCGATTCGCAGCTCGTGGCCCGCGCGCTGCACCGCACCCGCCGCATCGCCTGCGCGGCACCGGCCTACCTCGCGCGCCACGGCAGCCCGCAGCACCCGTCGGAACTGGCCGCGCACCACTGCATCGCCATGGCCATCGCGGGCCGCCGCGAGGTGCGCTGGACCTTCGAGCGCGCGCCGGGCCACCCGCCCGAAACCGTGGGCATCACCCTGCGCGCCGACCGCAGCGTGGACGACGGCGCCCTGGCCCACGCCTGGGCGCTGGCCGGCAGCGGCATCGTCTACAAGTCGAGGCTGGACGTGCAGGCCCATCTGGACAGCGGGCAACTGGTGGAACTGCTGCCCGGATGGCTGGGGCAGGCCTACACGGTGTACGCGGTGCTGCCGAGCCAGCGGTTCGTGCCGGCGCGGGTGCGGGCGCTGGTGGAGTTTTTGGCGGAGGCGTTGGGAGAAGCGACCGCCCATGCCACGGCCGCAGTGCGGCGTGGCGCACCTGGGCATCAAATTCCTCAAGGCGGAAATGGGCAGGCCCTCAGCGATGCGGTCGCGACGAAAGCGGGAAGCACCGCCGCATAATGCCCCGCGACAGGTCGGGGGATGACACCCCTTGCCTTGTTCTCCTCCGCTCCTGGAATTCTTTCCACTCCTCCCGTGACCACCGTCCTGCTCCGCCTCCGCCGCCTGGCCCCGTGGGTCCTGGCGTGGTGGATGCTCGCCTTCGGCATGGCCGCCGCGTCGCCGCTGCTGCATCCGCAGAGCCTGCAGGTGGTCTGCAACGCGGCGGGCAGTGCCAAGCTGGTCGTCGTGCAGGACGACGGCAGCGGCCTGCGCGAGCTGGGCCAGCACGGCCTGGACTGCGCGCTGTGCCTGGCGGCCGGTGCGCCGCCGCCCGTGGTGGCGGCGCTGGCGGTGCCGATGGCGCAGCCGCTGGCGCATGCGCTGCGGCCGGTGGAGGCCGCGCGCATCGCGGCGCTCACGGGTGCGCCGCTGCCGGCGCGCGGGCCGCCGGCGCGGGCCTGACCGGCCTGCCTTCGGGCAGGACTGCCGCCTGTGATCCTTCCAGTCCCCCTCGGGGGGCTGCGCCGCGGCAGCGGTCTTCCCTCCCTTCCTCTCCCTTCCCGTTTTTTCTTCGTCGATTTTCCGCAAGGAGTGGACTGGCTCGCGGACGCGTGCGCACACGGTGCGCCCGATGTCCGCACGCGCCGGCGCGAGGCCGCGCGGCCGTGCCAGGGGCTTCCTGCACGAGGTGGATATGGACCGGCTTCATCGCAGTCATCGTGCTTCCCGTTCTTTTTCTTTTGCGCTCCTTCCCCTGCCGTCGCCTGCCGCGTGGGGCCGGGCCGCGCGCCGCGCGGCGCCGGCCGCGCTGGCGGCGCTGCCCGCCTTGGCGGCCTGGGCGCAGTCTCTGCCCGGTCCCGTCCCGGGCGACGGCACGGCGCCGCGCAGCGCTTCGGTGGACGCCAGCCCCGCGCTCACGCTCGGCACCGTGGAGGTGCGCGAGGGGCCGGGCGGCGCGCTGCCGGCGCGCAGCGTCTCCACGTCGGTGGACATCGTGGGCGGCGAGGTGCTGCAGGACGCACGCGTGGACCACACCTGGGAGCTGCTGGGGCGCGCGCCGGGCGTGCAGCTCACGCCGTTCCGGCAGGGCACGGACGCGGGCCGGTTCTCGTTCCGCGGCTTCAACGGCGAGGGCCGCGTGAATGCGGTCAAGCTGCTGATCGACGGCATTCCCTCGAACGACAACGCGGGCGGCATGCCGTTCCTGGACGCGGTGTTCCCGCTCGACATCGAGGCGGTGGAGGTGGTGCGCGGCACGAACGACCCGCGCTACGGGCTGAACAACATCGCGGGCAACGTCAACGTGCTCACGCGCACCGGCGGCAACGAGGGCCGCGCCACCATCACGGCGGGCAGCTTCGGCACGCGCGACATACAGGTGGTCAAGGGCATCGAGTCGGGGCCGTGGAGCCAGAACTACGGCGTGTTCTGGCGCACGGGCGACGGCTGGCGCGCACATGCGGAGGGCACCCAGCGCGCGCTGTCGGGCAAGTGGTTCTACACCGATCCGGACGGCGGCTGGCGCGTGGGGGCCACGGCGCGCGTGTTCCGCAATGCGGCGGATGAATCCGGCTACCTGACGCGCGCGCAGGCGCAGGCGCAGCCGCGCTGGTCGCCGCCGTGGTCGGCCTCGGACCGCAGCACGCGCGAGACGGGGCAGCTGGGCCTGCACTGGGAGGCGCAAGTGGCCGAGCGCCTGTCATGGACGGCGCGCGCCTACACCAGCCACTACGAGAACCAGCGCTGGGTGCAGTTCTCGCAGGCCGGCGTGCAGCAGGAGCGCGGCAACGACGAGGACCAGCGCGGCCTGTCGGGCGTGCTGACGTGGCGGCCCGTGGTGGCCTGGGCGCATGCCTTCACGCTGGAGGGCGGGGTGGATGCGCAGTGGCAGGGCAACACCGCCGGGCGCTGGCGCACCGCCGAACGCGTGCGCACCGCGCAGTTCCGCGACTGGGACTTCGACGTGCGCACGCAGGGGGCGTACCTGCAGGCCGTGGTGCAGCCGGTGGCCTCGCTGCGCATCGTGCCGGCGCTGCGCGTGGACCGGCTGGGCGGGGACTTCACCGACCGGCTGACGGGGCAGCGCTACGGCATGCACGATTACGGCACCATCCGCCAGCCCAAGCTGAGCGTGGCCTGGACGGCGCGCGAGGGGGTGACGCTGTATGCCAATGCGGGCCGCACCTTCCAGGTGGGCTCGGGCATCGATGCCTACCGCACGCAGGCGCGCGACCTGGGCCCGTCGATCAACGACGGCTGGGAGACGGGCGTGCGCTGGCAGCCCGCGCCGGGCGTGGAAGCCCGCGTGGCCACGTGGCAGCAGCGCGCATCCGGCGAGGTGGCGCGCGTGCTGGGCGTGGACGGCCTGCCCGATCCCGGCGGGCTGGGGAACGTGGGCCGCACGCGGCGCACGGGCTGGGACGCGCAACTCAATGCCCGGCTGGGCGCGCGCTGGACGGGTTGGCTCGCCTATTCGCACCAGGTGGCGCGCATCACCGTGCCCGATCCGTCCGCGCCCGCCACCGCTGGCCGCGAGGTGGAGAACGTGCCGCACTACTTGGCGAGCGCCGGCCTGCAGGTGCGTGCCACCGAGGTGCTGCGCCTGTCGGCGTCGGTGACTGCGCAGGGCGACTACTACCTGGATCGCACCAACACCCAGGGCCGCGCCGGACGCTACGCGCTGCTGGACCTCGGCGCGACCTGGCAGCTCACGCCCGCGGCCGACGTGCATGTGCAGGTGCGCAACGCGACGGATCGCCGCTATGTCTATGCGTGGTATGACAGCGGCTCCTCGGGCTATTCGCCGGGCGACGGCCGCAGCGTCGCGGTCAGCCTGGGCTGGAGGTTCTGAGCATGGCACCGACGATCGCGACCCCCGCCACGGCCCCCACCACGGCCCCCACCACGGCGGACACCGGCGGCGGCGCTTCCGCGCCCCTGCGCGCCGCGAGCCTCTACCGGGCGGTGTGGCGCTGGCATTTCTACGCGGGGCTGCTGGTGCTGCCGTTCCTCGCCTGGCTGGCGTTGACCGGCGGGGCCTACCTGTTCCAGCGCGAGATCGACGGATGGTTTCACCGCGACCTGCTGCGTGTGGAAACGCCCGTGCCCCCGGAGGCGGCCCGCCCGCCCGGCGTGCTGGTGGCGGCCGCGCTGGCGGCCCGGCCGGGGCAGTGGTTCCGCTACACGCCGGCCGCGGCGCCCGGCGACAGCGCAAGCGTGGGCATCGCCACCGCGGACGGGCAGCGCGTGGCCGTCTACGTGGACCCGGGCTCGGCGCGGGTGCTCGGGCAGTTGCCGGAGCGCGGCACGCTGTCGTGGCAGATCCGCCGGCTGCACAGCCTGAAGGTGATCGGCCCGGTGGCGCGCGGCGTGATCGAGATGGCCGCCGGCTGGGCCGTGGTGCTGGTGGCCACGGGCCTCTACCTCTGGTGGCCGCGCGGCCGCCGCGGCGGCGGCGTGGTGACGGTGCGCGGGCGCCCGGCGGAGCGGGTGTTCTGGCGCGATCTGCACGCGGTGCTGGGGCTGGGCGTGGGCGGCATCCTCGCGTTCCTGGCACTGACGGGCATGCCCTGGTCGGTGCTCTGGGGCGCGCAGGTGAACGCCTGGGCCAACGGCAGCCACTGGGGCTATCCGGCCGGCGTGCGCGTGCAGGTGCCGATGTCGGCCGTGCCGGTGGCGGACACGCTGGCCGTGCCGTGGAGCCTGCAGCAGGCGCGCGTGCCCGTGTCGTCACCCCGGGCGGCGGACGATGCGAAGGCGGGCGGCCACGAGGGGCATGGAGGCGATGGCGGACATGCGGGCCATGAAGGTCACGCGGGGCATGGAGGTCACGACGGGCATGAGGGGCATGGAGGCCCTGCGGTCGCCGGAGAGCACGAGGGCCATGGCGCCCCGGCCGCAGCGCCCGCCGGGCCGCAACCCATGCCGGCCGTGCCGCCGATCGGCCTCGATGCCGCCATGGCGGCGTTCACGCGGCTGGGGCTGGCACCGGGCTTCAGCGTGGCTGCGCCGCAGGGCGCTGGCGGGGTCTATACCGCCTCGGCCTATCCGGCCGATCTCGGCGGCCAGCGCGTGGTGCACCTGGACCAGTACAGCGGCCGCCCGCTGCTCGACATGGGCTATGCCGACTACGGGCCGGTGGCGCGCGGGCTGGAGTGGGGCATCAACGTGCATCTCGGGCAGCAGTACGGCGTGGCCAACCAGATCGTGCTGGCCGTGGCCTGCGCAGGCATCGTGCTGCTGTGCGCCGCAGGCGCGGTGGCATGGTGGAAGCGCCGCCCGGCCGGGAGCCTCGGCGTGCCGCCGCTGCCGGCGCAGCCGCGCGCGCTCTGGGTGGTGGCGGGGATGCTGGCGGTGGCCGGCGTGCTGCTGCCGCTGCTGGGGCTGTCGCTGCTGTGCATGCTGGCGCTGGACACCGCCTGGCAGGCGCGGCAGGCACGGCGCCGGCGGGCAGAGAAAGCGCAGGCCCCGCGGCGCTGAGACCCCCGAGTGCGCAGGCCGCGCCCGCCATGCGCGCGGGCGGCGGTAGGTCAGCGGCTCAGAAGGTTTCCCAGTCGTCGTTGTGGGAGCCCGACGCCTTGGCCGTGGCGCTGCCGGGCGCCGCAGCAGAGGCGGGCGCCGCAGGGGCGGCCGCCTGCGCGGGGCCTTTCGGTGCCGCGGGCGCGGAGAGCCCGGGCGCACCGCGCTGCGGGGCCGGGCTCTTGGCGTGCTGCAGCGCGGCCGAGGCCGCCCGCGCGGTATCGCGGCTGCGCGA
>NZ_JAUZUQ010000036.1:0-28442 GCF_031844105.1 Acidovorax sp. PRC11 | reverse complement strand
GCAGCGCGAAGCGAGTTCCACGGCGCCGCCCCGCGACCGAGCACCACAGGCTGCCCCCTTCGCCCCCCAGGGGCGAAGGGGGACGCAGACACCAGGGTCGCCTTTTCTTTGCCTACTTTCTTTTGGCGAAGCAAAAGAAAGCAGGTGCGCCGCCGGGCGCACATCCCGGCCCCGGGAAACAAACCCACCACCCTCGCCCAAAACCACCACAACAACCAACGTCACCAAGAATCAACAAAACCCCAGTTACGCCTTCCCCACCAACGCCCCCGCCGCCCCCTCGATCACCCCGAGTTGCCGGCACACCAGCGCCACCTGCGTCTGCAACACGCGCAACGTCTCCGCCGACACCGCACCGTCCCCTCCCTGCAGCGCCCCGGCATCCGCCGCCTGCTCCAGCGCCGCGGCCAGTGCCAATGCACGCGATTGCGTCTGGGATTGCGATTGCGATTGCGATTGCTTCTGAGCCTGTGGCCGCACCTGGGCCACGCCGGCATCCGCATCCACATCCACATCCACATCCACATCCGCATTCCCATCCGCCCCCGCCACGGCCCCGGCGACCACCGCCGCCCCGGAATCCACCTGCCGCCGCTGCAGCCCCGCCGCCAGGGCTTCCAGCCGCTCCGCCGCGTAGCCTCCCGCCTCCTGCGCAAGGTCCGCCGCTTCACCGGCCGGCCTTGCCCGGTGCGCGCCCAGCGCCGAGAGATAGCTCAGCAGCGTGTGCGAGGCCACCAGCATCCGCATGCCCGCCAGCGAGTGCGAGCGCACGTGCCGCGGCTCCTGCAACAGGTGCGAGAGCGTGGTGGACAGGGCCGCGTCGGCGTTGTGCGCATTGCGCCGCGCAAGGCGGTAATCCAGGTCGTCGGCCTTGCCGGTGGCGTACTGCGAGAGGATCTCGCGCAGGTAGTGGGCATGGGCGGCCAGGGCCCGGGCCGCCACGGCGGCGAGCCGGCGGCCCTGCCAGTCGGGCAGCACCCAGAGCATCGCGGCCGCGGCGATCGCGCTGCCGATCATCGTGTCCCACAGGCGCGGAAGGATCAGCCCGTGCGCCGCGCCGGTGGCCTGGTTGAAGCACATCAGCACCAGCAGCGTGATGGCGGCGGTGGCCGTGAGGTAGTGCGTGGTGCGGGTGACGAAGAACAGCACGCCCGCCGCCACCGCGAACAGCGCCTGCAGCGGCAGGCTCGGGAAGAGCCGCAGCAGCGCCCAGCCCACGAGCAGGCCCACGGCCGTGCCGGCGATGCGCTGCGACACGCGCGTGAGCGTCGCGCCGTAGGTGGGCTGGCAGACGAACAGCGTGGCCAGGGGGATCCAGTAGCCGTGCACCGGGTCGATGAGCTGCATGATGCCGTGGCCCGCCGCCAGCGCCAGCGAGAGCCGCACGGCGTGCCGGAAGAGCGGCGCGCCGGGATGCAGCTGCGCCCGCACGCGGCCCCAGGCGTCGGCCAGCGAGCGCGGGGAGCGGTCCAGCAGGCTGCTGTCGCCGGCCCGCTCGCCGCCGTCCGGGTGCGCCGCCGCATCGAGCTGGCCGTCGAGCGTGGCGAGGTTGCGCGCCAGCGCACGCAGGCTGCGCAGGGGCCGGTGCCACTCGGCGCGGCCCTGGGCCTCCAGGTAGGCGATCGCGTCGCGCAGGTCGCCCATGGCGCGCGCCACCGCGCCGTCGCGCACGAAGGGCTCGTGCATCTGCAGCGCCTGCGCGATGCGCGCACAGTCCACGCCCTGCAGCTGCAGCACGCGCTGGGCGCGGTAGAGCACGTCGCTGTGGAACAGCACGTCCGCCCATTCGTTGTAGTGGTGGTGGGAGGAACTCGCCCGCTCGTGAATGTCCTGCGCGAGGAAGTACAGGTTCAGGTGCCGCAGCATGCGGCCCGTGGGCAGGGTGGCCCGCGCCCCTGCGCCCCAGCGGCTGAAGATGCTTTCCTTGGTGGCGTTGAGGGCGCCCACCAGCCGGCCGTTGGTCTGCGCCAGCGCCAGGCGGCGGCGCTCCACGTCCACGCCGCGCACCGGCTCGAACAGGCTGGCCTTGAGCCGCAGGTAGGCGCCCAGCTGGTCGTAGAGCCGCGCGAGGTTCTGGCGCACCGGCTGGTGCGGGAACAAGGCGCACCAGAGCAGCGACAGGAGCGCATACCACGCGGCCCCCGCCAGCAGCAGCCCGGGCACGTGCCATGGCCCGCCGGCCGGCGCATGCGCGGCCACGCTGCCCGGCGAGGCGGTGATGGCCGCGTACAGCGCCAGGATCACCGTGGCGGAAGAGATCGCCCGGTACCGCTCGCCGATCGCGCCCAGCATGGTGAAGCCGAAGGTGGAGAGCGCGAGCCCCGCCACGAACCACGCCGGATGCGGCAGCAGCAGCTGCACGGAACTGGCCGCCAGCGCGAAGCAGGCCAGCATCACCAGCACGGCGCGCAGGCGCCCGCGCCAGCTGTCGTCGGTCTCGGCCAGCGCGCTCGCGATGATGCCGAGGAAGATCGGTGTCACCAGCGCCACCTGGTCGCGCCACCAGCACAGCGCCATGGCGCCGCTGAGCGCGATGAACACGCGCAGGCTGTAGACGAAAGCGTCCTGCGCCCACAGGCGGCGCAGCCAGCCGGCGGCTCCCGGTCCGGCGGGCCCGCCAGGCGCCTGCAGAACCGCGCCTGCCGCCGTGGCCGTGGCCGTGGCCGTGGCCGTGGCCGTGTTCTTCGTCGCCGTGTTCGTCTTCGGTTCCATCACCCTCGTGGCCTTCCCGGCCTCCGTTCACTCGCCCGCGGCAGCGCCGCCGCAGGCCACGGACCGGATTCAGCAAGAAGCAGGCCCGGGCATGCCGCCGGAGGGCCCGCGCGACCCGTGCCGGGCCGGTGCCGCACGCACCTCACCCGGTGTTGCGCAGCCCCGCCGCGATGCCGTTGATGCTGATGTGGATGCCCGTCTGCACCCGATCGCTGCCCTCGCCGGAGCGCCAGCGGCGCACCAGTTCCACCTGCAGGTGGTGCAGCGGATCGATGTAGGGGAAGCGGTGGCGGATGGACCGCGCGAGCGCGGTGTTGTGCGCCAGCCGCTGCCGGTCGCCGGTGATGCGCGCGAGCGCGTCCACGGTGCGCTGCCATTCGGCCTCGATCGCGCCGAACACCTTGCGGCGCAGGCGCGCGTCCGCCACCAGCTCGCTGTAGCGCGACGCCAGCGCCAAATCGCTCTTGGCGAGCACCATGTCCATGTTGGAGAGCAGCGTGCGGAAGAACGGCCACTGCCGGTACATCTTCTGCAGCAGCGCCATGCGCGCCTTGGGGCTCTCGCCCGGCGTTTTCACGAAGGCCTCCACCGCGGCGCCGAAGCCGTACCAGCCCGGCAGCGTGAGCCGGCACTGGCCCCAGCTGAAGCCCCAGGGAATAGCACGCAGGTCCTCGATCTTCTGGCTCGGCTTGCGCGAGGCCGGGCGCGAGCCGATGTTCAGCTCGGCGATCTCGCGGATCGGCGTCGAATTGAAGAAGTAGTCGGCGAAGCCCGGCGTCTCGTATACCAGCGCGCGGTAGGCCGCCATGCTGGCCTCGGAGAGTTCGGCCGCCGCGTCGTGGAAGGCCGGCGTGGCGGATTTGGTGGGCTGCAGCAGCGTGGCCTCCAGCGTGGCTGCCACCAGGGTCTCCAGATTGCGCCGGCCGATCTCGGGGTTGGCGTACTTGGAGGCGATCACCTCCCCCTGCTCGGTGAGCCGGATCTGTCCGCGCACGGTGCCGGGCGGCTGCGCGAGGATGGCCTGGTAGCTCGGGCCGCCGCCGCGCCCCACCGTGCCGCCGCGGCCATGGAAGAGGCGCAGCCGGATGCGGTGGCGCGATTCGAGCGCGTCGAACAGTTCCACGAGCGCGATCTCGGCGCAGTACAGCTCCCAGTTGCTGGTGAAGATGCCGCCGTCCTTGTTGCTGTCGGAGTAGCCGAGCATGATGTCCTGCTCGGCCCCGCTGCGCTGCACCAGCGCGGCGAAACCCGGCACCTCGTAGAGCGCGCGCATGATCGGCTGGGCGTTGCGCAGGTCGCCGATGGTCTCGAAGAGCGGCACCACGATCAGGTCGGCGCGCGCGTCGGGCGCGTCCAGCGTGCCGTGCATCAGGCCCACTTCCTTCTGCAGCAGCAGCACCTCCAGCAGGTCGCTCACGGTTTCGGTGTGGCTGATGATGTAGTGCCGGATGGCCTGGGCGCCGTACCGCTCGCGCATGCGCCGCGCGGTCTCGAAGATCGCGATCTCGCCGCGCGTGTGGTCGGAGTATTCGGCGCCCACCACCCGCAGCGGCCGCGCGTCGCACAGCAGCCGCACCAGCAGCGCCTCGCGTTCGGGCTCCGGCAGGCCGGCGTAGTCGTCCTCGACCCTGGCCGTGGCCAGCAGTTCCGCCACCACGCGCTCGTGCTGGTCGGAACTCTGGCGCAGGTCCACCGTGGCGAGATGGAAGCCGAACACCTCCACCGCGCGCACCAGCGGGTGCAGGCGCTGCGCGGCCAGCGGCGCGCCGCGGTGCGAACGCAGCGAGGCCTCGATCACGCGCAGGTCGGCCAGGAACTCTCCTGCATCCGTATACGGGTTCTGCGGCGCCACGGCATGGCGCGCGGCCTCGCCGCCCGTCAGCTCGCGCAGCGTGGCCGCCAGGCGCGCATAGATGCCGGTGAGCGCGCGGCGGTAGGGCTCGTCCTGCCGGTGCTCGCTGGTGTCGGGCGAGCGCTCGGCCAGCTGCTGCATCTCGGGCGAGACCTGCACCAGCCGCGCCGAGAGCGACAGCTCGCCGCCCAGATAGTGCACCTCGGTGAGGTAGTGGCGCAGCGCCACCTCGGCCTGCCGCCGCAGCGCGAGCGAGAGCGTGTCGGCGCTGACGTTGGGATTGCCGTCGCGGTCGCCCCCGATCCACTGGCCCATGCGCAGGAAGCTCGCCACCGGATGGCTGCCGAGCGCGCGCTCCAGGTCCTCGTAGAGCTTGGGGATCTCGCGCAGGAAGGTCGATTCGTAATACGAGAGCGCGTTCTCGATCTCGTCGGCCACCGTGAGCTTGGAATAGCGCAGCAGGCGCGTCTGCCAGAGCTGCGCCACGCGGGCACGCAGGCGCGCATCGTTGGCGGCGAGTTCGCGCGGCGTGAGCGCGTCGCGCGCGGCCTTGTAGAGCTGCGCGCGGGCATGGATCTCGTCGCGCTCGGCGAGCAGCTCGGCGATGTCGCGCTCGGCATCCAGGATGCTCTTGCGCTGCACTTCGGTCGGGTGCGCCGTGAGCACCGGCGCCACGTAGCTGCGCGCCAGCGTCTGCGCCACGGTGCGCGGCGCGATGCCGGCCCAGCGAAGGCGGGCGAGCGCCACTTCGATGCTGCCCTCCTGGGCGCTGCCGGCGCGTTCGTGCACCGTGCGGCGGCGGATGTGGTGCCGGTCCTCGGCCAGGTTCGCGAGGTGGCTGAAGTAGGTGAAGGCACGGATCACGCTCACGGTCTGGTCGCCCGAGAGGCCCTTGAGCAGCTTCTTGAGCGCCTTGTCGGCCTCCTGGTCGGCGTCGCGCCGGAAGGCCACCGAGAGCTTGCGCACCTGCTCCACCAGATCGTAGGCGGCCACGCCCTCCTGCTCGCGGATCACGTCGCCGAGGATGCGCCCGAGCAGGCGGATGTCCTGGATCAGCGGCTGGTCCTTGTCGGCGCGCCGGCCGGCGGAGGGCGAGGCCTCCGGTTCGGGTGCGGATGGGGTCTTGCGGGAAGGCGTCGCATTCATGCAGAGGGTCTCCTGGAGGCGCGCGCACGAAGGGCAAGTGCTGCGGCGCAGCATGCTAGCATCCCCCACAGGCCCGTCGGCGTTCGTCCGCACGGCCCGGAACACCGCGATGCCATCCTCCCCCACCCCCACGTCCTCCGCTCCTTCCGCCCCCCTTTCCATCGTCATCGCCACGCGGGAGAGCCGGCTCGCGCTCTGGCAGGCCGAGCACGTGCAATCGCTGCTGCGCGCGCGCGGCCATGCGGTCGACCTGCTCGGCATGACCACCAAGGGCGACCAGATCCTCGACCGCACGCTCTCCAAGGTGGGCGGCAAGGGACTCTTCGTGAAGGAGCTGGAGACCGCCCTCGAGGAAGGCCGCGCCCACGTGGCCGTGCATTCCCTCAAGGACGTGCCGATGGAGCTGCCCGAAGGTTTCGAGCTGGCCTGCGTGATGGAGCGCGAAGACCCGCGCGACGCGTTCGTCTCCCCGCGCTACGCCCGCCTGGCCGACCTGCCGCAGGGCGCGGTGGTGGGCACCTCCAGCCTGCGCCGGCAGGTGCTGCTGCACGCACTGCGGCCCGACCTCGTGATCCAGCCGCTGCGCGGGAACCTCGACACCCGGCTGCGCAAGCTGGACGAAGGCCGGTACGACGCGATCGTGCTCGCCGCCGCGGGCCTCAAGCGCCTGGGCCTGGAGGACCGCATCCGCGCGGTGTTCGAGCCCGACGAGATGCTGCCCGCCGCCGGCCAGGGCGCCCTGGGCCTGGAAGTGCGCGCGCAGCGCCACGACCTGGTGCAGGCCGTCGCGCCGCTCGCCCACCAGGCCACGTGGCTCTGCGTGGCGGCCGAGCGCGCCGTCAGCCGCGCGCTGGGCGGCAGCTGCTCCGTGCCGCTGGCGGCGCACGGCCGCTGGGCCGACGGCGGCCGCACGCTGCGGCTCGACGGCGCCTGGGGCGACCCGGAAGGCGTGCGTCCCCTGGTGCGCGTGCAGGTGTCCGCACCTGTCGCCACCCTGCCCGAGGCCGAGGCGCTCGGCTCCGCCGTGGCGGCGCAGCTGCGCGCCAGCGGAGCGCAGATCCCGGCCTGAAAGACACCGCTTCGTGATCCGTTCCGACCCCACTCCCGCCGCCCCGCGCCGCGCCATCGTCACCCGGCCGGAACGCGACGCCACCCAGTGGGTCGTGCACCTGCATGCGCGCGGCATCGAGGCCGTGGCCCTGCCCCTCATCGCGATCCGCGGCTGCGCCAGTCCCGAGGCCCGCGCGGCCCTGCAGGCGGCGCGCGAGGCCTGGCCCCGCTGGCGCGCGGTGATGTTCGTGAGCACCAACGCCGCCCACCATTTCTTCGATCCGCCGGGCACCGGCGCCGCGCTGTTCGCCGGCGATCCGGCCCTGCTGCCGCGCATCTGGGCCCCCGGCCCGGGCACCGCCCAGGCGCTGCGGCAGGCCGGCGTGCCCGCCGAAGCCATCGACCGGCCCGCTGCCGACGCCACCCAGTTCGATTCCGAATCGCTGTGGGAGCAGGTGGCGCCGCAGGTGCGGCCAGGCGACCGCATCCTCGTCGTGCGCGGCGCCCAGGCCGGCAGCGACGGCGCCGACACGGTCGCGGGCACGGGCCGCGAATGGCTGGCGCAGCAGATCGCGGCGGCCGGCGGCCACGCGGATTTCGTCGCCGCCTACGAGCGCGGCGCGCCCCCCCTCAGCGCGGAGCAGCGGGAACTCGCCCGAACGGCCGCGGCCGACGGCTCGCTCTGGCTGTTCAGCAGCTCCGAGGCGGTGGCCCACCTGAGGGAGGCGCTGCCGGAGCAGGACTGGGCGGAGGCGCGGGCGCTCGCCACCCATCCCCGCATCGCGCAGGCCGCGCAGGACGCGGGTTTCGGGGCCGTGCGCCAATGCCGCCCCGCCCTGAACGACGTGGTCGCGTCGATAGAATCCCACCCATGAGTTCCGAGCCTTCCCACGCCCCGTCCGCACCGCCCGCCCCGCCCTCGCCTCCGGCCTCCGGCGTGCAGCGCGCCGTGCTGCTGCTGCTCGGCGTGGTCGCCGTGGCCGGCCTCGCGACCAGCGTCATGCTGTGGCAGCGCCTGGGCGGCATCCAGGAACAGCTGGCCCGCCAGTCGGCCGACGCCGGCGCGCAATCCATCGAGGCGCGCACGCTCGCCAACCAGGCCCTCGACATGGCGCGCGACGCGGCCGCACGCGTCGCCGTGAACGAAACCCGCGTGAGCGAAGTCGCGCTGCAGCGCAGCCAGCTCGAAGAGCTGATGCAGAGCCTGTCGCGCTCGCGCGACGAGAACCTCGTGGTGGACATCGAATCCGCGCTGCGCCTCGCGCAGCAGCAGGCCCAGCTCACCGGCAGCCTGGAGCCCGTGGTCGCCGCGCTCAAGAGCGCCAGCCAGCGCATCGAGCGCGCCGCGCAGCCGCGCCTGGCGCCCGTGGCGCGCGCCATCGGCCGCGACCTGGAACGCGTGGGCGCCGCCCAGGTCACCGACACCGCGGGCCTGCTCGCGCGGCTCGACGACCTCATGCGCCAGGTCGACGAGCTGCCCCTGCAGAACGCGGTCGCCCAGGCCGCCGCCACGCGGCGCATGAACGCCGCGGGCCGCACGCTGCCCGAGGGCGCACCCGCCCCGGCCCCGGACGGCACCCCGCCGCCCTGGTGGCGGGCCACGCTGCAGCGCGGCTGGGAAGTCGTGCGCGACGAGGCGCGCCAGCTGCTGCGCGTGTCCCGCATCGACCGCCCCGAGGCCATCCTGATCGCACCCGACCAGGCGTTTTTCCTGCGCGAGAACATCAAGCTGCAGCTGATGAACGCCCGCCTCGCGATCCTGGCGCGCCAGTACGACTCGGCCCGCGCCGACCTGTCCGCGGCCAGCAGCGCCCTGGGCAAGTATTTCGACCCGGCTGCGCGCCGCACGCAGAACGCCGCGACCGTGCTGCAGCAGGCGCAGATGCACCTGAAGGGCGCCACCCTGCCCACGCTGGACGAAACCTTCGCCGCGCTGTCCACGGCCGCCGCCGGCCGCTGAGAGCCGAAGACAAGAAGCAACCCGTTTTCCCATGCGCGCAGCACTCTGGTTCCTGGCACTTTTCGGCGTCGCGGTGGCGGCCGCCCTGTTCGCGGGCAACAACCAGGGCACCGTGACCCTGTTCTGGCCGCCCTACCGCATCGACCTGTCGCTCAACTTCGTGCTGCTGCTGCTCTTCGGCGGCTTCGCGGTGCTATACGCGGCACTGCGCGCGCTCTCGGCGCTGCTGGAGCTGCCCGGCCAGGCGCGCCGCTGGCGCGTGCAGCAGAAGGAACGCTCGATGCACGCCGCGCTGCTCGATGCGCTCTCCCAACTGCTCGCCGGCCGCTTCCTGCGCTCGCGCAAGGCGGCCATGGCCGCGCTCTCGCAGGAGACGGCCCTCGAAGCCGCCGGCGAGGCCGTGCCCCACGGCCGCCAGCTGCGCACGCTGGCGCACCTCGTCGCCGCCGAGAGCTCGCATGCGCTGCAGGACCGCGCCACGCGCGAGGCCCACCTGCGCCATGCGCTGGACAACATCCCCGACCGCGCGCCGATGAGCGAACTGGAACTGCGCGAAGGCGCCCAGCTGCGCGCCGCCCGCTGGTCGCTCGACGAGCGCGACGCGACCACCGCGCTCGAACACCTCGCCGCCCTGCCCCAGGGCGCGGCCCGGCGCACGCTCGCGCTGCGCGCGCGCCTCAAGGCCACGCGCCTGTCGCACCAGACGCGCGAGGCCCTGGAAACCGCGCGCCTCCTCGGCAAGCACCGCGCCTTCTCGCCCGTGGCGGCGCAGAGCATCGTGCGCGGCCTCGCGATCGAGCTGCTGAACGGCGCGCACGATCCGGCGCAACTGCAGGAAGCCTGGATGTCGCTGGAGCCGGCCGAACGCGCCATGCCCGAACTCGCGATCCACGCCGCCCAGCGGCTCACCGCCCTCGGCGGCGACCCGGGCCAGGTGCGCACCTGGCTGCTGCCCGCCTGGGAGCGCATGGTGGACGCGGCCGATCCGCTGTCCGACACGCACGCCGCCCGGCTGGTGGCGGCGCTGGAGGGCAACCTCGACGCGCTCGACCCCACCTGGCTGGCCCGCATCGAGGCCGCCCAGCAGGCCAACCCGCGCGATGCGCGCCTGCAGTACCTCTCGGGCATGGCCTGCCTGCGGCGCCAGCTCTGGGGCAAGGCGCAGCAGCTGTTCACGCAATCCACGCAGCAGCTCGAAGCAGGCCCGCTGCGCTGCCGCGCCTGGCGGCACCTGGCCGAACTCGCGGAGCGGCGCGGCGACGTCGAAGCGGCCGCCACGGCCTGGAAGAACGCGGCCCTGGCCTCCTGACGCAAGCCTTCCCTGCCGCAGCGGACCGGAGCGCGGCCCGGCGGTCAGCGTTCCAGCCCCAGCAGGCGATCGAGGTCGCCGTCCAGGTTCCACCGATCGCCTTCCCACGTCCACGCCACCTGCGGCGCGAGCGCCCGCAGGAAATGCCGGTCGTGCGACACCACCACCATCGCGCCGGTGAAAGCAGCGAGTGCCTCCTCCAGCACCCGCACCGCTCGGGCATCGAGGTGGTTGGCGGGTTCGTCCAGCAGCAGCAACTGCGCGGGCGCACCGCCCCAGAGCGCGCAGGCCAGCGCCGCGCGCACGCGCTCGCCACCGCTCAAGGCCCGGGCCGGGCGCTGCACGCGCTCCGCATCCAGCCCGAGCTGCGCCAGGCGCGTGCGCTGTTCGTGCACGGGCAGCGGTGACCCGGCCTGCGACAGCGCTTGCAGCACGCTCCGGTCCGGCGGCAGCAGCGCTCCCGCCTCCTGGCCGAGCCAGGCCGTGCGCACCGCGCACTGCACGCGCCCCTGGGCAGGCTTCAGGTCCCCCGCCAGCAGGCGCAGCAGCGTGCTCTTGCCGCAGCCGTTCGGGCCGCCCACGGCGATGCGCACCGGGCCGCTCCATACGCCGTCCAGCGGCGCCCGGGCGCCGAACGGCGGCACCGCGCCCTCCAGCCGCAGCACCGGCTTGCCGGCCGGAACCGCGCTGGCCGGCAGGGGCAGCGCCAGGACGGCGTCCGGCCCCGCCCGCTCGAAGGCCTCGCGCACGGCGCCCTCCAGCCGCTCGCGCGCCTGCTGGCGCTGCACGCCGCTGCGCCCCGCATGCGCCTCGGCCTGGTCCTTCATGCGGTCCAGCACCAGCGGCGACTGGTTCGCTGCGCGGCGGGCCGCGGTGCCGCGGGCACTGCGCCGGGCCTGGGCCTCATCCTGCCGCCGCAGCTCCCGCAGCGCGCCATCGCGCTGCACGCGCGCCTGCCGCAGCGCTTCCTGCGCGGCCCGGGTGTCGTCGGCCTTCTGCGCCGCATAGGCACTCCAGCCGCCGCCAGACAGCCGCAGTCCGCGCGGCGACAGCTCGGCGATGCGGTCGGCTCCCTCCAGCAGCGCACGGTCGTGGCTCGCCACCAGCGCGGCGCCGCGCCAGCCCCGCAGGGCGTCCTCCAGCCAGCGCCGCGCGGGTCCATCCAGATGGTTCGTGGGCTCGTCGAGCAGCAGCACGTCGGCATCGGACAAAAAAGCCCCCGCCAGCGCCACGCGGGCGCGCTCGCCACCGCTCAGGCGGGCGGCATCGGCGCCGTCCGCCAAGTGGCCGAGCCCGGCATCGCCGAGCGCCCGCCGCCAGCGGGCCGGCCAGTCCCAGCGGCCATCGGCGCACAGCAGGTCGTCGGCACCGCCGCGGCCGCGCTCCAGCCGCTGCAGCGCATGCAGCACGGGCTCGACGCCTGCCAGCGCAGCGACCGTCGCACCCGCCGGGTGCTGGCCCACGGCATGCAGCGTCCCTGCCCGCACCACGCTGCCCGACGACGGCTGCAGCACACCGGCCGCGATCGCCAGCAGCACGCTCTTGCCCGTGCCGTTGTCACCGACGAGGCCCGTGATGCCGCGCGGCACGGCCAGCGTGGGCGGCTCGATCCAGAGCGGCTCGCCGCCGGGGGGGCACCACTGCACCTGCCGCAGTTGCAGCACGCCGTCCCGCGCACCTGCGTGCAGCGGAGCGGGGGAAATGGATGGGGAAGAAAGGGAAACGGCAGCGCGCGATGCGCTGCCCGGCGGACGGCGGTCCGCGTCGACTGTCGCCATGAGGCCACTCCATGCCATCGGGATCGGCCGCCGTGCTGCTGCGAGAAACGTCGCAGCAGAAAAGGCGGGACGGACGGAAGGGGGCTTACAGGCGCATCGGCGGAAATGCCTCGGTGAATGGCTGGGACGGTGCGGCCGCATCCAGTGGCCGGTCCATGACTATACGGCCGGCAGGGGAACGGAGTAAATTGCTTTATATGAAATTGATTACGGATAGTACAATTCCAGCCACCATCCGAAGGAGACACCCATGAGCGCACTGCCCCGCCCCGACCTGGCCACCCTGCCCGCGCCCGCCGCGGTGCAGCAGCTGCACCACTACGCCTACCGCGCGCGCGACGCCGAGGAAACGCGGCACTTCTACGAAGACATCCTGGGCCTGCCGCTCTACCACATCATCCAGAGCGACTACGTGCCCAGCACGGGCGAGTACTGCCCCTACACGCACTTCTTCTTCCGGCTGCAGGACGGCTCGTTCATCGCCTTCTTCGACCTGGGCGACGACGTGAAATCCGAGCCCTCGCCGAACACGCCGGCCTGGGTGAACCACATCGCCTTCCGCGTGAACACGGTGGAAGAACTGGCCAACACCAAGGCCCGGTTGGAGGCGCACGGCATCGAGGTGCTGGGCGTCACCGACCACCACATCTTCAAGAGCATCTACTTCTTCGATCCCAACGGCATCCGGCTCGAACTCGCCGCGCAGCTCGCGGACGAGGAGCACATGGCGAAGGACAGCCAGGTCGCCCACCAGCGCCTCGCCGAATGGACGGCCCGCAAGGAGCAGTGGCGCCGCGAGCGCGCCGCGGGCCAGGCCGCCGCCCCGCTCAAGCCGCAGTCCAACGACCGGCCCGAATACGTGCCCGGCACCCAGGCCTGACCCCGGCCGGCCGGGCGGCGGCGGGGCGGACGCGCTTCGCGCCCGTGGCCGCCGCTGCAGGGCCCGCCCGTCAGGCCGCCGCCGGGGCCGTGCCGGCAGCCCCGGCCTGCTGCGCCCGCATCACCTGGTGGCGCTGCCAGTAGGCATTCACCACGGCCTTGAAGCGGTCCTTGTCCTTGCCCATGCCCTTGAGCGGGATCTTCGTGGTGCGGTGGCGCAGCAGGGCCTTTTCCGGATGCGTCACGACGAGCGCGTCGGCGAAGGCGCTCTCGTTGAACTGCAGGGCCTTCACCGCATCCCAGTCCACGTGCACGCCGTCCCGCGTGGCACCGATGCCGTCGATGCCGATGGTCACCGTCTCGCCGCCCTTCACCTCGAACACCTGGTCGGGGAAGTACTGCAGCACCAGCGCACGTTCCTGCGCGTCGGCGGGCTCGTACCGGTAGGCCAGGCTGCGTTCGTGGTTCTCGGCGAAGTCCGATTCGTAGGCCGCCCAGAGCCGCTGCTCGATCGCCTCCGCCACGGGAATCTCCTGCACCCAGGTGGACGCGGGCGCCTGCTGCACGACGGCGCCGTAGTCGCGCTCCGCCAGCGTGATGCCGACGCGCTCGATGCGCTCGCGCATCGGCGGGTGCGAATCGAACGGATGCGGCACGTTCCCCGACTGCATCGCCGCCGCGAAATCCGGCGAGCCCGCGTAGCGCCCCAGGCCCTGCGCGATGAAGCCCGCGATGCCCAGCGTGCCCGTCTGGCGCTGGTCGCGGCCGAACAGGTCTTCCTCGATGCGGTGGCGGTACTGCGCATAGGCCGCGATCTTCACGAGCGAACGGGCGATGCCCTGCGGCGATGCGATCTCGGCCGCCGTGCGGTCGGCCAGGAATTCGCGCTCCCGGCTCTCGCGCGCCAGCGCCACCTCGAAGATCGTGCGGTAGAGCGTGAGCAGCGGCGACGCCAGCGCCGAGAGGCCCGCTTCGCGCACCGCGTGCAGGTAATGGTCGAACTGCACGAGCTTCGGGCCCAGCCGGGCGCTGCTCTGCGTGTCCCCGCCGCGCAGGTGGGCGAGTTCATGCCCGAGCACGGCATCGGCCTCCTGCTGGTCGAGCACGCGCAGCAGCGGGATGCTGACGAACAGCGTGCGGCCCGTCAGCTCGCGCCCCTGCACCGTGAGCGGCGACTCCGTCACGAAGAAGTTCGCGTCGATGCCGGCCACGATGTGGCGCGGCGGCTCGGTGCCCAGGCGCGCGGCCAGTGCCCGCACGCGGTTCCAGAGCTGCGGCGCGTCGGCTTCCGACAGGGTCTCGCCGGTGACCTCGTTGTCCCGCGGCACCTTGCGGAAGATCGCCGACACCGCCATCCACACCGCACCGGCCACGCCCAGCCCGATCAGGATGATGAGCTTGGGCGAATACTTGTGGACGAAGAACGCCGGCACCCAGAACGCCAGCCAGGTCAGCAGCGCGCCCTGCACGACCAGCGACAGCGCGCTCGCCCAGGTGGTGATCCGCCAGCCCGCCATGAAGCTCGCGTACTGCAGCGGCCGGTTGGCGAAGGCCAGCGCGCCGAGCGCCAGCACCACCAGCAGCAGCACGCCGCCGGCCAGCAGCACGGCCAGGGAAACCCGCCGGGCCATGTCGAACTGCCAGGCCGACGAATACGGGCTGCACAGGCGCTCGCGCACTTCGGCGACGCGGGGGTGCGCATCGTGGCAGGCGCCCGACGGCGGGTGGTTGCGGAAAAATTCCTTCTGCGCGGCCTTCTCGTCCGCCGGCATCGAGGCTTCGGCGTCGATGCGCCGCTCGATGCCCGCCAGGAAGCGCGCGTCCTCGGCGTCCTGCACGTGGTGCACGAAGAGCAGGGTCAGGGCCGGAACCAGGAAAAGGGAGAGCAACGCGAGCATGGCCACCTTGGCCAGGCCTTTGCGGAATGCGGATGCGTGCGATGGGGTCGACGGGGTCGACGGGGTCGACGGGGTCGATGCGTTCGTCATGGGCGCCGTTGTTTGGAATGGTTTTGACGGCCCGCGGCTCCCTCCGGATGCCGCAGGATGCGAAGCGGCGCATTATTCGCAGCGTGCCGGGCGAAGTCCACCGCATGCACGTAACAAAGAACACAGGCCGCAACACCACGGCGCCGCACGTTTCCCCCGGAACGCAGGGTTGCGGGCAGTGCGCCACGGGCCCGTAGAATCCCGGGCTCGAGTCCCAACCGTCACAGGACGGCGCCCCAACAGCGCGGCGCGGTCCCCCTCCCCTGCCCACGCCATGAGTTCGCCCCTGCAACAGCCCGGCCTTGAAAGCCTCTCCAAGTCCTTCGAACCCTCCGCCCTGGAAGCCCACTGGGGCCCCGAGTGGGAGCGCCGGGGCTACGGCGTGGCCGGCTACCGCGGCACCTCCGCGCCCGATGCCGGCGCCGCGGCGCGCCACGAGAATTTCTCCATCCAGCTGCCGCCGCCGAACGTGACCGGCACGCTGCACATGGGCCATGCGTTCAACCAGACGATCATGGACAGCCTCACGCGCTACCACCGCATGCGCGGCTACAACACGCTGTGGGTGCCCGGCACCGACCACGCCGGCATCGCCACCCAGATCGTGGTGGAGCGCCAGCTGCAGGACCAGGGCGCGAGCCGCCACGACCTCGGCCGCGAGAACTTCGTGAAGAAGGTCTGGGAGTGGAAGGAAAAGAGCGGCAACACCATCACCACGCAGATGCGCCGCCTGGGCGACAGCGTGGACTGGAGCCGTGAATACTTCACCATGGACGACAAGCTCTCCAAGGTGGTCACCGACACCTTCGTGCGCCTCTACCAGCAGGGCCTCATCTACCGGGGCAAGCGCCTCGTGAACTGGGACCCGGTGCTGCAGTCCGCCGTGTCCGACCTGGAGGTCGAGAACGAGGAGAAGGACGGCTCGCTCTGGCACATCGCCTACCCGCTCACCGACGGCAGCGGCAGCCTCACCGTGGCCACCACCCGGCCCGAGACCATGCTCGGCGACGTGGCCGTCATGGTGCATCCCGAGGACGAGCGCTATGCGCACCTCGTCGGCAAGACCGTGACCCTGCCCCTGGTGGGCCGCGAGATCCCGATCATCGCGGATGCCTACGTGGACAAGGAATTCGGCACCGGCGTGGTCAAGGTCACGCCCGCGCACGACCCCAACGACTACCAGGTGGGCCAGCGCCACAACCTGCCGATGATCGTGGTGCTCACCCTGCAGGCCACCGTCAGCGAGAACGCGCCCGAGAAGTACCGCGGCATGGACCGCTTCGTGGCCCGCAAGGCCATCGTGGCCGACCTGGAAGCCGCCGGCGCGCTGGTCGAGACCAAGAAGCACAAGCTCATGGTCCCCATCTGCACCCGCACCGGCCAGGTCGTGGAACCCATGCTGACCGACCAATGGTTCGTGGCGATGACGAAGGTGAGCGAGCAGGACCCGACGGGCAAGAGCATCGCGCAGAAGGCCATCGACGCCGTCGCCTCCGGCGAAGTGCAGTTCGTGCCCGAGAACTGGGTCAACACCTACAACCAGTGGATGAACAACATCCAGGACTGGTGCATCAGCCGCCAGCTCTGGTGGGGCCACCAGATCCCGGCGTGGTACGACGAGGCCGGCAACGTGTATGTCGCCCGCAACGAGGCCGAAGCGCAGGCCCAGGCCGGCGCGGGCGCGAAGCTCACCCGCGATGCCGACGTCCTCGACACCTGGTATTCCTCCGCCCTGGTGCCGTTCTCGTCGCTCGGCTGGCCCGAGGCGCTTCAGGATGCGTCCGCCACGAAGGACTACGACCTCTACCTGCCCTCCTCCGTGCTGGTCACGGGCTACGACATCATCTTCTTCTGGGTCGCCCGGATGATCATGATGAGCACGCACTTCACGGGCCGCGTGCCGTTCAGGCACGTGTACATCCACGGCCTGGTGCGCGATGCGCAGGGCAAGAAGATGAGCAAGTCGGAAGGCAACGTGCTCGACCCGGTGGACCTGATCGACGGCATCGCGCTCGAGCCGCTGCTCGACAAACGCTCCACCGGCCTGCGCCGCCCCGAGACCGCGCCCCAGGTGCGCAAGAACACGCAAAAAGAATTCCCCGAGGGCATTCCCGCCTACGGCGCCGACGCGTTGCGCTTCACCTTCGCCGCGCTCGCCAGCCTGGGCCGCAGCATCAACTTCGACAGCAAGCGCTGCGAGGGCTACCGCAACTTCTGCAACAAGCTCTGGAACGCCAGCCGCTTCGTGCTGATGAACTGCGAAGGCCACGATTGCGGCCTCTCCGACCACACGCAGGCCGACTGCGACGGCGGCTACCTCGCCTTCAGCCAGCCCGACCGCTGGATCGTCTCGGCCCTGCAGCAGGTCGAGGCCGAAGTCGCCAAGGGATTCGAGGAATTCCGCCTCGACCACGTCGCCCAAGCCATCTATGAATTCGTCTGGAACGAGTTCTGCGACTGGTACCTGGAGATCGCCAAGGTGCAGATCCAGACCGGCGGCGAGGCCCAGCAGCGCGCCACGCGCCGCACGCTGATCCGCACGCTGGAGACCATCCTGCGCCTCGCGCATCCGCTGATCCCGTTCATCACCGAAGAGCTCTGGCAGAAGGTCGCCCCGGTGGCCGGCCGCGCCGGCGCCTCGGTGAGCATCGCCGCCTACCCGCAGGCCCAGCCCGAGCGCATCGACGAAGCCGCCATCGCCCACGTGGTCCGGCTCAAGGCCGTGGTCGATGCCTGCCGCACGCTGCGCGGCGAGATGAACGTCTCGCCGGCCACGCGCCTGCCGCTCTACGCGGTGGGCGATGCGGAGTTCCTGCGCGCGGCCGCACCGGCCCTGCAGGCCCTGGCCAAGCTCAGCGAAGTGAAGGTGTTCGACGACGAGGCCGCCTGGGCCGCCGCCGCGCAGGCCGCGCCCGTGGCCGTGGTGGGCGACGCGCGCCTGTGCCTGCACATGGAGATCGACGTGGCCGCAGAGAAGGCCCGCCTCGCCAAGGAGGCCGGCCGCATCGAGGGCGAGATCGCCAAGGCGCGCGCCAAGCTCGGCAACGAGGCATTCGTGGCCAAGGCGCCGCCCGCCGTGATCGAGCAGGAACAGAAGCGCGTGGCGGATTTCGGCGCCACGCTCGCACGCCTGAAGGACCAGCTGGCGCGGCTCGGCTGACGATTCAGGGACCTCTGCCGATTGCCGCGGGCGCAAGCCGTGGGGTATGCAGAGGTTTCCTGGTGTAACGAGGTTCAGGTTGCGTTGAAGGCCTACGGCGGCGTCCCCATCCTGCTCCGATAATCGCCCCCCATTCGATACGAGGAATCATCTCCATGAGCGACAACTCCGCGATCCGCAAGGCCGTCTTCCCCGTGGCCGGCCTGGGCACCCGCTTCCTGCCCGCCACCAAGGCATCCCCCAAGGAGATGCTGCCCGTGGTCGACAAGCCGCTGATCCAGTACGCCGTCGAAGAGGCCTACTCGGCCGGAATCCGCCACATGATCTTCGTCACCGGCCGCAGCAAGCGCGCCATCGAGGACCATTTCGACACCGCCTACGAGCTCGAGAACGAGCTGGAAGCCGCCGGCAAGAAGGAATTGCTGGAGCTCGTGCGCTCGGTTGCGCCGAGCGACATGGACTGCGCCTTCGTGCGCCAGCCGCGCTCGCTGGGCTTGGGCCACGCCGTGCTCTGCGCCGAGCCGCTGGTAGGCCGCGAGCCTTTCGCCGTCCTGCTCGCCGACGACCTGATGGTGGGCCCCCCAGGCGGCCAGCCCGTGATGGCGCAGATGGCGGGTGCCTTCCGCAAGCAGGGCCGCTCGCTGCTGGCCGTGCAGGAAGTGCCGCAGGACCAGGTGCGCCGCTACGGCATCGTGGCCGGCGAGCCGGCCGGCGGCCCGCTGATCCGCATCGACCGCATCGTCGAGAAGCCGTCGCCCGAAGAAGCCCCCTCGCGCATGGGCGTGGCCGGCCGCTACATCCTCACGCCCGGCGTGTTCGACGAGATCCGCAACCAGCCCCAGGGCGTGGGCGGCGAGATCCAGCTCACCGACGCCATCGCGCGCCTCATGGCCCGCGAAGCCGTCTACGCCTTCCGCTACGAAGGCAAGCGCTACGACTGCGGCAGCAAGGAAGGCTTCCTGGAGGCCACGGTGGAACTCGCGCTGCAGCATCCCCAGGTGGGCGCCGCCTTCCGCGAATACCTCAAGACCGTGGAGATCTGAGCCGCGGCCCGACTGGCGCGGTCCTGCAAAAAAGGCGCTCCCGGGAGCGCCTTTTTTGCTTGCAGCGCCGCCGCTGCGCAGAGCCGCTTCGCCGGTCGCGTGGACCTTTCGGGTGCCAGCACTGCCGGCACGCGCACGTTCGTTCAGCGCCGCCGCAGCACGTGCGTGTATTCCTCGCCCGCCGTGCTCTGGTCCAGCAGCTCGTTGCCGGTCTGCTTGGCGAACGCCTGGAAGTCGCGCAGCGAGCCGTTGTCGGTGGACACCACCTTCAGCACCTCGCCGCTGGCCATCGACGCGAGCGCCTTCTTGGCCTTCAGGATGGGCAGCGGGCAATTCAGCCCGCGGGTGTCGATTTCCTTGTGGATGTGCATCGTCGTCGGCTTCCTGGCGAAGAGAGAAGGAATTCTAGAGCGGCCCGGGCTGCGCCCCGCCTGCCGCCGGGTTGGAGGCGGCATCCGTTGCCACCGGGGGGACTGGTGCAGGTGCAGGTGCAGGTGCAGGTGCAGGTGCAGTCGCCGGCGCCTCGCTGCGCTGGCCCGGCCATTCCATGAAAGTGGGCTCGATGCCGTGGCCGCGCAGCCAGTCGGCCAGCGCCTGGCCCGTGCCGGAGCGCCAGCAGCGCAGGTCCCGCGGCGCGATCAGGCGATAGTCGACCAGCTCGGGCGAGAGCCGCACCGTGCCGTGCGCCACCGCATGGTAGGCCACGATGACCTGGTTCATGCGCTGGAAGTCGTACACGCCGATCAGCGACAGCGCGCTCACGTCGAGGTCGGTTTCCTCCTTCACCTCGCGCACGATGCCCTCCCGCGGCGTCTCGCCGGCCTCCATGAAGCCGGTGATGAGCGCGAAGGCCTTGTGCTCCCATGCGGCATTGCGCGCCAGCAGCACGCGCCCGTCCAGCTCGACGACCGCCGC
This sequence comes from Acidovorax sp. PRC11, assembly GCF_031844105.1. Lineage (NCBI taxonomy): Bacteria > Pseudomonadati > Pseudomonadota > Betaproteobacteria > Burkholderiales > Comamonadaceae > Acidovorax > Acidovorax sp. PRC11. Next base: position 8,650 of record NZ_JAUZUQ010000036.1, on the reverse strand, counting down.
CAGCACCGGCGTGGGATTGTTCCAGTGCGTCCAGCCGCAGGCCGGGCAGCGCAGGCGCTGCCGCTCCCCGGCGTCCTCCAGCGCCGTCACCCAGGCCAGCGGCGTGGCGCACTGCGTGCAGAAGCGGGGTTCGGCGTTCATGGAGCGAGACCTGGCGCGTGTCGGGACTTCGGGCCCGCGTCAGGCGGGGAACACGCCCGTGGAGAGGTAGCGGTCGCCGCGGTCGCACACCACGAACACGATCGTCGCATCGCGCTCGCGCCTGGCGATCTCCTGCGCGGCCCAGCAGGCACCCGCCGCGGAAATGCCGGCGAAAATGCCCTCCTCGCGCGCCAGGCGGCGGCACATGTCCTCGGCATCGTCCTGGCCGACGTTGATCGTCTCGTCCACCGCGCGCGGATCGTAGATCTTGGGCAGGTACTCCTGCGGCCACTTGCGGATGCCCGGAATGCGCGAGCCTTCCTTCGGCTGCGCGCCGATGATCCGGATCGCGGGGTTCTTCTCCTTCAGGAAGCGCGACACGCCCGTGATCGTGCCCGTCGTGCCCATCGCGCTCACGAAGTGCGTGATGCGCCCGCCCGTCTGATCCCACAGCTCGGGGCCGGTGGTCTCGTAGTGGATGCGCGGGTTGTCCGGGTTGGCGAACTGATCGAGCACCACGCCCTTGCCCTGCCGCACCATGGTCTCGGCCAGATCGCGCGCGTATTCCATGCCGCCGCTCTTGGGCGTGAGGATCAGCTCCGCGCCGAACGCCTTCATCGTCTGCGCGCGCTCCACCGACAGGTCCTCGGGCATCACCAGCACCATCCGGTAGCCCTTGATCGCCGCCGCCATCGCCAGCGCGATGCCGGTGTTGCCCGACGTCGCCTCGATCAGCGTGTCGCCCGGCTTGATCTCCCCGCGCTCTTCCGCGCGCCGGATCATCGACAGCGCGGGCCGGTCCTTCACGGAGCCGGCCGGGTTGTTGCCCTCCAGCTTGCCCAGCACGACCGTGCCGCGTTCGGCGTTCTCCTGCGCGCCGATGCGCTGCAGGGCGACCAGCGGCGTGCGGCCGATCGCGTCTTCGATGGTGGGGTACGTCGGGGAGGGGGTGGTAGCCATAGCCCCCTACTGTGCCATAATCCGCGGCTTCCTTCTTCGCGTCGCCCGGGTGGTGAAATTGGTAGACGCAGGGGACTCAAAATCCCCCGCCGCAAGGCGTGCCGGTTCGATTCCGGCCCCGGGCACCATGGCCTTTCTCGCCATGGTTCGAGCAGATCCTCGCGCCGCGGACTGCTTGCCGCTCACCATCGCAGCCGGCACATCGTCGCTTTCCCTGCTGCCACCGGACAGTGCCCGCGGCGCCTGGCGCGCACCCTTGCCACGTCCGCCGCCTCCACGTCAGAACAACGACTGACCCAGCCCCCGGAGAAACGACAAGGGGCACCGAAGTGCCCCCAGGTTCTGTTGCAGTTCCTGCCCGTCGCTCAATGGCTGGTGACGTACCAGGTCACGCCAGCAGCGGCAATCACGAAAACGATGAGTGCAGTGATGATCATGATGGCTTCCTCAGTCTCCAGGACAGTAGCAGGAGTATAGGACAGGTGGCGAAAAGGGTCATCACCTCCCAGATGCTCAAGGGGCTGTGGCCGGTCAAGCCGACGACACCGCCGATGAACGACGACGCTGCAATGGTGTCGATGAAGCGCGCCAGCCCTTCTTTCTGCTCTTTGGTGTACTTCGATGCCACCCGGTGATTTTATGGCCGAGGCTCAGCGCACCCACTTCCGCTCAGGCTTGGTCTGCACCGTGATGTCCACCTGCTTCTGCACCTCGGGCCGGCCGGTGCGCGGATTGGTGTCCACCACGTCTTCCAGCGCGATCTTGCTCACCTCGCCCTGGGTGGCGTCTTCGAGCTGCTCCAGCACCTCGCCGACCCGCTTTTCCGCGGCCTCGACCTGCTGCTCTGTCGCGGTACCGGAAGCTTGGGGGCGGGAAAGCATGGGGGACTCCTTCGTCAGTGGGGCGGCTGGTCCGCCGGCTCGGGCAGCTGTCCGGGCACGTCCGGCTCCACGGGCTGGTCGCTTTTGTCGGCGGGGTCGCGGTGGAGGCGGGGCATGGTGGGGAGGCGGGGGAGTTGAGAACCGCGGCGCCGATGGCTGGGCCGCGGTGGAATAGGAAGGCCCGATCAGAGCCCGCTCATGTACGACGCGGCGAAGTAGGCGATCCCCAGGCTGGAGAAGAGTACGAAGCCGGCCACGACGGTGAGGGTTTCTTTCATGATGTTCGTCCGTCAACAGGAAATGGAACACCGGCCAGCTGTTCCGAGGGGATGAGGGGAATGTCGGGGGCAAAAGCCGCGCCCGGCGGTCCCGTGCGGGCCGGTGCCGTGTGGCAAGGACATCCTTCGCCACCCCAGGCTGTCGGACCGCTCGCCCCTCGGTTCCAGGGCATGGCCGTTTCGCTTGATCGGGGCACCTGGCTCGAGGAGGGGACCAATTCCCGTCTCTTGCTAGGCACAGCCACGACTGTATGGAATGGACGAATTCCGTGGTGTAGGACGAGGGCGGTATCGCCGTCGGAGGGTTTCGATGGGACGGGGCCACCTGCGGGCCGGCCGGGCGCACGGCCGGCCATGCCTGCGTTATGGCGTCACGCGTCCTGGCGGCGGATCAGCACCCGGCCGCTGTCGGTGATGGCGAGATCGCCTCCGGCGTTCTTGGTGATGTAGCCCCGTTCGTAGAGGCGGCCCGACAGATGGTGGCGCAGGGCCTCCGGCACGCTGATGGCGCGTCCCATCTCCAGTTGCTTGAGGGTCTCCAGCTCATCGACCGTCGGGTCGAAATAGGGGGTGTGGTAGATGCCGCTCGTATTGTTTTGCATATGCCGGTACTCCTTGTGACGATGGCAGAAAGCAGAAAAGGCCAAAGAACGCCTCCGCCGGGCCGGACCGCGGGCTGCGCGGGGGCTCGACAACAGGCCAGCACAGCCTAGCCCGCGGCCACGGCGAGCGCAACCGGACGCGGTGCCGCAGCGCTCAAGTCGCGGCCATGTCCTGCAACCAGGCGGCGAATGCCTCGACGACCGGCGGCTGGGGCTGCGCCGGGGTGACGAGGTAGTAGCCGCGCCCTCCCCGCGGCTCAACATCACAAGCCGGCACGAGTTCGCCGCGCGCCCGTTCGGGTTCGATCAGCATCAGCGGCACCAGCGCCACCCCCAGCCCGTGCGCTGCGGCCACGGCCGACATCGAGAACAGTTCGTAGCGCGGGCCGTCGAGGGCATGCTGGGGCGCATGCACGCCCATGGATTCAAACCACTGGCGCCACGCCAGCGGCCGGGTGGTCTGCTGCAGCAGCGGCAGCGCGGCCAGGGCTTCGGGCGCCAGCGGCCGGCCCCCGGGCAGCAGGGCCGGGCTGCAGACGGGTGCCACGTCCTCCTGCAGCAGCCAGCGTGCCTGGGTGCCGGGCCAGTTGGCCACCTGCTCGGGCGTGCCGGCGTAGAGCGCGGCATCGAAGCCGGCATCGGCGAACAGGAAGGGGCGCACCTGGGTCTCGATGTGTACCACGATGTCGGGATGGCGGGCGGCCAGTTGCGGCAGGCGCGGCACCAGCCAGCGGGTCGCGAAGGTCGGCACGGCCGCCAGGCGGATCGAGCCGCCCTGCCCCTGGTGGGCCATCACGTCGAGCGTGTCGCGCTCCAGGCCCTCCAGCCACCGCGCCACCTGGGCGGCGTAGTGCGTGCCCGCGGGCGTGAGCGCCACGCCGTGGCGGGCGCGGCGGAACAGCGCCACGCCCAGGAACTCCTCCAGCGCCATGATCTGGCGCGACACCGCGCTCTGCGTGAGGAACAGCTCCTGCGCCGCGCGGGTGTAGCTCTCGTGGCGGGCGGCGGATTCGAAACAGGCCAGGGCCTGGGTGGACGGCAGGGTGCGGCGCATGGCGCGATGCTACACAGGTATTCCAGAACCTCATTTCTGGATGCGACATCCTCGCTTGCCCGATGGGAAGCCTTGGGCCTAGGATGTGCCATGCGTGCATGAAACGCACCATCCATTCCGCCAATTCATTCCCCCGCATCCAGTCAGGAGACACCATGGCCCGCCCCGCAGCCTTCCACTGGGAAGACCCCTTCCTTCTCGACCAGCAACTCAGCGACGACGAACGCATGGTGCGCGATGCCGCAGCGGCCTATTGCCAGGACCGGCTCGCGACCCGCGTGCTGGAGCAGTTCCGCCACGAGAAGACCGACACGGCCATCTTCCGCGAGATGGGCGAACTGGGCCTGCTGGGCCCGACCATCCCCGAGCAGTACGGCGGCCCGGGCCTGAACTACGTGGCCTACGGCCTGATCGCGCGCGAGGTGGAGCGCGTCGATTCCGGCTACCGCTCGATGGCGAGCGTGCAGAGTTCGCTGGTGATGGTGCCGATCTTCGAATTCGGCACCGAGGCGCAGAAGCAGAAGTACCTGCCCAAGCTCGCGAGCGGCGAGTGGATCGGCTGCTTCGGCCTGACCGAGCCCGACCATGGCTCCGATCCCGGCAGCATGGCCACCCGCGCCTACAAGACGGCCGGCGGCTACAAGCTCAAGGGCAGCAAGATGTGGATCACCAACAGCCCGATCGCCGACGTGTTCGTCGTCTGGGCGAAGGAAGTGAGCGAGGCCGGCGCCGTGGGCCCGATCCGCGGCTTCGTGCTGGAAAAGGGCATGCAGGGCCTCACGGCGCCGGCCATCCACGGCAAGGTGGGCCTGCGCGCGTCGATCACCGGCGAGATCGTGATGGACGACGTGTTCGTGCCCGAAGAGAACGCCTTCCCCGAGGTGCAGGGCCTGAAGGGCCCGTTCACCTGCCTGAACAGCGCGCGCTACGGCATCGCCTGGGGCGCCCTGGGTGCCGCCGAGTTCTGCTGGCATACGGCGCGCCAGTACACGCTGGACCGCAAGCAGTTCGGCCGGCCGCTCGCCGCCAACCAGCTCATCCAGAAGAAGCTCGCCGACATGCAGACCGAGATCGCCATCGGCCTGCAGGCCTGCCTGCGCCTGGGCCGCATGAAGGACGAAGGCACTGCCGCCGTCGAGGCGACCTCCATCATCAAGCGCAACAGCTGCGGCAAGGCGCTGGACATCGCCCGCATGGCGCGCGACATGATGGGCGGCAACGGCATCAGCGACGAATTCGGCGTGGCGCGCCACCTGGTGAACCTGGAGGTGGTGAACACCTACGAGGGCACGCACGACGTGCATGCGCTGATCCTGGGCCGCGCCCAGACGGGTATCGCCGCGTTCGCAAACTGATCGAAGGCGCCATGGACTCGGTCCCGCTCCCCTCTTCTCCCTCCGCTTCCGCATCCGCTCCGGGGGCGGGCGCGCTCGCCGGCATCCGGGTGCTCGATCTCTCGCGCGTGCTCGCCGGGCCGTGGTGCACGCAAGTGCTGGCGGACCTGGGCGCGGACGTGGTCAAGGTGGAGCGCCCCGGCACCGGCGACGACACGCGCCAGTGGGGACCGCCCTTCCTGAAGGACGCCGAGGGCCGGGACACGACCCAGGCGGCGTACTTCACGGCCTGCAACCGCAACAAGCGCTCCGTCACCATCGACATGGCCCATCCGGAAGGCCAGGCGCTGCTGCGCGCCATGGCGATGGAGGCGGACGTGGTGGTGGAGAACTTCAAGGTGGGCGGGCTGAAGCAGTACGGCCTCGACCACGAAAGCCTGCGGGCGCTGAACCCGCGGCTCATCTACTGCTCGGTGACGGGCTTCGGGCAGACCGGGCCCTATGCCCCGCGCGCCGGCTACGACCTGATGGTGCAGGCCATGACCGGCCTGATGGACATCACCGGCCGCGCCGACGGCGAACCCGGCGGCGGGCCGCTGCGCGTCGGCGTGGCGGTGATCGACCTGTTCACGGGCCTCTACGCCAGCAACGCCATCCTTGCGGCGCTGCACGTGCGCCAGCGCACGGGCGAGGGCCAGCACATCGACATGGCGCTGCTGGACGTGGGCATGGCGGTGCTGGACAACCAGGCGGCAGGCTTCCTGGCCACCGGTGAATCGCCACGGCGCCAGGGCAACAGCCACCCGAGCCTCGTGCCCTACCAGGACTTTCCCACGGCCGACGGCGCCATGCTGCTGGCCATCGGCAACGACGGCCAGTTCGCACGCTTTTGCGCGGCCATCGGCCGGCCGGAGTGGGCCACGGACGCGCGGTTCGCCACCAACACGCTGCGCGTGCAGCACCGCGCCGAACTGGTGCCGCTCATGGAAACCGTGACCCGCACGCGCACCACCGCGCAGTGGGTGGCGCTGCTGGAGGACAAGGCCGTGCCCTGCGGCCCGATCAACAGCATCGCCCAGGCCTTCGACGACCCGCAGGTGCGCGCGCGCGGCCTGGCGGTGGAACTGCCGCGCCGCCCGGACAGCAGTGCGGGCGAGGACGGCATCGCCACCGTGCGCGGCGTGGCCAGCCCGCTGCGGCTGTCGGCCACGCCGCCCGTGCTGCGCAACGCGCCGCCGGCCCTGGGACAGCACACCGACGAGGTGCTGGCGGAGGCAGGGCTGGATGCCGCCGCCGTGGCCCGGCTGCGCGCAGCCGGCGTGGTGTAGAGAGAGAGAAAGCGCGCCATGCCCTGCCTGCGGCAGTGCCGCGGGTGCAGGCCCGGGCAGACGGCCGCGGCGCGGTGCGCGCCGACAGACGGCGCCGGCCCGGTCAACCAAAATGCAGTCTGGCGCGTCACACTGGCGTCATCCTTCGCCCGGCCGGCGGTTTGCCGGCCCGGGTGCCGTCCATTGCGGACCGGTCCGATCCATCGCCGAGCCGCCCTGCCGCGAGAGAGCCCCATGCGCACACCTGCCCTCCTCTTCAGAACCCTGGCCGCCACGCTGCTGGTCGCCACGGCCGCGGGCTGCGCCGCGCCCGGCGACCCGTATTACGGCAACTACGGCTACGGCTACGGCTACGGCTCCGGGCCGGTCTACGGCAACAGCTATCCCGTCAGCCCTTCCTATCCGTACGGCGCCTACGGCAGTTCCGTCACGGTGTACGAGCAGCCCACCTACGTCGTGCCCCGGCCCGGTTATCCGGTGGTCGTACCGGCTCCGGGCTATGCCGTGCGGCCGAACCACTGGGACGACAACTGGCGCGAGCGCCGCGATCGCGAAGCCTGGGAGGCGGGCCGCCGCCAGGAACGTGATCGCGAGCGCGAACGGGAAAGGCAGCGGGAACGCGACCGGGACCGCGCCCGCGTGCCCGGCCCGTCGCTCAGCGGCACCCTGCAGGACGAGGCCCGCCGGCAGGGCGAGCAACAGCGCTGGCGAGACGAGATGCGGTCGCAGGGCCGCCTGCCGCCCCAGGAAGCGCCGAATCGCCTCTTCCAGAGGCAGTGAGCGGTCGCGAAAGCCGTATGCAATGAGCGATCCACGCGCACGGACCACCGTTCATCCACCCCGGAAGCGGACCGGCGCCCTGGGCTGCGCCGGCCTGGCGGCGGCACTCTGGCTGTCGGGCGTGGCCGCGCAGGCCCAGGTGCTGCGCTGCACCGACCCCGCCACCGGCCAGGTGACCTACACGGACGGCAGCTGCGGCCGTGGCACGTCGGCACGCGAAGTGGAGCGGCGCAAGACGCCCGAGGAGATCGCCCAGGAACGCGAGCAGGCGCGCGCCGCGCTGGAGGCGCAACGCCAGCGCCAGCAGGCCGACGCGCTCGCCGCGCAGCAGCAGGCGCAGCGCGAGGCCCAGGAGGCCCGCGCACGCGCCGGACGCGAGGTGTCCACCGATCCGTCGCGCTCGCCGGAGTGCGCGCGGTCGCGCCGCCAGCTCGACCGCACCGCGGCCGAAACCGGCCAGGGCAGCTACGACGCGCAGGCCCGCCTGTCGGCCGCGCAACGCCAGATGGAGCTGGACTGCCTGGGCCCCGCGGGCTATGCGCAGGTGGAGCGCTCGCGCGGCCAGGGCGGGGCCACGTACGGCACGCAGGACGTCTACGTACCTCCCGTGGTGGTGGTGCCGCGGCATCCCGTGGTCGTGCAGCCGGCCGTGCCGGTGCCCAGGCCGCCAGGCACGCAGTGCAACGTGTTCCGGTGCTACGACGGCAACGGGAACATCTATCCGCGCTGAAGCTGCGCGAAGCCCATCAGGTACTGCGCAGCCCCTCGCCCACGGTCGGGTAACGCAACGCCACCCGCAACTCCTTCGCGAGCCGCGTGGCGTCGAGCCGGCGCGATTCGCCCATGAAGCTCAGCAGCATCGGCGAGAGTTCCTCCCGCGCCTGGGCGCGCGTGATCCTGCGTGGGCGCGGCAGGCCGTACAGGTCGGCGGCGAGGTCGAAGTAGTCGCCCATCTTCAGGTCGCTCGCGTCGCTCACGTGGTAGATGCGCTGCGGCAGGCCGCGCCAGAGGGCCGCCACGCAGGCGCGGGCGAGGTCGTCGGCATGGATGTGGTTGGTGTACACGTCGTCTTCGCGCGCGAGCGCGGGCGTGCCGCGGCGCAGCCGGGCCTCGGGGGTGCCGCCCTCGCGGTCGGGCGCGTAGATGCCGGGAATGCGCAGCACGCTCGCGCGCACCCCTGCCCGGCCGAGATGGCGGACCGCGCGCTCCGCGTTCACGCGGCGCTGGGCGCGGGGCGTGGCGGGCGCGACGGGCCGCGTCTCGGGCACGCGGGCGCCGCCGCAGTCGCCATA
>NZ_JAUZUQ010000035.1:0-31991 GCF_031844105.1 Acidovorax sp. PRC11 | reverse complement strand
ACGGACGACTGGGAAACGTTCTGACGGCACCCCGAACCCGCTTTTCCGGGCCCGCCGGCTCCGGGAATCGACCGGGGCATTTCCCGCCAGGGGAGCGCGACCGGGCGCGCCGCCCAGGGAGGGGCGGGGCCGTCCGGAGCGTCCTGATGGGATGGTTCTAAGATGGCGCTTCCACCATTCCGAAAGATCCTTCTTCCATGTCCGATCTGCATACCGCTTTCGAAGCCGCCGTGGCCCGCTCCAAGAACCTCAGCGAGCGTCCCGACAACCCGACGCTGCTCAAGATCTATGCCCTCTACAAGCAGGCGACCGCGGGCGACAACACCGAGGCGAAGCCGAGCTTCTCCGACATCGTGGGCCGCGCCAAGTGGGACGCGTGGACCAAGCTCAAGGGCACCGACGGCGATGCCGCCCGCCAGCAGTACATCGACCTGATCGATTCGCTGAGCTGAGCTGAAAACCTTCAGTCCGCCGGCGCGGCGCCTGCGCGCAGGGCTTCTGCGGCCATGGCGGGCCATCCGGCGCGCAGCTGCGCCAGCCGCTCCGCGGGCGGCAGCGCGGCCAGTGCGCGCACGGCCGCATAGAACTTCGGCCAGTCGCCCCCGCTCTGCTCGAACAGCGCCTCGAACGCCGGCACGAGCTCGTCGTACGCGGCCTGCGCGCCGAAGGCCGCGTTGTTGGCCTCGGCCACCCAGCGATCGTAGCCCGCGATCTGCGCAGGCTGCGTGCCCGTGGCCAGCCACTGCGCGCGCAGCGCGGCGTAATCGGCACGGAAGCGCTCCATGGCCTGCCGTTTCGCGGCGGGCAGCGACGGGCTGCCGGCCTCCCGGGCGTAGAGCGCCGCCAGCCGCTCGCGGGCGGCACGCGTCAGGTCCCGGAAGCCGGTGCGCCGGGCATCGCCCCGCGCGTAATCCTCGCGCGCCTGCGGCGTCGCGCGCTCGGCCAGCCAGCGGGCCACGCCCAGGCGCTCCACGGCCGTCGCGAAGGATTCGTTGAACATCGTGTCGCCGTTGGCATACACCACCTGGTGGGCCAGCTCGTGGAACAGCAGCCGCACGAATTCACCCTCGGGCCAGCCGATGAAGGTGTTGAGCAGCGGATCGCCGCCCAGCCAGTTGGTGTAGCCCAGCGTGGAATACGCCGGCACGCCGTAGACGGCGGTCTCCAGCCCGTCGCCGGCCAGGCGCGCGGCCTCTTCTCGGGCACCGGCCTCCGCGAAATAGCCGCGGTAGCCGATGCAGCCCGTGACGGGGAAGCACCATGTGTGCAGGGTGAGCGAATCCGGCGGCGCCGCCACCACGTTCCATACCGCCGCGCGGCGGCCCAGGTCGGCATACCGCCGGTAGCTGGCGTTGTCGGGCAGGTGCAGCTCGGACACCGCGAACGCCCGCGCCCGCTGGGCCAGCTCCAGCCGGGCCCGCAGCGGCGCGGCGGTGTCCGGCCGCGCGATCCAGTCGTCCACCGGCTCCGCCGCGCGCATGATCTGCAGGTGGCCGCGCACCGATTGCCAGTAGTAGCCGAGCGTGTCGCCGGTATGGGCGCAGCCCGCGAGCAGGGCGCCCGCGAGGCCGGCCGCCGCAAGGCGCGCGGTGCCGGCGAGCGAGGAAGTCGAAGGGTTCATTGGAGGAAGGGCAGGGCGGCGCGGGCGAGCGCGGCACGGACACGGTGGAGTGTACGCAGCGGCGCCGGGTTCCCGCCCGCTGCAACGCCTGCGCGCTGGCAGGGCCGCCGCGCAGCCGCCTGCCTAGAATGCCGGCATGCCCCACGACCCGACTCCGCCCGCCGCCGAACCCGTGCCCGTCGCTTCCGCCTCCGCACTGCCGGACGGGCTGTTCGCGGATGCCCCGGACGAGCCCGCGCGCTGTTTCTGGTGCCGGGCCACGCCGCTCTACCGCCACTACCACGACCACGAATGGGGCTTCCCGGTGAGCGACGACCGGCGCCTTTTCGAGAAGCTCTGCCTGGAAGGCTTCCAGGCGGGCCTGAGCTGGATCACCATCCTCAACAAGCGCGAGGCGTTCCGCGCGGCCTTCGCGAACTTCGAGGCCGAGCGCATGGCGGATTTCGGCGAGGCGGACGTGGCGCGCATGCTGGCCGATCCGGGCATCGTGCGGCACCGCGGGAAGATCGAATCGGCCCTCCGCAACGCCCGGCGCGTGCTGGAGCTGCGGCGCGAATTCGGCTCGCTGGCGCACTATGTGTGGCGCTTCGCCCCGGCCGCGGCCGAAGGGCGCCCCGAGCGGCTTACGCTGGCGGCCGTGAAATCCCTCACCACCGCGCCGGCCGCCATCGCCCTGTCCAAGGATTTGAAGAAGCGCGGCTTCGGCTTCGTCGGGCCGACCACGATGTACGCCTTCATGCAGGCCATGGGCCTCGTGAACGACCACATCGAGGGCTGCGCCACGCGCGCGGCCGCCGATGCCGCGCGGGCGGTCTTCAAGGTGCCCGGGCCGCTGCCGTCTCAGTAGGCCGCGTCCGAGAGGATGGCGATGCGGTCGAAGCCCAGGTGCTGCATCGATTCGCGCAGGATCACCAGGGTGGCGACGAAGCCCGCATCGCCCTCGATGCCGGATGCGGCGGTCCCGGCCATCGCCTGGCCGGCTACGCGCTGGTAGAAGTCCTCCACGGCGCCCCGGGGCAGCTCCATCTCCGGCTGGGCCTCCAGGCCGGCGCGCAGCGCGATCTGGCGGATACCCGGATCGGCGGTGTACAGGGTGGAGCCCGCGGCGAGCAGGTCCTGCAGCGGCGCGATCGCGTCCTCCACCGTGGCGATGGCGTTCTCGATGTCGCGCGCGGTGGGCGGTTCGTGGCGCAGGCACGCCACCGCGGTGGCGCGGGAGCCGATCTCCAGGATGCGCAGCAGCTGCGGCTGCGTGCTGGTGCCGCTCGCGACGGAGGAGTGCCCCGCGCCGATGTGCAGCGCGGTGATCGCGCTGCCGGCCAGGGGCCCGGCCTGCAGCGCGGCATAGAGCGCATCGGCATCGTGGGGGGACGGGGCGGAAGAAGGCATGGGGGCTCCGGCGGCTGCGGCGGGACGGCCATTGTGCCCGGGCGCGGCAAGCCATGCGCTGCGCGGCCCGGCCCACGGCTTTCATGGGCGGACCGTTCTCCCGCGGGAGCGGAACAAAGAAAAAGCCCCCGGTTGGCGGGGGCTTTGTTCTGCCGCGGGCCTTTTGCGGGCTCCGCGGCCGGTGGGGCAGGGCGCGGCCCCGGAGGGCGGCAGCCCGGCCCGCCGGGAAAGGGCTCAGCCGCCCTTCTTGGAGCGCTTGCCGGGGTTCTTCTTGCTGCGCGTGGCGACGCCGCGTTCCAGGCTCACGCGCTGGCCGCGGCCGCCGGTGGGCAGGGACATGCCGGGCAGCGGCTTGGGGGCGGGGGTGCGCTTGCGGTCGGCTTCGGTAACGATCTTGTTGCCCATGGTGTGACTCCTGCTGGAACGTGCTGTGAATGGAAACCCTCTATTAAGCCATAGACGCGGCCGCAGGCTCTCCGGAAAGCGGGATTTGTAAGACAGTTGCCATTGCGCGCGCCGCGGCGCAGGCGAACAATCGACCCATGAACCACCTGCTGCGCACCCTGGAGGAGCGGCTGGCCGCTTCGCCGGTCGGGCTGGCGCTGGAGCTTCCCGGCGGCCGGCGGCTCGGCGCGCGCGACGCCCGCGTGGTGCTCCGTTTCCGCGATGCGATGGCGCTGGCGGCACTCGCGCGCGGCAAGGTGGGCGACGTGGGCGCCGCCATCGTGGAAGGCCGCGTGGCCATGGAAGGGTGCGTGCGCGACCTGATGGCGGCGGCCGGCGCGGTGCTGCGTGGCGATCCCGTGCACGGGGCTGCCGGCTGGTGGCCGCAATTCACGCACCGGTTGCGTTCATACCGCATGCACACCCTGGGGCGCGACGCCCGCCAGGTGCAGTTCCACTACGACCTTTCCGACCGCTTCTATGCACTCTGGCTCGATCCGCGGCGCGTGTACTCGTGCGCTTACTACCGTGATGCGGGCATGACGCTCGCGCAGGCGCAGGAGGTCAAGCTCGACCACATCTGCCGCAAGCTGCGCCTATCGCCCGGCGAACGGTTCCTCGACGTCGGCGCCGGCTGGGGCGGGCTGCTGCTCTGGGCGGCCGAGCACTACGGGGTGGAGGGCACGGGCATCACGCTCTCGCGCAACCAGCATGCGCACGTGTCGCGGCGCATCGAGGAACTGGGCCTGTCCGGCCGGGTGCGCATGCTGCTGTGCGACTACCGCGACCTGCCGCGCACGGAGCGCCGGCCCTTCGACAAGATCGCGTCGGTCGGCATGTTCGAACACGTGGGCCGCGCGCACCTTCCGGCGTATTTCGAATGCATGCGCAGCCTGCTGCGGCCCGGCGGCATGCTGATGAACCATGGCATCACCGCCGGCGGCGTCGACAACGACCAGCTCGGCGCGGGCATGGGCGACTTCATCGAGAAATACATCTTCCCCGGCGGCGAGCTGATGCACGTGGGTGCCGTGCTGCACGACATGGCCGGCGCGGGCCTGGAGATGGTCGATACCGAGAACCTGCGGCCGCATTATGCGCGCACACTCTGGGCATGGTCCGACGCGCTCGAGGCGCGGCTTGCCGAGGCCGAATCGATCCTGGCGGAAGAGGCCGGCGCCGAGCGCGGCGCCAAGGCCCTGCGCGCCTACCGGCTCTACCTCGCCGGCAGCGCGATGGGCTTCGAGCGCGGCTGGCTCGCGCTGCACCAGATGCTCGCCATCCGGCCGGACGGCAGCACCGACACCGGCGCCCTGCCCGGCGCCCAATCCGCCTATCCCTTCCAGCGCGGCTACATGTACGACGAAGGCCAAGGCCTGCCGCACGCCGCCTGACACCGTCACCGTACGCTTTCCTTATTTCCTTCCATCCCCTTTCCCTTCCTTCCCTCGCTCCACCCATGCTCTACAAATTCAAGTCCCGCTCCACCGCCGACATCATCATGCTGCAGGCCCACGGCCGGCAGATCCTGCAGGCGATCGGCAAGTCGCCCGACGATGCGCACGGCATCGTCACGGCCGATCAGATTCCGGGGGCCATCCAGGCCCTGGAAGCCGCGATCGCGGCCGACGAGGCCCGGCGTGCCGAGGGGAACGAGGGCGAGGGCGCAAGCGGCGCCCAGGACCAGGACGAGCGCGGCGATGCGGGCGAGGCCGTGCGCCTGCGCCAGCGGGCGGCCCCCTTCATCGACATGCTGCGCCGCAGTGCGGCCGAGGGCAAGGAAGTCACCTGGTAGTGCACCGGGCCGAAGGCCTGGCGCCGCCCAATCAGTCCACCTTGGCGCCGGAGGCCTGCACCACGCGCGCCCACTTTGCGTGCTCGGCATCGATGTGGCGCGCGAAATCCTGCGGGCTGTTGCCGCCCGGGATCGCGCCCTGCGCGAGCATGCGCTCCTTCACGGCGGGCGTCGCGAGCGCCTTGGCCGTCTCCTGCTGGATGCGGTTCACGATCTCGGCCGGCGTGCCCGCGGGCGCGAGCAGGCCGAACCATGAGCTGGCCTCGTAGCCCTTGAGCGCCGGGCCGCCGACCTCCTCCACGGTGGGCACGTCCGGCAGCGCGGGCGAGCGGGTGGCGCTGGTCACCGCCAGCGCCTTGAGCTTGCCGGCCTTGATCTGCGCCATCGACGAGGGCAGGTTGTCGAACATCACGTCCATGTTGCCGCCCACCATGTCCAGCAGGGCCGGGCCCGAGCCGCGGTAGGGCATGTGCAGCATGTAGGTGCCCGTCATGGTCTTGAACAGCTCGCCCGCGAGGTGGATGGACGTGCCGTTGCCGCTGGAGGCCATGTTCAGCTGGCCCGGATGGGCCTTGGCGTAGCGGATGAAGTCCTGCACGGTCGAGATGCCCTGCGCGCGCGCCTTCTCGGCGTTGACCTCCATCACGTTCGGCACCGCGGCCACCAGCGTGATCGGCACGAAGTCCTTGATGGGGTCGAAGGGCAGCTTGCCGTAGAGCGCGCGGTTGATGCCGTGCGTGCCCACGGTGCCCATGAGCAGGGTGTAGCCGTCGGCCGGTGACTTGGCCACGATCTCCGCGCCGATGTTGCCGCCCGCGCCCGCCCTGTTGTCCACCACGAACTGCTGGCCGAAGGCGCGGCTCAGCTCCGGCGCGACGGCCCGCGCCAGGATGTCGGTGGTGCCGCCGGGGGCGAACGGCACGACGATGCGCACCGGCTTGGCCGGCCAGGTGTCGGCGCGCGCGGGCGCGTTCCAGGCGGCGAGCGCGGCGCCTGCGAGCAGCAGGCAGCCCAGGGCGACGGCGCGGCGGCGGCGCGCGGGAGCATGGCGCACGGCGGCGGCATGGGTGCGGGCGCTGCGGGAGGGCGAGGCTTCGGCAGGCAGGGACATGGAGGAGGACCTTTCGGAAACCGGGGATCTGAGAGCCCCGCGTGCGCGGACGTGCGGGCGGGGCGCGGTGGTTTCGTTGTAGGCCGGGGCCTGCTGCGGCGGCAGATGGATAACCCTGAAGCCACGTGGAATGTCGCCAGGCCACGCGCGTGCAGGGGCAATGCGGCCCGCTCCAGAGCCCGGCGGCGGTCTTTGAGAAAATCCCGTATCGCCGGCGTACGCACCCCTGGACATTCCCGGAGCCGCCCCGCTTCCCAAGAACGCCCATGTCCGCTCCCCCTGCTCCCGACACCGATCCGCGCAGCCCTTTTCCCGCCACCGGCGGGGAGTGCGCCGGCCTGCTGCGCGCCATCGACTGGAGCCGCCATGCGCTCGGGGACCCCCGGGACTGGCCGCCGGAACTCAAGACGGCCGTGCGCACCACGCTCAGTTCCCACTTCCCCATGATGGTCCACTGGGGCGAGCGCCTGCACACCTTCTACAACGATGCCTATGCCGTGAGCCTGGGGCACAAGCACCCCGGCCATCTGGGAGAGCCGGCCCGCGATTGGTGGTCCGAGATGTGGGACCAGCTGGAGCCGTTCTTCGCGAAGGTCCTGGCCGGGGAAAGCTTCTACACCGAAGACGCGCGCTACACGCCCGACCGCGACGGGGCGCCGAGAGAGGCCTATTTCACGCACTGCCACAGCCCGATCTGGGACGACGAGGGGCGGGTGCAGGGCATTTTCCTCGTGGTCACCGAAACCACCCGCCTCGTGCTCGCCGAGCAGGGCCGCATGCGCGAGGAGCGCAGGAACCGCCAGATCCTCGACAGCGCGCGCGACTACGCCATCATCAGCTTCTCGCTCGATGGCCTGGTCACCAGCTGGAACGAAGGTGCCTGCGCGGTGCTCGGCTGGACGGAAGAGGAGATGCTCGGCCAGCCCCCGGCCCGGTTCTTCACGCCAGAGGACAACGCACAGGGCCGTCCGCAGGAAGAGATGCGGCAGGCCCTGGACCATGGCTCGGCCAGCGGCGAGCGCTGGCACCTGCGCAAGGACGGCCAGCGCTTCTGGGCCAGCGGCGAGGTGACGCCCTTGCGGGACGAGGCGGGGCGGGTGCAGGGGTTCGTCAAGATCCTGCGGGACCGCACGGAGCACGAGCGCCTGAACAGCGAGCGCGACAAGGCCGTGCGGGAACTGGGGCTGCTCAACGACAACCTGAAGACCCTGGTGGCCGAGCAGGCGGCCGACCGCGACCGGATCTGGCACCTGTCGACCGACCTGATGGACGTGTGCGACGCCAGCGGCCGGCTGCTGGCGGTCAACGACGCCTGGGGCTCCACGCTGGGCTGGCCCGAGGAGGTGCTGCTGCGCACCAACTTCCTCGATCTGGTGCATCCGGACGACCGCGAGCCGACCATCGCCGAGCTGCAGCGGCTCGACGCGGGCCACACGACCAAGCGCTTCGAGAACCGGTTCCGCTGCCGCGACGGCAGCTACCGCGTCATCTCCTGGGTGGCCCAGCCGTTCGAGCAGCGCTTCTATGCCACCGGGCGCGACGTCACCGAACAGCGCCGGGTCGAGGAACAGCTGCGCCAGAGCCAGAAGATGGAGGCCATCGGCCAGCTCACCGGCGGCATCGCGCACGATTTCAACAACCTGCTGGCCACCATCATCTCCAGCCTGCAGCTGCTGCAGCGCAAGCTCGCCCCCGTGCCCGAGGCCAGGGGGGCGGAGCGCTACATCGCGATGGCCGGCACGGCCGCACAGCGTGCGGCGTCGCTCGTCCACCGCCTGCTGGCGTTCTCGCGCAAGCAGACGCTCGACCTGCAGCACGTGGATGCCAACGCGCTCGTGCTGGGCATGGAAGAGATGCTGCGGCGCACGCTGGGCGAGAACATCCGGCTCTGGCTGTCGCTGGCGCCGGGGCCGGGCAGGGTCCGCAGCGACCGCAACCAGCTCGAGAACGCCCTGCTCAATCTCTGCATCAACGCGCGCGACGCGATGGAGCATGGCGGACGCCTCACCATCGAGACCTCCACGGTCGTGCTCGACCGGCTCTACGCCAACCAGCACCCGCATCTGGAGCCCGGGCGCTACGTCCGGCTCACCGTGGCGGACAGCGGCACCGGAATGCCGCCGGAGGTGGTGGCGAAGGCGTTCGATCCGTTCTTCACCACCAAGCCCATCGGGCAGGGCACGGGGCTCGGGCTGTCGATGATCTACGGGTTCGCCCGCCAGACCGGCGGGCACGTGGCCATCGAGTCGAGGGTGGGCGAAGGCACGTCCGTGAGCCTCTACCTGCCCGCCGTGGCGGAAGGCGCGCCCCCCGTGCCCATCGCGCCGCCAGCCACGGCCGACCTGCCGCGCGGCCGCGGCGAAACCCTGCTGTTCGTCGAGGACGAGCCGGGCCTGCGGGCGATCCTCGGCGAGGTGCTGACGGACCTGGAGTACGTGGCGCACGAAGCCGTCGACGCGCCGTCGGCCCTGGCGGTGATGGATGCGCTGGGCGCTCCCGATCTGCTGATCACGGACGTGGGCCTGCCGGGCATGGGCGGCCGGCAGCTGGCCGACGTCGCCCGCCGGCGCTGCCCGGACCTGAAGGTGCTGTTCATCACCGGCTACGCCAACGAGGCGAGCGTGCGCAGCGAGTTCCTGGGGCCGGGCATGGACATGATGGCGAAGCCGTTCACGATCGAAGCGCTGGCCTGCAAGGTCCGGCAGATGCTGGACTGAGCAGAAAGAAAAACGCCCTGCGGCGCGGGGGCGCTGCAGGGCGTGATCATGGCGGGGCATCGCCCCACCGCAGGTGGAGCGGCTTTCAGTCCGCGTAGGTGCCGGCGGCCTTGATGATCGGGCCCCACTTGTTGATCTCGGCCTGCACGAACTTCTTGTGCTCCGCGGGCTCGACGCGCTGGTCGGAGGCCACCACGGCGCCCAGGCCTTCCTGCTTCTTGATGAAGTCGGGGTCCTTCAGGGCGGCCTTGAGGGCATCGTTCAGCTTGGCCACCACCTCGGCGGGCGTGCCCTTGGGGGCGTAGAGGCCGTGCCAGATCGTGACCTGGAAGTCCTTCACGCCGGACTCGGCCAGCGTGGGCAGGTCCTTGAGCGAGGCCGTGGAGAGCCGCTTGTCGGTGGTGACCGCATAGGCCTTGACCTTCTTGGCCTCGATCTGCGAGGTGGTATTGGTCGTCTGGTCGCACAGCAGGTCGATCTGGCCGCCGATCAGGTCGGTGATGGCCGGGGCCGTGCCCTTGTAGGCGACGGTGGTCATCTCGACCTTGAGCGCGTTCTGGTAGAGCAGGCCGCACAGGTGCGACGCGGCGCCCAGGCCGGCGTGGCCCAGGTTGATCTTGCCCTTGTTCTGGTCGATCCAGGTCGCCAGTTCCTTGTAGTTGTTGGCGGGCAGCGAGGGGCGGCCGATGAGCGTCATGGGCACGTCGTTCACGATGCCAAGGTACTCGAAATCGGTGGGCACGTTGAACGGCAGCTTGCGGTAGAGCGCCGGCATCGTGGCCATGGCGATGTGGTTGAGGAGCAGCGTGTAGCCGTCGGGGTTGGCGCGCGCCACCTTGGCGGTGCCGATGCTGCTGCCGGCGCCCGCGGCGTTGTCGATCACCACGCTCACCCCGCCCAGCGGCTTGCGCATGGCTTCGGCCAGATCGCGGGCGACGCGGTCGGTCGGACCGCCGGCCGCGAAGGGCACGACGATGGTGACCGTCTTGTCCTTGGAGGGGAAGGCTTGCTGGGCCTGGACGCCGAATGCGGCGACTGCGGCAGCGGCCAGCAGGGCGGTCTTGAACAGGGATTTCATGGTGCTCCTTACGTGAAGAGGCGCCATGATAGTCATGGGCTTTCGGCGCTACATCAAGGTAATTACTGAGGCCCGGACCGGAGGGGTTTTAAGATTTTTTGCGCTGGATGCATTGACTGGCAAAGACATGTTGCTATGGAAATGTGAGTGTAAGCTCCGCGCAATTGTTCTGTGGCAGGCGTTGGACAGCGCTGCCCCGCGTCACCGGTAGCTGCGCGCGTCCTCGATCACGCGGCCATCGTTGGGCAGCGTGCCCGGGGGCAGCATCTCGATGTCGGCACGCAGCTTGGTGACGTCGCGCACCGCGGCGGCCAGCCGGTCGGCGAGCCCGCCCGCCGTCTCCGTGGTTTCCACGCGCAGCACCAGCGTGTCGTTGGCCATCTCGCCGGCCACCACCAGGCGCGCGCGCGCCACCTGCGGAAAGCGCCGCGCCACTTCGGCCACCTGTCCCGGGTGCACGAACATGCCGCGCACCTTGGTGGTCTGGTCGGCCCGGCCCATCCAGCCGCGGATGCGGCGGTTGGTGCGGCCCGTGGGGCAGGGGCCGGGCAGCACGGCGGACAGGTCGCCGGTGCCGAAGCGGATCAGCGGATAGTCGGGATTGAGCGTAGTCACCACCACCTCGCCCACTTCGCCGTCCGGAACCGGGTCGCCGGTGCCGGGGCGCACGATCTCCACGATCACGTCCTCGCCCAGCACCAGGCCCTCGCGCGCGGCGGTCTCATAAGCGATGAGGCCGAGATCGGCCGTGGCATAGCACTGGAAGGCCGCGACGCCGCGCTCGGCGAACCAGTCGCGCAGCGAGGGCGGCAGCGCCTCGCCCGAGACCAGCGCCTTGCCGAGGTGCGGCAGCGCGATGCCCATCTCGGCCGCCTTCTCCAGCAGGATGCGCAGGAAGCTCGGCGTGCCGATGTAGCCGGCCGGCCGCAGTTCGGCCATCGCCTGCACCTGCTGCTCGGTCTGCCCCGTGCCGCCCGCGAACACGGTGCAGCCCGCCGCCTGCGCACCGCTCTCCATCATGGAACCGGCGGGCACGAAGTGGTAGCTGAAGCAGTTGTGCACCAGCTCCCCCGGCCGGAACCCCGCCGCATGCACCGCGCGCGCCATGCGCCAGTAATCCGCGCGGCGCCCCTCGGGCTCGTAGAGCGTGCCCGGGCTCGCGAACACCCGCGGCATCGCCGGCCCGAACGCCAGCGCGCTGAACCCGCCGAACGGGCTCGCCGCGCGCCCCGCCTGCTGCCGCTCCAGCAGCTCGTGCTTGCGCGTGACCGGCAGCGCGGCCAGCGCGCCGCGGCTGTCCACCGCCCGCGCATCCACCTGCGCCAGGATCTCCGCGAACGCCGCCGTCGCCGACCGCGCATGCGCCACCTGCGCCGGCAACGCCGCCATCAGCGCCGCCTCGCGCGCCTCCGGCGAACGGGTTTCGAGGGCGTCGTAGGAATCCATCATGCTCATGCCTTCATCCATGCGGTTGTGCAACCATCGTCATAAGAAACCAGTGGCGTAGCCAACGTGCTCATCCGTGCGTCAAACCTCGCGCGCAGCTCCAGCACCGCGATCTGTCCGTGGCTCATGGCCCATGAACGATCACGGCGCCACCCGTCCGAAGGCCGCGGAGCAGGCCACGCCAGCAGACGCCGTGGAACCGGCTTCGCCGGGCCACTGGCGTCCAGCCCCCCGCCAGAGTCGGGGGGCGTTCGTCCCGTCCATGCCCGCGCAGGCGGGCATGGAGCCGCGGTCCTCACTCCACCCTGCCCGACGTGCGCAGCACGGCGAGAGAAGGGGGAAGCGGCGCAGCCGCACAGGGGGTAGTTCATCAGGCCAGCCAGCGCTTGCGCCGCTTGTAGCTCTTCGCATCCTTGAAATTCTTGCGCTCGCCCCCGCCCATGCCCAGGTAGAACTCCTTCACGTCCTCGTTGCTCGCGAGGTCGCGGGCCGCGCCGTCCATCACCACGCGGCCGTTCTCCAGGATGTAGCCGTAGTCGGCGTACTTCAGCGCCATGTGGGTGTTCTGCTCGGCCAGCAGGAAGGTGACGCGTTCCTTGGCGTTCAGATCGCGCACGATGTGGAAGACCTCCTCCACGATCTGCGGCGCCAGGCCCATGGAGGGCTCGTCCAGCAGCACCATGCGCGGATTGGCCATGAGCGCGCGGCCGATGGCGCACATCTGCTGCTCGCCGCCCGAGGTGTAGGCCGCCTGGCTCGTGCGCCGCGTCTTCAGCCGCGGGAAATAGGCATACACCTTCTCCAGGTTCGCCGCGATCTCGCCGCGGTCGGTGCGCGTGTACGCGCCCGTCAGCAGGTTCTCCTCGATGCTCAGGTGCGCGAAGCAGTGCCGCCCCTCCATCACCTGCACCACGCCGCGGTCCACCAGCGCGGCGGGCGAGAGCTTTTCGATGCGCTCGCCGCGCAGCTCGATGCTGCCCTTGGTCACCTCGCCGCGCTCGCCCGCGAGCAGGTTGGACACCGCCCGCAGCGTCGTCGTCTTGCCCGCGCCGTTGCCGCCCAGCAGCGCGACGACCGCGCCCTCGGGCACCGACAGCGACACGCCCTTGAGCACGAGGATCACGTGGTGGTAGATCACCTCGATGCCGTTGACGACGAGCAGGGGAGCGGCATTGGCGGAGGATGGAGGGTCGGTAGTCATGGTCGTCCCTGACGTGGAATGAGGAGTTACTCAGCGGGCGGCATCGGGCGCACGGATAAAAGACAGGGCGCGGCCCAGGCCAGCAGACGCCGCGCAAGGGCCGCCCCGCCGCGCTGGCGTCGTCCCCCTTCCCGGACCGCGCAAGCGGGCCGAGAGAAGGGGGAAGCGGCGCAGCCGCTCAGGGGGTAGTTACCCGCAGCTTCTCGGCTTGATGTTCTTGTCCTTCGCATACTTCGCCGCGTACTCCTTCACCAGCGGATCGATGTGCGTCTTGTCGGCCTGGTACCAGTCGGACTGGATGTTCCACTTGCCGCCGTCCCACTGCACGATGCGCGCCCAGTCGGTGCCCATGTGGTTCTGGCAGGAGGTCTTCACGGGCCGCATGATCTCGCCGAAGCCCAGGGCCTTGAGCTTGTCGGCCGAGAGGTCCAGGTTCTCGAAGCCCCAGCGCACCTGCTCGGGCGTGAGCACCTTGCCCTTGCCGTACTTCTCCTGCGCGGCGCGGATCGCCTCCACCTGCAGCATCGAGATCATCATGCCGCGCGTGTGCGCCAGCGTGCCCACGCCCGCCGGCACGCCCGTGCCCTGGCCCTTGTCGTAGACGAACTTCTTCAGGTCGTCGTGCACCTTGTCCTTGGCGGCGCTGTTGTGGATGGTGATGGCGTTGTAGCCCTTGGCGCCCGCGCCGATGTCCTTCACGTCGTGGTCGGAGCCGGCCCACCAGATGCCGTAGATCTTCTCGCGCGGGTAGCCGCTGGCCTGCGCCTCGCGGATGCCGGCGGGCGTCATCACGCCGGCCGACCAGAACAGCACGTAGTCGGGCTTCTGCTGGCGGATCTGCAGCCAGGTGGATTTCTGCTCCACGCCGGGCGGCGTGACGGGGAAGGTGCTGAGCGTGAAGCCGTCGGCCTCGGCGCGCTTTTGCAGCAGCGGGATCGGCTCCTTGCCGTAGGGGCTGTCGTGGTAGACCAGCGCGATCTTCTTGCCCTTGAGGCTGCCCTTCTCCTTCTTGGCGATGTCCTGCAGCATCACGTCGGCGGCGGTCCAGTAGGTGCCCAGCAGCGGGAAGTTCCACTCAAACACGGTGCCGTCGGCCGACTGCGAGAGGCCGTAGCCCGGGGTCTCGACGGGGATCTTGTCCACGAAGGCCTTGTCGGTCACCGCGAAGGTGATGCCGGTGGACTGCGTGTCGAAGCCGGAGGCGCCGCCGCCCTTGCCCTTCAGGCGTTCGTAGCACTCCACGCCCTTGGCCGCGTCGTAGGCGGTCTCGCACTCCTCGAACGAGAGCTTCACGCCGTTCACGCCGCCGTCGCGCGCGTTCACGAGCTTGAGGTAGTCCTGCTTGCCGTCCGCCCATGGAATGCCGAGCGGCGCGAACTGCCCGGTGCGGTAGACGAGCAGCGGCACGAACTGCTCGCCCGCGGCCTGCGCCTGCGCCAGCGGCGCGGTGGCGAGCGCGGAGAGGCCGGCCGCGAGGGCGGCGGCGATCGTGGCGATCTTCCTGGGTTGCATGGCATGTCTCCTTGGGGTGTGTGGCACTCGGGTGGTGCGTTGGGGAAAACGGTGGAGGACGGCGACGCCGGTCAGTGCGGGAACGGCCAGATGCGCAGCTTCTGCCGCGCGGTGGACCACAGCCGCGCGAGGCCGTGCGGCTCGACGATGAGGAAGAACACGATCAGCGCGCCGAAGATCATGTGCTCCAGGTGCGTGGCCGTGCCGGTGGACAGCGGCAGCCCCAGCCAGTGGGGCACGTAGTTCAGCAGCAGCGGCAGCAGCACGATGAAGGCCGCGCCGAAGAAGCTGCCGGCGATGGAGCCCAGCCCGCCGATGATCACCATGAACAGCAGCTGGAACGAGCGGTCGATGCCGAAGGCCGCGGGCTCCCACGAGCCCAGGTGCACGAAGCCCCAGAGGCCGCCGGCCACGCCGACGATGAAGCTGCTCACCGCGAACGCGCTGAGCTTGGCGTACACCGGGCGGATGCCGATCACGGCCGCGGCCACGTCCATGTCGCGCATGGCCATCCACTCGCGGCCCACGGCGCCGCGCACCAGGTTCTTGGCCAGCAGCGCGAACACCGCGACGAACCCCAGGCACAGCAGGTACTTCTGCACGGGCGTCTCGATGCCGAAGCCGAGGATCTGCAGGTTGCCGACGCTCACCGAGCCCGACGACGAATCGTTGGTGACCCACTTCACGCGGTTGGTGAACCAGTCGGTGAAGAACTGCGCGGCGAGCGTTGCCACCGCCAGGTAGAGCCCGCGGATGCGCAGGCTCGGGATGCCGAACAGCACGCCGAACACCGTGGCGCAGAGCCCGCCGCCCAGCAGCGCGAGCAGCAGCGGCATGCCCTCGATGCGCACCTGCAGGTTGTAGGCCGCGTAGGCGCCCACGGCCATGAAGGCGCCGGTGCCCAGCGAGATCTGCCCGCAGTAGCCCACGAGGATGTTGAGTCCGATCGCCGCGAGCGACAGGATCAGGAACGGCACCGCGACGGCGCGGAAGAAATAGTCGCTGCCCACGAGCGGCACGCCGACGAAGGCCACCGCCAGCAGGGCGAGCAGGGCCCAGCGGTCCTGCGCGATGGGGAACAGCGCCAGGTCGGCCTGGTAGCTGGTCTTGAACTGGCCGTTTTCACGGTAGAACATGGTGCCTGGCTCCTTCTACCGGTTACACGCGGTCGATGATTTTGTCCCCGAACAGCCCTTGCGGCCGGATGAGGAGGAAGCCCAGCGCGAGCACGTAGGCGAACCAGTTCTCGATGCCGCCGCCGAGGAAGGGCCCGAGGTAGATCTCGGACACCTTCTCGCCCACCCCGATCAGCAGGCCACCGACGATGGCGCCGGGCACCGAGGTGAGCCCGCCGAGGATCACCACCGGAAAGGCCTTGAGCGCCACGAGCGAGATGGAGAACTGCACGCCCAGCTTGCTGCCCCAGATGATCCCGGCCACGAGCGCCACGATGCCCCCCACCGACCACACGATCACCCAGATGCGCGAGAGCGGGATGCCGATGGACTGCGCGGCCTGGTGGTCGTCGGCCACGGCGCGCAGCGCGCGGCCGGTGCGCGTCTTCTGGAAGAAGAGCGAGAGCAGCGCCACGAGCGCGGCGGCCACCACGGCGGCGTAGAGGTCCTCCTTGGAGAGCAGCAGCCCGCCCTCGAAGACGTTCTCCAGCACGATCATCGGGTCCTTGGGCATGCCCACGTCGATCTTGTAGGTGCTGCTGCCGAAGATGAGCTGGCCCGCGCCGTCGAGGAAATAGGTGATGCCCAGCGTGGCCATCAGCAGCGCGATCGGCTCCTGGTTCACGAGGTGGCGCAGCGCCAGGCGCTCCACCAGCCAGGCCACGCCCACCATGCACGCCACCGCCGCGCAGAAGGCCAGCACGTTCGCCAGCAGCAGGCTGTCGAAGCCCAGCCAGCGCGGCAACCATTCGGCGAAGCGCGCCATCGCGAGCGCCGCGAACAGCACCATCGCGCCCTGCGCGAAATTGAACACGCCCGAGGCCTTGAAGATCAGCACGAACCCCAGCGCCACGAGCGCGTAGAGCATGCCGGCCATCAGGCCGCCGAACACCGTTTCGAGAAAGAAACCCATGGCGTATGCCTCCGATGTCCTGCGTGTCTAGTGGCCTGCGCCGAGATAGGCGCGGATGACGTCTTCGTTCTCGCGCACCGATTGCGGCGTGCCGTCGCCGATCTTCTTGCCGTAGTCGAGCACCACGACGCGGTCGGAGATGTCCATCACCACGCCCATGTCGTGCTCGATCAGCACGATGGTGGTGCCGAATTCGTCGTTCACGTCGAGGATGAAGCGGCACATGTCCTGCTTTTCCTCCACGTTCATGCCGGCCATGGGCTCGTCGAGCAGCAGCACCTGCGGCTCCATGGCGAGCGCCCGGCCCAGGTCCACGCGCTTCTGCAGCCCGTAGGGCAGCTGGCCCACGGGCGCCTTGCGCCAGGCCTGGATCTCCAGGAAGTCGATGATGCGCTCGACCACCTCGCGGTGGCGGATCTCCTCGGCCACCGCCGGGCCGATGCGCAGCGCCTGCATCAGCAGGTTGCTTCTGATCTTCAGGTTGCGGCCCGACATGATGTTGTCGAGCACGCTCATGCCCTTGAAGAGCGCCAGGTTCTGGAAGGTGCGCGCCACGCCCATCTCGGCCACCTGGCGGCTGTTCATGTGGGCGAAGGTCTTGCCCCGGAAGGTGATGGAGCCTTCCTGCGGCGCATAGACGCCGTTGATGCAGTTGAGCATCGAGCTCTTGCCGGCGCCGTTCGGGCCGATGATGGAGCGGATCTCGTGCTCGCGCACGTCGAACGAGATGTCGGTGAGCGCCTTCACCCCGCCGAAGCGCAGGCTGATGTTGCGCACGTCGAGGATCACGTCGCCGGTCTTCTTGTGGGGGGTCGTCGTCATGGCGTTGTCCCGGTGTCCTTTGCGCGGCGGCGGCTGCGGGCGTGCGGCCTCATGCGGCCTGCCGCACCGGCGGGAAGGTCTTCGCGTCCTCGATGCGCAGCGTGGCGCTCACGCGGCCCGTGCGCCCGTCCTCGAACTTCACCTGCGTTTCGATGAACTGCTCGGTGCGGCCCGCGTAGAGCGCATCGACCAGCACGCCGTACTTGTCGGCGATGAAGCCGCGGCGGACCTTGTTGGTGCGCGTGAGTTCGCCGTCGTCGGCGTCCAGCTCCTTGTGCAGCACCAGGAAGCGGGCGACCTGGCTGCCCGCGAGCAGGCCGTCGGCCGCGAGGTCGGCGTTCACCTTCTCCACGCAGTCGCGGATCAGCGCCAGCACCTCGGGCTTGGCGGCGAGGTCGGTGTAGCCCGCGTACGGCAGGTTCTGCCGCTCGGCCCAGTTGCCCACGGCCTCGAAATCGATGTTGATCAGCGCGCAGACCTTGTCGCGGCCGTTGCCGAGCGCCACGGCCTCCTTGATGTGCGGGAAGAACTTGAGCTTGTTTTCCAGATACTTGGGGGCGAACATCGCGCCGTCGTGCGCGCCGCCCGCGAGGCGGCCCACGTCCTTCACGCGGTCGATGATCTTGAGCTGGCCGCTCGCGTCGAGAAAGCCCGCATCGCTCGTGCGGTACCAGCCGTCCGGCGTGAGCACCTCGGCCGTCGCCTCGGGGTTCTTGTAGTAGCCGCGCAGCAGGCCCGCGGACTTCACCAGGATCTCGCCGTTGTCGTCCACCCTGATCTCCACGCCCCGGATCGGCACGCCCACGGTGTCGGCATGCACCGCGTCGTCGGGCTGCAGGCAGACGAACACCGCCGTCTCGGTGGAGCCGTAGAGCTGCTTGAGGTTGATGCCGATCGAGCGGTAGAACGTGAACAGGTCCGGCCCGATCGCCTCGCCGGCCGTGTAGGCCACGCGCACCCGCGAGAAGCCCAGCGTGTTGCGCAGCGGGCCGTAGACCAGCAGGTCGCCCGCCGCGTAGCGCAGCCGGTCCCACCAACGCACCGCCTGGCCGCTCTGCAGCGCCGGGCCCACGCGGCGCGCGTGCGCCATGCAGGTGCGGTACAGCCAGCGCTTGAAGGCACCCGCGTCTTCCATGCGGATCGTCACGCTCGTGAGCAGTCCTTCGAAGATCCGCGGCGGCGCGAAGTAGTAGGTGGGCCCGATCTCCTTCAAGTCGATCGACACCGTGGCGGCCGACTCGGGGCAATTCACCACGTAGCCGCAGGCCAGCCACTGCGCATAGCTGAAGATGTTCTGCCCGATCCAGGCGGGCGGCAGGTAGGCCAGCACGTCCTCGGCGGCGGTGAGCCGGTCGAACTCGGCGCCCGCCGTGGCGCGGTCCAGCAGCGTGGCGTGCGTGTGCACCACGCCCTTGGGGTTGCCGGTGGTGCCGGAGGTGAAGAACATCGCGGCCACGTCATCGGGCTGCACGGATCCGGCACGCGCGGCCAGCCAGCCCGGCGCGGCACCCACGATGCGCTCGCCGTCTTCCAGCAGCGCGTCGATGGACCGCAGGCCCGGCTCGGCATAGTTGCGCAGGCCGCGCGGATCGTCGTAGAAGATGCCGGCGATGGCGGGGCATTGCGCGCGGATCTCCAGCAGCTTGTCCACCTGCTCCTGGTCTTCCACCACGCAGAAGCGCACCTCGGCGTTGTTCAGTGGATAGACGCATTCGGCGGCCACGGCGTCCTGGTAGAGCGGCACGGGGATGGCGCCCAGCGACTGCGCCGCGAGCATCGTGGCGTAGAGCCGCGGGCGGTTCGCGCCGATCACCACCAGGTGCTCGCCACGCGAGAGGCCCGCGGCGTCCAGGCCCGCGGCCAGCTGCTCCACCAGCTGCGCCAGGCGCGCCCAGGTGGTCGTCTGCCAGATGCCGTATTCCTTCTCGCGCAGCGCGGCGGCCTGGGGGCGCTCGGCCGCGTGGCGCAGCAGCAGTCGGGGAAAGGTGTCGCTCATGCCGGTTCCTGCCGAAGGGTTGGAGGGACGTCGGGGCTGCGTGCACCGCGGTGCTGCGGCCCCTTCGCGGAGATTGCAACGGATGGTAGGAACCGCTTTGACGCCATCCTGTCTTGCCGACGACAATTTCGGGGAAACTCCTGACGGGTGTAACCCTGCTCGGGGCGCCCGGCGCCTCCCTTTCGGCCGGCCATCTTCCGGACGGTATCCTCGCTCCCCATGTACGCCCCGTTCTTCGGCCTCGAACACGCGCCGTTCTCCATCGCCCCCGACCCGCGCTACCTGTTCATGAGCGACCGCCACCGCGAGGCGCTCGCGCACCTGCTCTACGGGCTGGAGGCCGGCGGCGGCTTCGTGCTGCTCACCGGCGAGATCGGCACCGGCAAGACCACCGTGTGCCGCTGCTTCCTGGAGCAGATCCCGGCGCACTGCAACGTGGCCTACGTGTTCAACCCCAAACTCACCGTGGGCGAGCTGCTGCGCTCCATCTGCGACGAGTTCGGCGTGGCCCACGCGCCCGCCGTGCCCGGCGCGGAAACCGTCAAGGACTGCCTCGATCCGCTCAACGCCTTCCTGCTGCGCGAGCATGCCGCGGGCCGCAACAACGTGCTCATCATCGACGAGGCCCAGAGCCTCGCACCCGAGGTGCTGGAGCAGCTGCGCCTGCTCACCAACCTGGAGACCAGCGAGCGCAAGCTGCTGCAGATCGTGCTCATCGGCCAGCCCGAACTGCGCGCGATGGTGGCCGACCCGGCACTGGAGCAATTGGCGCAGCGCGTGATCGCGCGCTACCACCTGGATGCGCTCACGCCCGAGGAGACCCGCCAGTACATCGCGCACCGCATGGCGGTGGCCGGCTTGAAAGGCCCGCTGCCGTTCACCGCACGCGCGCTGGTGCGCATCCACCAGCGCGCCCGGGGCATCCCGCGCCGCATCAACCTGCTGTGCGACCGCGCGCTGCTGGGCGCGTATGCCGGCGGGCTGCACGAAGTGAACGACACGATCGTCGACCGGGCGGCCGCGGAAGTGTTCGATGCCGGCGCGGCCCCGGCGCAGGCTGCGGCGGCCCGGGCGCGCGTCCGCGCCGGCGGGCCGCGCTGGGCCGTGGCCGGGGCGGGCGCGCTGGCGGGCGCGGCGGTCATCGCCGGGATCGGTTGGGGGCTGGGCTGGAGGCCGGAGGCGCCATCCGGCGGGGCCGGGGTGGCCACGGCGCAGGCGGCGAAGCCCGCAGCCGCTGCGGCCGCGGGTGCCGCGGCCGGAACTTCCGCATCCCCGGTGGCGTCCTCGTCGGCCGCAGCCGCATCCACCGCACCGCTTGCGCGCTCCCCGCTGCAGGACTTCCTGGCGGCCCAGCCAGCAGGCGAAGACGCTGCCTGGCGCACGCTCGCGGCGGCCTGGGCCGTGCGCGATGCCGACCTGGGCGCGGGTGACGCCTGCGATGCCCTGCAGCGCCAGGGCCTGCGCTGCTACCGGCAGCGGCGCGCCGGCCTGGCGCTGGTGCGGCAGCTCGACCGGCCGGGATGGCTCACCCTCTACACCGCCGCGGATGCCGCGGTGCCCGTGGTGCTGTCGGGGTTCGATCCCGTGCGGCAGGTCGCGACCCTGGAAGGGGCGGGGGGCCGCCGCCTGCAGGTGCCCGCCGCCGACCTCGCGCAGGCCTGGCGCGGAGAATTCGCCACGCTGTGGCGCGCACCGCCGGAGCTGCCGCCGAGCGGCAAGGTGGAGGCCGCATCGCCGGCAGCGCCCTGGCTCGATGCGCAGCTTGCCCGTGCCGGGGCTGCGCCAGCGGCGGCCGCTGGCCAGCCGGCCCCGGCCACCACCGCTGCGCAGCGGCGCGCACGCATCCACCGCTTCCAGGTGGCGCAGGGCCTGGTGCCCGACGGCGTGGCCGGCCCCCTCACGCTCATGCTGCTCAACCGCGCCGCCGGCGTGGCCGAGCCGCGCCTGAACACCCCCTGAACGGATCCGATCCCTTTCTTTCCATGTCCTACATCCTCGATGCCCTGCGGCGCGCCGAAGCCGAACGCGGCCGCGGCGCCGTGCCCGGCGTGCACACGCCCGCGCCGCCCCCTGCCGGCAGCCCGCCTGCCAGTGCGCCGCAGGGGCACCGCCGCACCGCAGTCGCCGTGGCCGCCGCGCTGCTGTTCGCCGCCGGGGCCGCGGCCGTGGCCTGGTGGGCCGCATCGGCGCCGCGGCGGGAGGCTGGAGATCGCGGCGTTCCGGCGGAGCGGCAGGCAACGGCCACGGTGCCGGCACCGCGCCTGGATGGCGCGCCGGATGCGGCAGTGCCTGCCATGGCAGCGTCCCGTGCCATCGCCGGGCCGCAGTCATCACCGCCGCTGCAGCCTTTGGCGCCCGTTCCTGCTCCGTCCCGCTCTGCCGTGGTGACCGCGCCCGTGGCTGCCTCCGGTCCGGCGTCCGCTCCCCTGGCGGCCCCCGCACCCGCGCCCGCGCCCGCGCCAAAAGCTGCACCCAAAGCCGCGCCTGCACCGTCGCCCAGTGCAGCGGCTTCCGCACCCGCTTCCACCAGCGCCCCGGTGGCATCCCCTGCACCTGCACCTGCACCTGCACCTGCACCTGCACCTGCACCTGCACCCACGGTCGCGTTGCGGGATCTTCCCGACGGCGTACGCGCCCAGTTCCCCGCATTGCAGGTCAGCGGGGTCACGTATTCGTCCAACCCGGTCTATCGCATGGCCATCGTCAACGGACAGGTGCTGCACGAGGGCGACTCTCCGGCCCAGGGTGTGGTGCTGGAGGGCATCGGGCCCGAGAGTCTGGTGTGGAAGTTCCGTAACTACCGAATTTCACAGCCGGCGCGCTAGCCGAGCGCTTCGTAAGGCAAAGGTTTGGTTCCAGCCCATTTGTTAATTTGTGTAATCCGCGGTATGGAATCTGACTGACCGCTTCTACACTCCGCCCCCAAGTTCAACAGCCCGACAGGGCGATGTGGGGCGTCGGCCGATCCGCAGGGGATCTGTGCTGCGCGCACCCGCGAATCAAGGGGGGCGCGTATGCGTCGAGGCATGGGGGGAGGGCGCGCGCGTCCTGTTCGGGCGTGGGCGATCGTGGCGGCACGGCTCGCATTGTCGCTGGTCGCACTGGTGCTGTTGAGTGCCAGGGCAGGCGATCCGGAGGTGTCCCGTGGCCTGGCATGGCTGCAGGCCCAGGTCGGGGCGGATGGCGCTCTCGCGGGCGATGCGCGCGGTGCCCATCCGCTGCAGGCACTCTCCGAAACCGTGCGCACCCTGGCCACGCTCTCCGGCCCGTCTGCGGTGACGCCATCCATGGCCGCACGGCTGACAGCCGAGGTGGGAGACGACACCGAATGGATGGCGCGCGCTGCCCTGGCATTGCGCACGGCGGGCCGGCGTTCCGATTCCCTGGAGTCTTCGGTGCGCGCACGGCAGGCAGCCGACGGCGGCTTCCCGGCGTCGGCTGCGCCCGCCGAGCCCTCCACGCTTCTCGACACGCTCTGGGCCCATGACGCGCTGGCGCTGGCCGACGGCGGCAGCTCCGCGGGCGCGACGCGCGCCCGGGCATGGCTGCGTGCCGTGCAGCAGGACGATGGCGGCATGGCGGGCGAATCCGCCGGTGCGCGTGTGCAGTCCACGGCGCTGGCGGTCCACGCATTCACCCCGGGTGCCGCGGCGGATGCCGCGCAGCAGGCCGCGGTGCTGCCCATGGTGGCGTGGCTGGCGGACCGGCAACAGGCCGACGGCAGCTGGCACGGCAGTGTCTATCTCACTGCGCTGGGCCTGCATGCGCTCACGCTGCAGGGGGCGGATTCCACGGCACGCGGCACGGCACGGCAGTGGCTCGTGGCCGCGCAGTCCGCCGATGGCAGTTGGTCGGGCGACGCCTTCCTGACGGCCATCGCCCTCCGCGCCCTGGCGGCCGAGCCGCCCGCCACGCCCGCGGCCGCGGTGCTGACCGCCCACGTGGTGGATGCCGCCAGCGGCCAGCCCCTTGCGGGCGCCACGGTGGAGCTCTCGGGCGCAGCGGCACAGGCGGCCACCTCCGGCGCACAGGGTGCATTCCGTTTCTCCGGGCTCGCTGCGGGCCGGTACGAACTGCGTGTGGCGCTGGCCGGCTACGCGACCCTGACGAGGCCGGTGCAACTGGCCGCCGGGCAACAGCTGGACCTGGGCCAGCTGACGCTGGCGGGAGCCTCCACGACGGGGACCATCCGCGGGCAGGTGATCGACGCGGCGGGCGCGCCCGTCACGGAAGCGCTCGTGGCGCTGGACGGTGGCGCGGGTGCGCGCACGGATACGCAGGGCCGCTACCGCATCGACGGCGTGGCACCCGGCACCATCGGCCTGACCGCCTCGCGCGAAGGATTCCGGGCCGTCCAGGCCAGCGGCATCCTCGCCGCGGGGCAGACGCTGGTCTTCTCGCCCACGCTCACGGCATCGTCCGACCCGGCGCCGCAGCCCACGGCGGCGCGTTTCAAAGGGCGCACGGTGGACGGTCAGGGCCAGGGCCTGGGTGGTGTGTCGGTGGCGATCGGCAGTGCCGCCTCGGCCACCACGGGCACTGCCGGTGCGTTCGACCTGCAGGCGCCCGCGGGCAGCTACCGCATCGCTTTCTCCCGCAGCGGCTATCGCTCCGCATCCGCCGACGTGCTGGCCGTGTCCGGCTCCGTGATGGACTTCGGCGACGTCGTGCTGCAGGCCGTGCGCACCACCACCGAGGTCGCGGGCCGCATCACCGACGCCGACACCGGAGCCGCCATCGCCAATGCGGACGTGTCGGGCGGTGGCTCCAGTGCGCGCAGCGCGGCCGACGGAAGCTATGCGCTGTCCGGCATCACGGCCACCCGCTTCGACCTGCGTGTCGCCGCCGCGGGTTATCTCACCCAGTCCTGGCGCCTGGAGGCCGCCGAGCCCGCGCAGGTGCGCAAGGACTTCGCGATGGCGCCGGCCGGCACGGGGGCCATCCGGATCAACGCACCGGCTGCCTCCCTGGGCCAGGCCGGGGCGAACACCGCCATCGCGGTCACGGCGGCCGTGGAGCACACCGGTGGTGATCCGCGCGACCTGGTCGCCCAACTGGCGGTGCTCGATGCCAAGGGCGCATCCATCGGCCTCGCGCCGGCCCTCGCGCCGTCGGGCAGCGAGCCGCTGGGTGCCTTCACGCTGTCCCAGGGCCAGGCGAGGCCGCTGCGCTTCGCCTGGAACACGGGGCAGTTCGCGCCCGGTGCCTACACCCTGCTGGTCCGGGTGGTGCAAGCCGGCTCCGCGAGCCGCGAGAACCCGGCCGGGCAGGTGCTCGCCACCCGCAGCCTCCCGCTGGAGATCCGGGGCGAGGCGCTGTTCGACGGCGCCGTGGCGGCCCATCCGCCGGTCGTGCGCGCACAGGCCGCCACGCCGGTCGATCTGCACGCAGTGATCCGCAGCACGGGCAACCTGGCGCTGCCCGCCCAGACCTACCGCCTGGCCGTCGTGGACGAGGCGCAGGGCGACACCCTGGCCACGTTCGAGGCGAGCGCAGGCGCGCTGGCGCCGAGCACGCCCGCCACGCTGTCGTTCGGCCGTTGGGTGCCCTCACGCCCCGGCAGCTTTGCCCTGCGCCTGACCGCTGCCGCGGGCGCTGCGCAGGGCGTGGCGCTGGGCCGCCTCTACGCGGGCGACACCGCCACGGGCGCTTACACGGTGGACCGGTCCGTGGTGCCCACGGGCACGCAGACCGTGCGCGCCGCGGTGCGCATCACGGGCGAGGATGCGGCCACCGGCGGGACCACGAACCCGCTGTCCGCCGCCATCAAGTCGGCGATCCAGAAAAGCGTGACCTACGGCGATGTGCAGGCCGCCGCCTGGACGGCCGGCAACCAGTGCCAGGGCTGCCACGTACAGACGCAGGCCCTCGTGGGCGGCGAGCTGTCCCGCGGCCTGACCGACCACGATCCCAAGCTGCGCAACGCCATCTACAACGCCATTGCCCTCTATCGCCAGCCCGATGGCGCGCTGCGCGACGACGCCTTCGGCTTCCCGAAGGCCGAGACGCTGCTGAATCTCTGGGCGCTCAACGCCTGGCACAAAAAGGACGAGATCACGCCCACCCTGGCGAGTGCGGCCTCCTACACCCAGCGGGTGCAGGACGGTGACGGCGGCTGGAGCACCGACTTCACGGGCGGCTGGTGGTCATCCCGCGCCTCGCAGACTGCCTTCAACGTCAAGAACCTGGTGGCGGTCGCGGACCAGCTTGGGCAGCGCAAGCCGTGGGCGCAGCATGCAGCGGAAACCTTCAGCGAGGGGGGCGGGCTCTCCGGCGCCTACCACCTCTACAACGACGCCGGCCGGCTGCTGGTGACCAACAGCGATGCCGGTACGGTGGCGCAGATCGGCCAGGACGGGCGCCTCAGCGTGTTCGCGTCGGGCATCGACCGGCCTGCCGGCATGGCCATGGGGCCGGACGGACTGCTGGTCGTCGCCAGCCGCAGCGGCATCTATTCGGTATCGCCGTCCGGCGGCACGCCCCGGCTTCTCAGCCCCCTGGCGGACGCAATGGGCCCGGTGTTCACGCCGTCCGGTGACCTGTATGTCGCGCACTATGGTCACAACACGGTCTACCGCATCCTGCCTTCCGGCGAAGCCCAGCCCTTCTGGTCCGGCGCTCCGCTGGCGGGGCCGACCAGCTTGGCGGTGGATACCGAAGGCCGCTTGGTCGTCGTCAACCACAACGCCCGCAAGATCGTGCGCTTCCGCCTGGACGACAAGTCCTACGACACGCCCGTCTCGCTGCTCTACGGCAATCCCCGTTCGGTGGTGCAGGAAGGCTCCGGCTGGCTGGTGGGCACGAACAACGGCGCCTACCGCTTCAACGCCGACTGGCAGGGCCAGCGCCTGAGTTTCGCTCCGGCCGAGGGCGTAGCCGTCCTGCAGGGCGGCACCATCTTCACCTCCGACGGCGGACAGCGCGTCTATAAGCTGGCCGCGCAGGCGCCGGACGTGGATGCGCTCGTCGCCGGCTACGACGCCTCGGCGCAGCGCGGCGCGCAGTGGCTGCTGAACGATGCCAACATCAACCCGTCGAGCAACCTCGAGCTCGCGCACCAGTTGATCGGACTGGGCAGCGCCCAGCGCCGCTTCGCCGGCACGCCGCTGGCGCAGACCCTGCACGACCGCATGGCGGCCGTGGGCGCGGCACTGAAGGCCCGCCAGCGCGCCGATGGCGGCTGGGGCTGGTACGACTACCACGGCAGCGACTCGATGGTCACGGCCCAGGTGGGCTATGCGCTCGACTACCTGGATCCGAGCCCGCAGGACCCCTACATCCTCAACGCGGTGCAGTTCCTGCTGGCACGCCAGCAGGCCGACGGTTCGTGGGTGAGCGAGAACGGGCTTTTCAGCACGCGCTACGGTGCCACCTCGTGGGTGGAAGTCTGGTTGCCCGTGGCGCTGGAACGGGTGGGCGGCATCGACACCGATCTGCGCCTTCGCTTCGCGCCCGACGTGCACCTGGCCAATGCCTCGCTCGCGCCCACGCAGTCCGCGGCGCAACCCGATGGGTCGACGGACTACCTGTGGAAGCTCGTCGGCGTGACCACCAAGGCCCGCCAGATCGAGTTCGACCTGACGCTGGACGGCCTGCGGCCCGGCGAGTCGCGGCCCGCGTCCACCTTTGCGGCGCTCACCTTCCGCAACAGCTTCCTCGGCGACAGCGTGGACGCTCCGGTAGACATTCCTGCCGTGAAGGCCTCGGCCTACCTCGGCGTGGGCGTGTCCACCAATCGGGCCACCTATCCCGCGAGCACCCCAGTGGCCATCACCGCCCGGGTGAGTAATTCCGGCGCGGGCGCCGCGTCCGGCCACGTGGCCCTGGTCATCGCCACTCCCGCGGGC
Source organism: Acidovorax sp. PRC11 (assembly GCF_031844105.1). Classification (NCBI taxonomy): domain Bacteria; kingdom Pseudomonadati; phylum Pseudomonadota; class Betaproteobacteria; order Burkholderiales; family Comamonadaceae; genus Acidovorax; species Acidovorax sp. PRC11. Next base: position 4,924 of record NZ_JAUZUQ010000035.1, on the reverse strand, counting down.
GGCACGGTGGCGGACCTGGGCCGCGTGCCGTTCAGCGCGCTGGCGGCCAGTGGCACCATCGATCTGCCGGCCGCCTGGAATACCGCGGACACGCAGACCGGCAGCTACCGTGTGGTGGCGCGCCTGTCCGATGCGGCGGGCCTGCCGGTCGAGGAGGCCGTGGCGGATTTCCGCATCGTCGCGGATGCGAGCGGCGGCACCGGCCTCACGGCCCGCGTGCAGACCGACCGGCGCAGCTACGAGCCCACCGACACGATCCGCATCGCCAACCGGCTGCAGAACCTCGCGGCCAACCAGGCCTGGAACGACCTCAAAACCACCACCACCGTCACCGGCCCGGACGGCGCCGAGCGCTGGTCCGCGCAGGCGGCCGTGTCCACGCTGCCGGCCCAGGGCCTGCATGACTTCGGCCATGTGCTGCCGCCTTCCGGCCTGCCAGCGGGTGATTACGCCGTGCGCCTGGTGGCCCGCAGCGCTGGCGGCGAGACCGTGGCGAGCGCCACCACCACCTTCACCGTGCGCAGCACGGCCGATACCGGCGCCGGCGTGCGCGGCACGCTGCAGGCGCAGCCCGCCGTCGCCACCATCGGCGAGCCGGTGCAGCTGTCGCTCGCACTGGACAACGCCGGCAACGCCGACGTGCGCAACGCCACGGTGCGCGTGCGCATCCTGGACGCCGGCAGCGACCGCGTCGTCGCCACCTTCACGCGCCCGGGCGTGGACCTGGCGCGGGGCACGCCGCTCGCCCTGTCCTGGCCCTGGACTGCCGACGGCACGCCGGGCACCATCCTGCCGGCGGTCGCATCCATCGAGGTCGCCGCCGGGCAGGAGGTGACCTTGTCCACCACCACGATCCAGCTGCGCCAGGCGGCCCCGGCGGCGACCGTCACCGCGGCCATCGGCGACGGCAGCGATGCGCGCCTGCTGGTCCTGGCGGCCTGCAGCGCGGCGGACGACGGGCAGCCGCCGTCCTCGGCCTGCGACGAGGCCAAGGCCCAGGCGCTGCGGGACGACCTTGCCACCCGCGGCCTGACCGCGAAGGTGGTGACCACGCGCGCCGAGTTCGAAACCGAAATGCGCTGCGGCCGCTACAACGTGTACTGGATCAGCGGCGGCGCGCAGAAGCTCGGCGACGTGGCCGTGCGCGAACTGCGCGAAGCCGCCCGCCGCGGCGCTGGCCTGCTGGTCGATGGCGCCACGGCGGACCGCGACGCGGTGCTGCTCGAGGCCATCGGCGTGCAGGGGCAGGGGACGTCCGGCCTGCAGGGCGCGGTCGCCACGCTCACCGGGCCGGTCTATCCGCGGGGCGGCGGGCTGCCCACGCCGGGCCAGCCGCAGCGCCTGTCCGCGCAGGGTGCCACCGTGCAGGCCACGCTCTCGGGCGGCGGCGTGGCGGTGGCCGGCCGTGCCATCGGCCGCGGCCGGGGCCTCGCCATGGCCTTCAGCCTGTCCACACTGCTGGCGCGTCCCGGCGCAGGCACGGATGCGTTCCTGGGCACGTTCGTCAGCGACACGCTGCAATACCTCACCGTGCCCGCGGTGAATACCCGCGTGCCCGGTAGCCTGCAGAGCCTGTCCACCGTGCTGCGCAACCCCGGCACGCAAGCCCTGCAAGTGACGGTGCGGGCGCGGCTGCCGCAGGGCGCGCAGGCCCTGGACGCCATCCCCGACGCCAGCGGCGCCGTGGCGGGTGCTTCGGTGGTCGAATGGAGCGTGCCGCTCGCGGCCGGTGCTTCCACGCAGCTGATCCTGCACGCCACGGCCACCGCGCCGGGCCGCTACGACGTGCCGTGGGAGATTTCCGCGGCCGTGGGGAGCGCGTCCGGGGCGGCGCCCGCGGTGCAGACGCTCGCGCAATCCTTCGAGATCCGCGACGCCATGGACCTGGCGCGCGACGCGCAGGCTGCGGCCGATGCCTTCGCGGCAGCGGGCGGCGGCAGCGCGGCGTCCTCCGCGCGCAATGCGGTCGCGTCCGCCGTGCAGTCCATGGGCCAGGGCCTGCCCGCGCAGAGCCTCGCCTCCTGGACCGCCGCCGCCGACGCCCTGCGCGGCGTGGCCGGCACGGGAGCCGACGCCGCGCGCGCCGCCATCGCCGAGGCACTGCAGTCCGCCCAGCGGCAACTGTGCGGCCAGTGGGCCTGCATCACCGGCGACCTGGACTTTCAGGTGCGCGGCCAGGTAGCCCGCGAGGTGCCCTTGCAGGACACCATCGTCGGCAGCCGCACGGTGTTCAACCGCTGCCCACCGCAGATCAAGGACATCCCCGTCACCTCGCAGTGGGTGCTGCGGCGCACCGGCGCCACCGTGCAGCACCTGTGGGACAACCTCACGATCCCCGGCTACCAGAACAACCGGCGCGACAACGGCTGGCAGGCCCAGGGCCAGAACGGCGACGTGGTGGACGCCACGCTCACCGCCGAATGGCAGGGCCAGGTGCTGCACCTCGACCGCGACAGCTTCCGCATCGTCGTGCTCCCGCCCGTGCTCGCCGGAAGCGTCAGCGCCAGCCCCGCGCGGGCCCGCGCGGGGCAGAACGTGACCCTGTCGCGCACGGTACGCAACAGCGGGGCCATGGGCAAGGACATCCCCGTGCAACTGCGCGTGGTCAACCTGACGCGGGGCACTACCTCCGTCGCCTGGAGCCAGTCGATGACGCTCAACCCCGGCGAGACGAACAGCGGCAACGCCAACTGGCAGGTCCAGGGCGCGGCGGGCGACACGCTGCGTATCGAACTGATCGCCACCGTGAACGGCGCCGTGCAGGTGCTGGGCACGGCCGGCTTCGCCATCGAGCCCTGACCGGAGGCGGACGCACAGCATGCCAACGACACCGCACTGCATCACAAAGAAATCGAGGGAGAACCCATCCATGCCATCGTCGAACACCCGCCATGCGTGGCGCCCGGTGCTGCGGCCCGTCGGCGGCTTCGTCATCGCGGCCCAGCTCGCTCTGGCGCTGCAGCCGCTGAGCGCACTGGCGCAGGACGGCAGCGGCAACGCCGCCGCGTCCAGCCCGCTCGCCCAGTCGCAGCTGCGGCGCGCGGCCCAGTGGCAGCAGCGCGTGGAGACCGCGCGCGTCGCGCAGGCCCAGGCCGCCCAGCCGGCCGGCGCGCAGGCCAGCGAGCGCACCAGCCGCAACCTGGTGCGCGTGCATGACCTGGTACGCAAGCTCGCGGGGCGCGCCGCAACGCCGGACGTGGCGGGCCGCAAGAGCGCGGCCGCCGCCGTGCCATCCACCGCGCGCGCAGCCACCACCGCGTCCGACGACGCCGACCGTGCCCAAATGGCCCAGTTGCTCGACGCCATCGATACCGACACCGATGCCGTGCTGGCCGACTTCGAGGCCCAGGGCGTGGAACTGCGCGGACGCGCCGTGGGCGCGGAGATCCTGGCCCGGCACGATGCGGCCCATGCGGCCGTCCGCCTGCGCGCGGAAGAACTGCGCGGCCTGATCCGCCAATGGCGCCAGGCACCCGGCGATGCCGCCGTGCAGGCCCTGGCCGCCTACTTCGAGCGCTATCCTGCTGCCAAGCCCCAGGTGCCCACGGGCGGGGAGCCGTTGCCCTGGAGCACACCGAAGCCCACGGAACGCCTGCCCGCGGAAACCCGCGCCGCCTGGTACCGCCACACCTACGCCACCGAGGGCGTGCAGTTGGCCCAGGCCGGCTCCGGCCCGGGCGGCCTGCATTTCGACGTGCCGCCCGAGCCCGGCGAGGCCCCGGTGGCCGGCGACCTGGCGGCCACGCCCGAAGTCACCCTCACCGCCGCGATCCGCGCCAAGGCCGAAGAGCTGGGCCGCAACCCGGTGGACATCCAGAACTGGGTGCGCAACACCATCGAATGGGTGCCCACCTGGGGCGCCATCCAGAGCGCCCAGGACACGCTGGACAAGCGGCGCGGCAACGCCATCGACATCGCCGGCCTGCAGATCGCCCTGCTGCGCGCGGCCGGCATTCCGGCCCGCTACCAGTTCGGCACCGTGCAGGTCCCCATCGCCCAGGCGATGAACTGGGTCGGCAACGCGCAGAACGCCCAGGCTGCGCAGCAGCTCATGGCGCAGGGCGGCATCGCCACCCGCCTGCTGGTGAGCGACGGCCAGCCCGTGGCCCTGCGCATGGAACACGCCTGGGTGCAGGCCTACGTGAACTGGGCGCCCGCGCGCGGCTCGGTCAACGGCAGCGCCACGCAGCACCCGAACCCCCAGGGCCCGCTCAATGCCTGGGTGCCGCTGGATGCGAGCTTCAAGCAATACGACTACGCCGCCGGCATGGATCTGCAGGCCGCCGTGCCGCTCGATGCGCAGGCCCTGCTCGCCGCCGCGCAGAGCGGCGCCACCGTGAACGCGCAGGAAGGCTGGGTGCAGAACCTCAACCAGGCGGCCATCCAGGCCCAGATGGAGGGCTACCAGGCGCGCCTGAAGGCCTACATCGACGGCCGCAAGCCCGATGCCACCGTGGGCGACGTCATCGGCCGCAAGATCGTGGCCCAAAGGGTGTCCAGCGTGCTCGCAGGCGTCACACCCCTGGCGCGGGTGCAGGCGGCGCAGCAGGCCACCGCCGTGCCCGAGGCGCTGCGCCACCGCTTCCGCTACACCCTGTCAGACGCCTGGGGCAACGAACTGCTCACCTACACCCAGGCCACGAGCGAACTCGTGGGCCGCCGCTTCACCCTGGGCTACGAGCCGGCCGACACCGCGAGCGCGGACCTGATCGCCAGCTACCTGCCCAAACCGCATGCGGACGGCAGCCCCATCCAGCCCAGCGAACTGCCCACCAGCCTGCCGGGCTACCTGATCCGGCTCAAGCCGCGCCTGATGCTGGACGGCCAGGTGGTGGCGCAGGGCACGCAGGCCGTGGCCATGGGGTCCGAACTCGTGGGCCAGGGCGGCTTCTCCGTGCTGGGCGATGCAGCGCAGCAATGGGAC
>NZ_JAUZUQ010000034.1:0-32505 GCF_031844105.1 Acidovorax sp. PRC11 | reverse complement strand
CCGGCTGTTGCTAATCTTCAGTAGCGAAGCCCACGAGTATAACAACAAAAATTGCCGTCAGCGCAAGTTCAATTGTTTTTCGAGCGCATCGATGAAAAGTGCCGGCACGTCGCACCCGGTCTGGTCATGGATCTCCTGGAAGCAGGTGGGGCTCGTCACGTTGATTTCGGTGACGCAGTCGCCGATGACGTCCACGCCGGCCAGCAGCATGCCGCGCTCCAGCAGCACCGCCCCGAGCTTGCGGCCGATCTCCATGTCCCGCTCCGTCAGGGCCCGGGCCACGCCCTTGCCGCCCGCCGCCAGGTTGCCGCGCACTTCCGATCCCTGGGGGATGCGGGCCAGGCAATACGGTACCGGCTCCCCTCCGATGATGAGGACGCGCTTGTCGCCTTCCGAGATCTCGGGGAGGAACTTCTGCACCATGACGGTTTCGGCGCCCTCCTTATTGAGGGTCTCGATGATGCTGCCCAGGTTGAGGCCGTCGGCCTTCACGCGGAAGATGCCCATGCCGCCCATGCCGTCGAGGGGCTTGAGGATGACGTCCTGGTGCTCCTGATGGAAGGCGCGGATGTCCTGGGCGTCCCGCGTGACGAGCGTCGGGCCGATGAGGTCCGGGAACTCCATGATCGCCAGCTTTTCGGGATGGTCGCGCAGGGCGCGCGGCTTGTTGAAGACGCGCGCGCCGTCCCGCTCCGCCTGTTCGAGCAGGTGGGTGGCATAGAAGTACTCGCTGTCGAAGGGGGGGTCCTTGCGCATCAGCACCGCGCCGAAGGAGGACAGCGCCGCCTGGCGTTCCCCGGTGGCGGCGTACCAGTCCTGCGCGTCGCCCGTCAGGTGGAGGTCGCGCACGCGCGCGAGCACCTGGCTGCCCTGCTGCCAGCGGATGTGGCGCGGCTCGCAGACGCTCACCGTGTGGCCCCGGCGCTGTGCCTCCCGCATCATGGAGAAGGTCGTGTCTTTGTAGATCTTGAAGTGTTCTACGGGATCTGCAACGAAAAGAAGGTTCATGGTGTCGTCGTCTGGCGAGTGGATGGCGTCAGGCACCGCGGGTGCGGCGTCCGTACTGTTGCACAAATAGCGTGAACACGCCGGCCATGGCGCCCCAGAACGCGGAGCCCACCCCGGCGATCACGACGCCGCTGAGGGTCACGAGGAAGGTGATGAGGGCGGCCTCGCGGTGGGCATCTTCCCTCAGCGCGGTAGCGAGGCCGCCGCCGATGGTTCCGAGCAATGCCAGTCCGGCGATGGCGATCACCAGTTCCTGGGGGAACGCCGTGAGCAGCCCCGTGACGACCGCGCCGAAGAGGCCGACGACGACGTAGAGCGCGCCGCAGGCCACTGCCGCGGTATAGCGGCGTGACCGGTCTTCATGGGCTTCGGGGCCCATGCACATGGCCGCCGTGATGGCACTGAGGTTCAGGGCGTAGCCACCGAAGGGGGCCAGCACCAGTGTGGCAAGCCCGGTCATGGTGATGAGGCGGGACACCGGCAGGGGGTAGCCCGAGGCGCGGATGACCGCGACGCCCGGCAGGTTCTGCGATGCCATGGTGACGACGAAGAGGGGCAGCGCCAGGCCGATGAACGCGGAGAGGCTGAACTGCGGCGCCGTGAAGACGGGCACGGCCCATTCGAAGCGCATCTGCGAAACGGCGATCTGCCCGCGGAAGGCCGCGTAGGCGACGGCCACGGCCAGGGTGAGGACGACGGCGTAGCGCGGAAGGAAGCGGCGCGCGAGCAGGTAGCTCAGCAGCATGAGCGCCACCAGGGGCAGCGCGGTCTGTGCGGCGGCGAAGGCCTGGATGCCGAACCGTGCGAGCACGCCGGCGAGCAGGGCCGAGGCGATTGCCGCGGGAATGCGGTGCATGGCCCGTTCGAACCAGCCGGTGGCCCCCACCAGCGCGATCAGACAGGCGCAGACCATGAAGGCACCCACGGCCTCGCCCATGGAATAGCCACCCGCCAGGCCGGCGGAGGCGAGCACCGCGGCGCCGGGCGTGGACCATGCCACCATCACGGGCTGGCGAAGGATGAGCGACGGCACCAGGGAGCACAGCCCCATGCCGAGGCCGAGGGCCCACATCCAGGAAGTGGTCTGCGCGGGCGTGGCGCCGAAGGCCTGGGCCGCCTGGAAGACGAGGGTGACCGAGCTGGTGAATCCCACCAGGACCGCCACGAACCCTGCGGTGGCGGCGGACAGGCTGATGTCTTTGAAAAAGGAGCGCATGAGGGGGCGGATTCTGTCACCCCTCGCGCGGCGGTGCCCGGAGGCGGGCGGCCCGCCCTGCCCGCAGTGGGGCCCGGGCGATCAGATCTCGATCTTGGAGCCCAGCTCGACCACGGAGTTGCTCGGCAGGTTGAGGAAGCTGGCCGCACCGCTCGCGTTGTGGTGCATCTGCGCGAAGAGTTTTTCGCGCCAGGGCGCCATGCCGCTGCCGATGGTGGGGATGACCACGTCGCGCGAGAGGAAGTAGCTGGTGGTCATGGATTGGAGCTCGCAGCCGCGGCCACGCATCAGCGCCAGGGCGCCGGGCAGGTCCGGATCGTTCTTGAAGCCGTAGTGCACCGTGACCTGCCAGCAGTCGCCGCCCAGCGGTTCGACCTGCAGGCGCTTGTCGAGGCCGATCCATGGCACTTCGTGGCTGCGCACGGTGACGAACAGGTTCTGCTGGTGCAGCACCTTGTTGTGCTTCAGGTTGTGGAGCATGGCGTTGGGCACGGCCCCGGGCTCCGCGGTGAGGAAGACGGCAGTGCCCTCCACGCGCGTGGGGGGGCTGACGAACACCGCCGTGAGGAAGTCGCGCAGGTCGATGGCGTCGGCGCGCAGCTTCTCGTTGAGCAGCTCGCGCCCGCGCTTCCAGGTCATCATGAGGGTGAAGACGATGGAGCCGATCATGAGCGGGAACCAGCCGCCCTGCAGGAGCTTGAGCAGGTTGGACGCGAAGAAGGCCAGGTCCACCACGAAGAAGAAGCCCGTGGCGCCGATGCAGAGGGCCAGCGGGTAGCGCCATCCGTAGCGGATGACGAAGAAGGTGAGGACGGTGGTGATGAGCATGTCCAGCGTCACGGCGATGCCGTAGGCGGCCGCGAGGTTGCTGCTGGAACGGAACATGACCACGGCCAGCACGATGGCGATGAACAGCACCCAGTTGACGAACGGGATGTAGATCTGGCCGGTGTCGCGCACGCTGGTGTGCAGGATGTTGAGGCGCGGCAGGTAGCCGAGCTGGATGACCTGCTTGGTGACGCTGAAGGCGCCGGTGATGAGCGCCTGGGAGGCGATCACGGTGGCCATGGTGGCGAGGACGACGAGCGGGATGAGCGCCCAGTCCGGGGCCATCATGTAGAAGGGGTTCTTGACCGCTTCGGGCTCGGCGAGCAGCAGGGCCCCCTGGCCGAAGTAGTTGACGGTGAGGGCGGGCATGGCGACGCTGAACCACGCGAGGCGGATCGGCTTTTTGCCGAAATGCCCGAGGTCGGCGTAGAGCGCTTCCGCCCCGGTGACGCAGAGCACGACGGCGCCGAGGATGATGAAGCTGGTGCCCGGGTTGTTCCAGATGAATCCCAGGGCATGGTGGGGGCTCAGGGCCCCGAGGATTTCGGGGTGGCCGACGATGTGCGGCACGCCCAGGGCGGCGATCGAGGCGAACCAGACGAGCGTGACGGGCCCGAAGTAGCGGCCGATGCCTCCCGTGCCGCGCTTCTGCACGGCGAACAGGCAGAAAAGCACCACGAGCGTGAAGGGAATGACCGCCTTGCCGAAGTGCGGCGAGACCACCTCCAGCCCTTCGACGGCGGAGAGCACCGAGATGGCAGGCGTGATGACGCCGTCGCCATAGAAGAGCGAGGTGCCGAAGATGCCGATGCCCAGCAAGGCCGCGCGCAGCCGGGGCTTGTCCTTCACGGCCTGGGAGGCGAGCGCGAGCATCGCGATGAGGCCGCCCTCCCCGTTGTTGTCGGCCCGCAGCACGAGCACGACGTACTTCACGGAGACGATCGTGGTGAGGGTCCAGAAGAGGATCGAGAGAACGCCGTAGACGTTCTGGGGCGTGAAGGCCACGTGGCCGGAGCCGAAGACTTCCTTGACCGCATACAGCACGCTGGTGCCGATGTCGCCATACACGACGCCGATGGCGCCGAGCGTGAGCGCCGCTAGCGAGGATTTGGAGCTTTGCACTGCTGGGCCCCGGCAGCGCAGCGCCGTTCGGGGTTCCGGTGTTGGGGGACCGCTATTGTGACAAGGTGTGGCGGCGGCTTACTGTCCAGCCGCGCCGTGTTGCGGGCCCACCACTGCCCCTGGCGCCGCACGGCGCGGCATGGCAGGGGCCCGGCGGGACGCCCCGCGCCCGCGGCCCGCCGCTCACTCGTAGACTTCGGCTTCCGGGTTGGTGGCTTCGAGTTCATAGCTGGCGGCGAGCATGGCCAGGCGCGCGATGACGCCGTACATATAGAAGCGGTTGGGTGCGCTCGCGCCGGGCCGGGCGCCGGGCTGCGGCAGGTGGGTGCTGTGCTCGAACGCCAGGGGCACGAAGCTCGCGCCGGGGGCATTGAGGTTCTCGTCCACGCCGCGCTCGGCATGCATGCGGTAGAAGCCGCCGACCACGTAGCGGTCCATCATGTAGACGACGGGCTCGGCCACGGCCTCGTGCACGCGCTCCTGGGTGAGCACGCCTTCCTGGATGATGACGTCGCTCACCGTCTGGCCGTCCTTGATGACGGCCATCTTGTTGCGGCCCTTGCGGTTGAGCGCATCCAGGTCCTTGGCGTCGCGCACGGTCATGATGCCCATGCCGTAGGTGCCGTTGTCGGCCTTGACGATGACGAACGGCTTTTCGTTGATGCCGTATTCCTTGTACTTGCGGCGCACCTTGGCCAGTTGCGCATCCACCGCGGTGCGCAGGGCCTCGAGGCCGGAGCCTTCGGAGAAGTCGATGCCCTCTACATGGCTGAAGAGCGGGTGGATGAGCCACGGGTCGATGCCCAGCAGCTTGCCGAAGCGCTTGGAGACTTCTTCGTAGCTCTGGAAGTGCCGGCTCTTGCGGCGCACCGTCCAGCCCGCGTGCAGGGGCGGCAGCAGGTACTGCTCGTAGAGATCCTCGAGGATGCCGGGCGGGCCGGCGGAGAGGTCGTTGTTGAGCAGGATGGTGCAGGGGTCGAAGTTCTTGAGGCCCAGCCGCCCCTTGTCGCGCACCACGGGCTCGAGCGTGACGGAGTCGCCGTTCGGCAGCGTGACGGTGGTGGGCTTCTTGATCTCGGGGCTGATGGAGCCCACGCGCACGTTGAGCCCGGCCATGTTGAAGATGCGCTGCAGCTGGATCACGTTCGCGAGGTAGAACGTGTTGCGGCTGTGGTTCTCGGGAACAATGAGCAGGTTGCGCGCCTCGGGACAAATCTTCTCGATCGCGGCCATGGCGGCCTGCACCGCCAGCGGCAGCATCTCGGCGGTGAGGTTGTTCCAGCCGCCCGGGAAGAGGTTCGTGTCCACGGGCGCGAGCTTGAACCCGGCATTGCGGATGTCCACCGACGTGTAGAACGGCGGGGTGTGCTCCATCCACTCGAGCCGGAACCAGCGCTCGATCGCGGGCATGGCGTCGAGGATGCGTTGTTCGAGCTCGTTGATCGGCCCCGTGAGGGCGGTGATGAGATGCGGAACCATGGAGACCCTCGGAAAGCAGGGAGAGGCGGCGGCGGCGCGCCGATAAGTGGAGTCGATTGTAGGGATTTGGGGGCGCGGGCCGGGTTCGCAAGGCCGGCCAGCCAGCCCCTGCTCGACCGTCAGCGGCGCCAGAAGGCGGGCGTGAGCAGTGCCATGAAGCTGAGGATCTCCAGGCGGCCGAGCAGCATGGCGAGGGTGCAGACCCAGAGCTGGAAATCGGTGAGCACGGCGTAGTTGGCGGCCGGCCCGATGAGCCCGAGCCCCGGGCCGGTGCAGTGGACGCTGGCGATCACGGCGCTGAAGGCGGTGACCACGTCCAGGTCGGTGAGCAGCAGCACCATGCTGAGTACGGTGACGGTGGCGCCGTAGACCAGCATGTAGGCGAGCACGGCGAAGATCATCCGGTTCTCGACCACCGCCGCGCCCAGGCGCACGGGCTGCACCGCGCGCGGATGCACGAGCCGCGTCATCTCACGCCGTGCCTGCTGCAGCAGGATGAGCACGCGCACCATCTTGATGCCGCCGCCCGTGGAGCCCGCGCTGGTGGCGACGCCCGAGAGCATCAGCAGGAACACCGGGGCGAACACCGGCCAGCCGAGGTAGTCGGTGGTGGCGAAGCCCGTGGTGGTGGCGACGGAGACGGTGTGGAAGAGGCCGTGGCGCAGCGCGTCCAGCGGGGCGTAGACGCCCTTGGCCCAGAGCAGCAGCGACACGAAGAGGCCGCTGCCGAGCAGGGTGCAGACGGTGGCGCGCAGTTCCGGATCGCGCCAGCAGGTGCGCCAGTGGCCCTTGCGCAGCGCGACGAAGTAGAGCGCGAAATTGCAGCTCGCGAGCACCATGAAGACGATGGCGATCGCCTCCAGCAGCGGGGAGTGGAAGTGGCCGAAGCTCGCGTCGTAGGGCGAGAGGCCGCCCAGGCTCACCGTGGCGAACATGTGCATGAGCGCGTCGGGCACCGACATGCCGCCGGCCCAGAACGCGAGCGCGCAGGCCAGGGAGAAGACGACGTACACGCCCCAGAGGCCCTTGGCCGTCTGCGTCATGCGCGGGGTGAGCTTGGTGTCCTTGACGGGCCCGGCGGCCTCGGCCTTGAAGAGCTGGCTGCCGCCCACGCCGAGCAGCGGCAGCACGGCGACGGCCAGGATCAGGATGCCCATGCCGCCGATCCACTGCATGAAGGTGCGCCAGAGGTTGACCGACAGCGGGAGCGTGTCGAGCCCGGCGAGGACCGTGGCACCGGTGGTGGTGAGCCCGGAGACCGCCTCGAAGTACGCGTGCGTGAACCCGATGGGCCGGCCGACCGCATGCAGCGCCAGCAGGAGCGGCAGCGAGGCGAAGAGAGGCAGCACCAGCCAGACGAGCGACACCAGCATGACGCCGTGGCGGGGCTGCAGTTCGCGGGCATGGTGCCGGAGGCCGGACCACAGGCCGGCACCGCACGCGAGCGTGAGCACGAGGCTGGCCGCATAGACCGGCCAGAGGCCCTCGGCGGCCCAGGCGGAGGCGGCGAGCGGCACGCCCAGGGCGAACGCGAACATCGCCAGCAGCGCCCCGAACACGCGCAGCACCGGCAGCAGGTCGGGCACGGCCTCGGAGATGGCGGAGGACACGGACATGCGTGCGGATCAGAAGAAGGTGGCGCTCACGCGGAAGGCCTTCTCGACTTCGCGCACCAGCCGCTTGTGCGGAAGGAAGAAGACGACATGGTCGCCGCTCTCGATCACCGTGTGGCTCTGCGGGATGATGACCTCGGGCTCGCCGGCAGGCACCGGGGCGCCCTCGCCCGTATCGGCCGTGGCGCGGTCGGCGAGGCCGCGCACGATCAGGCCCATGTGGACGTCGTGCGGCAGGTGGATCTCGCTCACGCGGCGGCCGACCACGCGCGAGCTTTTTCGATCCCCGCGCGCGACGATCTCCAGCGCTTCTGCCACGCCACGGCGCAGGCTGTGGACGGCCTGCACGTCGCCGCGGCGTACGTAGGCGAGCAGTTCGCCCAGCATGGCCTGCGCGGGCGAGAGCGCGATGTCGATCTGGGTGCCGTGCATCAGGTCGGCATAGGAGCGGCGGTTGATGAGCGAGAGAACCCGGCTCGCGCCCATGCGCTTGGCGAGCAGGCAGGCCATGATGTTGTCCTCGTCGTCGTCGGTGATGGCGAGGAACAGGTCCACCTCCTCGATGCATTCGTCGCCGAGCAGGTCTTCGTCGGTGGCGTCGCCGTGCAGCACGAGCACGTCCGCGGGCAGCACCGAGGCCAGTTCCGTGCAGCGGTCGGCGTCCGATTCGAGGATCTTGATGTGGAAGCCGCCCTGTTCCGCCAGCTGGCGCGCGAGCCGCAGGCCCACGCGGCCGCCGCCGGCGATCATGATGCGGCGCACGGGATGCTGGGGGAGGCCGCCGCGCTGGTGCAGGGCCGCAAGCACCCGCGGGATCTGCTCGCGGGCGGCAAGCACGAAGACTTCGTCGCCCGCCTCGATGCGCGTGGCGCCGTCGCAGGCGATGAAGCGGTCGGGCTCTTCGGGGAAGCGGCGGTAGATCGCCACCACGCGCATGGCGACATCGGGCGCGCTGGCGCGCATGTCGGCGATGCGCATGCCCACCACGGGAGCGCCGCCGCGCGCGCGGACCGAGGCGAGGCAGGCGCGGCCGCCCGCGAATTCACGCACCTGCAGGGCCTCGGGGTACTGCACGAGCTTGCCGATGTAGCGCGTGAGCGATTCCTCGGGGCAAATGACGCGGTCGACCGCGAAGCCTTCCTTGCCGAGCAGCGAGCGGCCGCGGCCGTCGCCGGTGTCGAAGCCGGAGGAGCGCACGCGGGCGATGCGCGTGGGGATATTGAAGAGCAGCTGCGCGATCTTGCAGCAGACGAGGTTCGTCTCGTCGAGCGCGGCGCAGGCGATGAGCAGGTCGGTGTCGGCGGCGCCGGCCTCGGCCAGCACCTCCGGGTCGATGCCGCTGCCCACGACGCCGCGCAGGTCGAAGCGCGATTCCAGATCGCGCAGCCGGCGCGCATCGGTGTCGATGACGGTGATGTCGTTCTTCTCGGAGACGAGGCTGTCGGCCACGCTCTCGCCCACGCGGCCCGCGCCCAGGATGATGATCTTCATGCGGAGGGAACGATGGAGGGGATGGAGGACGCCGGCCGGGCAGCCGCCGCGGCCGGCAGGGGCTCAGCTGCGGATGTCGCCGTCGCCGAGCACCACCCACTTGAGCGAGGTGAGGCCTTCGATGCCCACGGGGCCGCGGGCGTGGAACTTGTCGGTGCTGATGCCGATTTCGGCGCCGAGGCCGTATTCGAAGCCGTCGGCGAAGCGCGTGCTGGCGTTCACCATCACGCTGGCCGAATCCACCTCGCGCAGGAAGCGCTGGGCGTGCATGTGGTCGCGCGTGAGGATGGCGTCGGTGTGGTGGCTGCCGTAGCGGTTGATGTGGGCAATGGCCTCATCGAGGCCGTCCACCACCTTGATGCTGATGACGGGCGCGAGGTATTCCTCGGACCAGTCCTGCTCGGTGGCGGGCACCAGCAGCGCGCCGGGCACGTCGGCGAGCAGCGCCAGCGCCTCGGGGCAGCCGCGCATCTCGACGCCCTTGGCGGCGTAGACCACACCGATCTGCGGCAGGAATTCGGCCGCCACGCCGCGCGCGACGAGCAGGCCCTCGCTCGCGTTGCAGGGGCTGTACTTCTGGGTCTTGGCGTTGTCGGCCACCTTGACGGCCATGGCGACGTCGCAGGGGTCGTCCACGTAGGTGTGGCAGTTGCCGTCCAGGTGCTTGATGACGGGCACCTTGGCCTCGCGGCTGATGCGCTCGATGAGGCCCTTGCCGCCGCGCGGGATGATGACGTCCACGTACTGCGGCATGGCGATGAGGTGGCCCACGGCCTCGCGGTCGGTGGTCTGCACGAGCTGCACGGCGTCGGTCGGCAGGCCGGCTTCCTCGAGCGCCTCCTGGACGATGCGGGCGAGCGCGCGATTGGAGTCGATCGCCTCGGAGCCGCCGCGCAGGATGCAGGCGTTGCCGCTCTTGATGCTGAGGCTGGCGGCCTCGATGGTCACGTTCGGGCGGCTCTCGTAGATCATGCCGAAGACGCCGATCGGCACGCGCATCTGGCCCACCCGGATGCCGCTGGGCTGCTGGCGCATGCCGGAGATCTCGCCGATCACGTCGCCCATGGCGGCGAGCTGCTCGCAGCCGAGCGCGCAGGTGTCCAGCACCCTGGGGGTGAGCTTGAGCCGGTCCACCATGGGTTCGGCGAGGCCGGCGGCGCGGGCGCGGTCGAGATCGCGGGCGTTGTCGGCCTGCAGCGCGGCGGTGTTCTCGCGCAGGCGGCGGGCCAGCGCGAGCAATGCCCGGTTCTTGACGGCGGCCGGCGCCCGGGCCATCAGTGCGGAGGCGGCCTTGGCCTGGGAACCGAGGGCATGGAGGGTTTCGGCGATGTGCTGCGCGTTCATGGGCGTGATTTTGACGCATCGCTGCGCCACCCGCCCGGGCCGGGTTTCCCCGCCGGGCGGCGCGCCCCGGTTTTGCTACCCTCGCGCGCCATGACGACCACCCCGACCACCCCGCTGCCCGCCGACCAGCTGGCCGCCATCGCCACGGCCCTGGACGAGCTGCGCGCCGCGCGCATGGCGCCGCACGCCTTCAGCGAACTGGCGCGCGCACAGGCGGCGCTGCTGGAGACGCTGCCGCCGCGCTATGCCCAGGTGCTGGCGGACGTGCTGGACCGGCTCGAATCCTCGGCGCTGTTCTCGGAGGAAAGCTGCTCGTTCAGCCAGGGCGGGCTGATCGACAGCCTGCAGACCTGGGTGGACAAGGCACGAGGCCAGATCGGCGGCATGGCAGGCTGATTCAAAGCGAGCGCGTCACTTCCCTGAGCAGGCTTTGCAGAGCTGCAAAGCCAGCCGGTGCAGCGCCTGCCAGCCGTTCGAGGGCCAGTCCGGCACCTTGAGCCCCTTGACGATGCCGTCCACGGCATGCGCGGACTGCAGCAGCCGGGAGGCGGCGGCATCGGAGAACCGCGGGACGATGCGCTCGAAAAGGCGTTCCTTCGGGCCCCAGACGCGGTTCTCGCGCAGGGCCATGGGCAGCGGCTTGCCGGCGTTCACGGCGTCCTTCACGCGCTTGAGGGAGCGGATGTCCTCGGCCAGCGTCCAGTGCACGAGCACCTCGGCCTCGCCCTCGGCCTGCAGGCCGTCCAGCATGCGCTGCATGCGCGCCACCTGGCCGGAGAGCACCGCCTCGGAGAGCTTGAACACGTCGTAGCGCGCCACGTTGAGCACGGCGGCCTCGACCTGGCTCCAGGAAAGCTCTCCGGGCGGATGCAGCAGCGCGAGCTTCTGGATTTCCTGGTGGGCTGCCAGCAGGTTGCCTTCCACGCGGTCGGCGAAGAACTGCAGCGTGCGCTGCCCCTCCTCGCCCGAGGCCACGCGCTGACCCTGGGCCGCGAGCCGCTGGGCGATCCATTGCGGCAGTGCGCCGCGCTCGACCGGGTCGATCTGCACGCTCACGCCGTCGCGGTCGAGCGCCGAGAACCAGGCGCCGGTCCGGGTGGCCTTGTCCAGGCGCGGCAGCAGGACGAGCGTCAGCGTGCTGTCGTTGCCGGCCGCCGCGGCGGCGATCTGCTGCAGCGCGGCGCCGCCGTCCTTGCCGGGCTTGCCGGAGGGGATGCGGATCTCCACGATCTGCTTGTCGGCGAAGAGCGAGAGCGACCCGCCGGCGGCGAGCACTGCGCTCCAGTCGAAGTGCGCGCCGGCGACGGTGTGGCTGCTGCGCTCGGTGTAGCCCTCGGTGCGCGCGGCCGCCCGCACCGCGTCGGCGGCCTCCTGCTGCAGCAGCGGCTCGTCGCCGTGCAGGACGTAGAGCGGGCGCACCCCCTTCTGGAGGTGCGCGGCCAGCTGGTTCAGCGCGACCTGCATGGCACCGCCTGGTCCGCCCGGGCCCCGTGGCGCAGCGTCACTGCGGGCGCGCCGCGGCCAGGCGGCGCAGCAGTTGCTGCACGAGGTCGGTCTGCATGTTGCGGTAGAGCAGCGCTTCTTCGGCCTCCTTGGCGAGGGCGATGCTTTCGTTGTAGCTCACATCGCGCTGCTGCAGCAGCTCGGTCGGCGGGATCAGCTCCACGCCCTGCTGGTTGCGCAGCCGGAAGCGGATGCGCAGGCGCAGCTGCAGCTCGCGCACCTGGCCGGAGGCGTTGTAGCCCACCACCACGCGCTCGCGCTGTTCGGACAGCAGTTCGAACACCGCCTCGGCCTTGGGCAGGTCGGCGGGATCGCGCAATACCGTGAGGTTGCCGCCCGCGCCCTTGAGCGTGCGCTCGAGTTCGCGCCCGAGCTGCGAGCCGCCCGCGGCCTGGATGTAGAGGGTGCGGAACTGGAACTCCGGCGCGCCGCGCAGGCGGAAGCCGCAGGCGGTGAGGCCGGCGGCCAGCGGCGCTGCCGCCAGCAGGGTCAGGAACGAGCGTTTGCGCTGCAGCATGGTGCGGGCTCTCGGGTGCGGTGGGTACGGAACGGGCGGCGTGGCGGCGGGCGGGGCGGTCAGACGACCACGTTCACCAGCCGGCCCGGCACGACCACGACCTTCTTGGGCGCGGCGCCGGCGGCGTGCTTGTGGAAGTCCTCGCTCGCGAGGGCGATGCGCTCGATCTCCGCCTTGTCGGCGCCGGCCGGCACGCGGATCGCGCCGCGCAGCTTGCCGTTGACCTGCAGCATCAGCTCGATCTCGTCCTGCACCAGCGCGGCGGCATCGACCCGGGGCCACGGCGCGTCCAGCAGGTCGCCGAGCGCGCCGGCGTAGCCCAGCGAATTCCAGAGGCCGTGGGCGATGTGGGGCGTGGCCGGGTAGATGGCGCGCAGCAGGATGCCGAAGCCCTCGATCAGCGCGACGAGGCCGCCGGGCGCATCCACCGCCTTGAAGTCCTCCAGCGCGTTGAGCATCTTCATCGCGCCGGAGACCACGGTGTTGTACTGCATGCGCTGGTAGTCGTAGTCCACCTGCTTGAGCACGGTGTGGATCTCCAGCCGCAGCGCCTTGGCCTCCTTGCCGAACTGCACGTCCTGCAGGCTCTGGGCGCCCTGGATGGCGGACTCGGTGGCCGCGGCATCGATGCCCGTGAGCTTCACGCCGAAGTTCCAGACGCGGCGCAGGAAGCGGTAGCTGCCTTCCACCGCGGCGTCGTTCCACTCCAGCGTGGCCTCGGGCGGCGCGGTGAACATGGTGTAGAGGCGGGCCGTGTCGGCGCCGTACTTCTCGATCAGCTCCTGCGGATCGACGCCGTTGTTCTTGGACTTGGACATGGTGCCCACGCCCTCGTAGTCGATCGGCGTGCCCACGGGCAGGTCCCCGACGGCGTTCTTGAGGCGCGCGCCGGTGATCTTGCCGGTCTCGTCCACGACGTGCTCGACGTCGTGCGGCCAGAAGTATTCCTTGCCGCCCTTCTCGGTGCGGCGTGAATAGATGTGGTTGAGCACCATGCCCTGCGTGAGCAGCTTGGTGAAGGGCTCGTCCACCTTCACGAGGCCCAGGTCGCGCATGACCTTGGTCCAGAAGCGCGCGTACAGCAGGTGCAGGATCGCGTGCTCGATGCCGCCGATGTACTGGTCCATCGGCATCCAGTAGTCGGCGCCGCCGGCCACCATGGCGTCGGGGTTCTTCGGGTCGCAGTAGCGCATGAAGTACCACGACGAATCCACGAACGTGTCCATGGTGTCGGTCTCGCGCCGCGCGGCCTTGCCGCAGACGGGGCACTTCACGCCGGCATGGAAGCCCTCGTGCTTGTGCAGCGGGTTGCCGGAGCCGTCCGGGATGCAGTCCTGGGGCAGCACCACGGGCAGGTCCTTCTCGGGGACCGGCACCGCGCCGTGCTCGTCGCAGTGGATGATCGGGATTGGCGTGCCCCAGTAGCGCTGGCGCGAGATGCCCCAGTCGCGCAGGCGCCAGGTGGTCTTCTTCTCGCCCAGGCCCTTTTCCTGCAGCGCATGCGCCACGGCAGAGACGGCTTCCAGGTGGGACAGGCCGCTGAAGTTGTCGGAGTTGATGGTGACGCCGTTCTGCTTGTCGCCGTACCAGTCCTGCCAGCGGTGGTAGTCGAAGGTCTCGCCGTCGACGAGCACGACCTGCTTGATCTCGATGCCGTACTTGAGCGCGAAGGCGAAGTCGCGCTCGTCGTGCGCGGGCACGCCCATGACGGCGCCGTCGCCGTAGCCCATGAGCACGTAGTTGCCCACCCAGACCTCGACGGGCTCTTCCGTGATCGGGTGCGTGACGGTCAGGCCCGTGCGCACGCCCTTCTTCTCCTGCGTGGCCAGTTCGGCCTCGGTGGTGCCGCCGGTCTTGCACTCTTCGATGAAGGCGGCCAGCTCGGGGTTGGAGCGCGCGGCATGGACGGCCAGCGGATGCTCGGGCGCCACGGCGCAGAAGGTGACGCCCATGATGGTGTCGGCGCGCGTCGTGAAGACGTACATGCGGCCGTCGCCGATCAGCAGGCCATCGTCGCCGCGGATGCCGTGCGTGAAGGCGAAGCGCACGCCCTCGCTCTTGCCGATCCAGTTCTCCTGCATGAGCCGCACCTTGTCGGGCCAGCCGGTGAGCGTCGCGTTCGGGTTGCCCACCTGCACGTGGTCGAGCAGCTCCTGCGCGTAGTCGGTGATCTTCAGGTAGTAGCCGGGGATCTCGCGCTTTTCCACGGGCGCGCCGGTGCGCCAGCCGCGGCCGTCGATGACCTGCTCGTTGGCGAGCACGGTCTGGTCCACCGGGTCCCAGTTCACGACCTGGGTCTTGCGGTAGGCGATGCCCTTCTCGAGCATCTTGAGGAACAGCCACTGGTTCCACTTGTAGTAGTCCGGGTCGCAGGTGGCGACCTCGCGCGACCAGTCGATGGCCAGCCCCATCGCCTGCATCTGCTTCTTCATGTAGGCGATGTTGTCGTAGGTCCACTGCGCGGGCGGCACGCCGTTCTTCAGCGCCGCGTTCTCGGCCGGCAGGCCGAAGGCATCCCAGCCCATGGGCATCAGCACGTTCTGGCCGTTCATGCGCAGGTAGCGCGTGAGCATGTCGTTGATCGTGTAGTTGCGCACGTGGCCCATGTGCAGCTTGCCGCTGGGGTACGGCAGCATGGAGCAGGCATAGAACTTCTTCTTGCCCGCGTCTTCGGTCACGCGGTAGGCATCGCGGGCGGTCCAGTGGCTGTGCGCGGCGCGCTCGACCTCGGCAGGGGTGTATTTGTCTTGCATGGAAAAAATCAGACCGGGCCGCGCGCGGCCGCCGGCGGTTCGCAGGAGGAAGAGGAACAGGGATTCGCCGTGGATTTTAGGCGCGAAGGGGCGGCATCCCGCGGCCGCGCTCCGGGCCGGGCCTTCCGGGCGCTTTCAGGGGCGGGAGGCGGCGGAGCCGGGCGGCGCGGCGGCCTGGGGTTCCGCGACGAAACCGATGCGGTGCAGCCCCGCCGCGTGCGCCGCGCCCATGACCTCCACCACGCGCCCGTACGGCACGCCCGCGTCGGCGCGCAGCTGCACTTCCGTGTCGGGGCGCCGCGCCGCCGCGCCGCGCAGCCGCTCGGCCAGCGCGGCGCCGTCCACCGGCTCGCCGCCGACGAAGACCTGGCCCGCGGCGTCGATGGCGACGGCGATGGATTCGCCGGGCGACCCGGGCGCCGTGCCTTCCGCGCGCGGCAGGTCGAGCCGGATGGAGCCCGCGAGCAGCGGGGCGGTGAGGATGAAGATCACCACCAGCACCAGCATGACGTCCACCAGCGGCGTCATGTTGATGTCGCTCATGGGTTGGGGAGCGGACGTGCGTTCGAGGCGGCCGAATGCCATGGCGCGATGGAGTGGGGGTGGGAACGGATGCGGGCCGTGCGCAGGCGGAGCGAACGACGCGGCCGGATCAGCCGCCGGGGGACGCGGGCGCGTCCAGCAGCAGTTCGCGCAGGTCCAGCGCGAAGCCTTCGAGATCGGCTTCCACGCGCCCGATCCAGCGCCCGAAGAGGTTGTAGGCCAGGACGGCGGGAATGGCCACGGCCAGGCCGGCGGCCGTCATCACGAGCGCCTCGCCGACGGGGCCGGCCACGCGGTCGATCGACACCGGGCCGCCGCCGGCCAGGGCGGTGAGCGCATGGTAGATGCCCCACACGGTGCCCAGCAGGCCGACGAAAGGCGCGGTGGAGCCGACGGTGGCGAGCAGCACCTGCCCGAACTGCAGCCGGCCGAGCACGCCGTGCAGGGCGTCCCGCAGCACGCGCGTGAGCTGCTGGCCGCGCTGCCCGCCCGCGGCGAGGGTGCCGGCCGGCGCGCCCTGTGCGATGCCGGCGGCGGCCTCGACCAGGGGCAGCACGAGCCGGTCGCGGTCGGATGCCGCGAGATCGCGGGCCGCGGCCGCCAGCGAGGGCGACTGCCAGAACGCGGCGGTGCCCCGCCCTACTGCCGCCACGGCACGCCGCAGCAGCCAGGCCTTCCAGAGAATGACCACCCAGCTCGCCACCGACATGGCGAGCAGCAGCACGGCCGAGACGCGGGTGACCATGTCGCCCTGATGCCACCAGTGCCAAGCGTTCATGGATGCGCCGCCGCGGGGGAGTTGGGACGAAAGAGGAAGGTGTGCCGGACGCGGCTGCCGAGGCTCGGGCGGAAAGCCGTCAGCCGTGCAGTCCCAGCACGTCGAACATGTCGAACAGGCCCATGCGGTGCGCCGCCAGGAAGCGCGCGGCGCGCAGGCTGCCCTGCGCGTAGCCGGCGCGGCTCGAGGAGCGGTGCGAGATCTCGATGCGCTCGCCCGTGCCGGCGAACAGCACGGTGTGGTCGCCCACGATGTCGCCGCCCCGCACGGTGGCGAAGCCGATGGTGGAGGGATCGCGCTCGCCGGTCACGCCCTCGCGGCCGTACACGGCGCAGTCCTTGAGGTCGCGGCCGAGCGCGTCGGCGATGACCTCGCCCATCTTGAGCGCGGTGCCCGAGGGCGCGTCCACCTTGTGGCGGTGGTGGGCCTCGATGATCTCGATGTCGTAGCCGGTGGACAGCGCCTTCGCGGCCATCTCCAGCAGCTTGAAGGTGACGTTCACGCCCACGCTCATGTTGGGCGCCATGACGACGGCGGTGCGCTGCGCGAAGGACGCGATCTCGGCCTTCTGCACGCCGGTGAAGCCGGTCGTGCCGATCACGGCCTTCACGCCGCGGTCGGCGCACACGGCGAGGTGCGCGAGCGTGCCCTCGGGGCGGGTGAAATCGATCAGGACGTCGGCGCCGGACAGGCCCTCCTGCACGTCGGCGGTGATGGTCACCCCGCTGGCGTGGCCGAGGAACGCGGTGGCGTCGTTGCCGAGGAAGGTGCTGCCCTCGACGTCGAGCGCGCCCGCGAGGACGAGGTCGTCGCTGGCGCGGATGGCCTCGATGAGCATGCGGCCCATGCGGCCGGAAGCCCCCGCGACGGCGACGCGGCAAGGGGCTGCGGCACCAGCGGAAGACGGGAGCGAAGACGGGGAGGCAGGCACGGTCATGGCGCGGAGGGCAGAGATGTCGGACGGAAGTGCTCGGACCGGCTTGGCGGCGGGCGGCGGCGCAGCCCGGCGGGCGGGCCCCGCGCGCCGCGGCACCGTCAGCGGGTGGTGGATTCCAGGGGCGGGTAGCTCGACGGCGGGGGCGGCACGGCGGAATCGGCCGGCTGGGGCAGCGTCGCCGTGGAGGCCTTGGGGTATTTGGCGAGCTGCTCGGGGGTGGCTTCGAGCGGCGGCACCTTGGACGTGACCTTGCTCCTGCGCGAGGTGCCGAGCGTGGCGACGAATTCGGCCTCGGTGGGCATCTCGTCGCCCTCGACCCGGTCGAAGGTGTCGCCCTTGAAGAACACGGTGAGCTTGCGCGACTGGGCCTCGATGCCGGGGCGCTTGAGCGTAAAGACGTAATCCCAGCGGTCTGCGTGGAACAGGCTGGTCATGAGCGGCGTGCCCAGGATCTCCTTGACCTGCTGGCGCGACATGCCGGGCTGCAGCGCCTCGACCTGTTCGCGGGTGACGACGTTGCCCTGCACCACCTCGACCTTGTAGGGCGTGACCATGCCCGCGATGCGGTTGCTGGCACTGTCGAAGCTGCCGCAGGCCGAGAGGCCCGCGCCGAGCAACAGGATCAGGCCGATGCGGGCGCTGCGATGGGCGTGGACGGACATGGAAATTGGCATAAACGATATGATCGGACCATTGTAGCGGCTGGTCTCCCAGGCCTTGGCGCGCGCCCCCTGGCACACGAAAGACCCTGTCATGACGAACATCGACGAACTCAAGAGCACCGGGCTCAAGGCCACCCTGCCCCGCCTGAAGATCCTCGAGATCTTCCAGAAGGGTGCGCAGCGCCACATGACGGCCGAAGACGTGTTCCGCGTGCTGCTGGAGGAACGCTCCGACATCGGCCTGGCGACCGTATACCGCGTGCTCACCCAGTTCGAGCAGGCGGGCATCCTGATCCGCAGCAATTTCGAGAGCGGCAAGGCGGTGTACGAGCTGAACGAAGGCCAGCACCACGACCACTTCATCTGCACGGTCTGCGGCAAGGTCGAGGAGTTCTTCGATCCCGAGATCGAGAAGCGCCAGCAGATCGTGGCCAAGGCCAAGGGCTGGGTGGTGCAGGACCACGCCATGGCGCTCTACGGCCAGTGCGCCGTCTGCGCCGCCAAGGCCGCCACCGGGCGCTGAAGGCAGGCCGCACGGCCCCGCCGGCGCCGCTGCCGCTGCCGTTGCGGCCTCAGCCGTCGCGCTGCTCCATCGCGCGGCGGTGGCGCTCGACGAATTCCTGGTAGGTGTCGATGCCGCGCAGGTTGAGGATGGTGTTGCGCACCGCCGCCTCCACCAGCACGGCGATGTTGCGGCCCGCCACCACCTGGATCACCACCTTCAGCACGGGCACGCCCAGCACGTCCTGGGTGAGGGGCTCGTAGGGCAGGCGTTCGTATTCGCGCTCCAGCGTTTCCTTGCGCACGAGGTGCACGATGAGGCGCAGGCGCATCTTGCGGCGCACCGCCGTCTCTCCGAAGATCGCGCGGATGTCCAGCAGGCCGATGCCGCGCACCTCCAGCAGGTTCTGCAGCAGATCGGGGCACTTGCCTTCGATGGTGGTCTGGTTGATGCGGAAGAAGTCCACCGCGTCGTCGGCCACGAGGCCGTTGCCGCGCGAGATGAGCTCCAGCCCCAGCTCGCTCTTGCCCAGGCCCGATTCGCCGGTGATCAGCACGCCCAGGCCCAGGATGTCCATGAAGACGCCGTGCATGGTGGTGCGGTCGGCGAAGTGCTTGGACAGGTAGGCGCGCAACACGTCGATGACGAAGGCCGACGATTCGTGCGTGGCGAACATCGGGATCTGCGCGCGTTCGCACATGGAGAGCAACGCGTCGGGCGCCACCTGGCTGTCGGCCAGCACCAGCACCGGCGGCTCGAGCGTCACGATGCGCGCGATGCGGCGCTTGCAGTCTTCCGGCGTGGCGTTGGTGAGGTAGGCGATCTCGCGCTCGCCCAGGATCTGCACCCGGTAGGGATGGATGTAGTTCAGGTAGCCGACCAGGTCGGCGCCGGAGCGCGCGGAGCGCACGGCGACCTCGTCGAAGCGGCGCTCCGAAGCCCCCAGGCCGGCGACCCATTCCCATTTGAGGGCGGCGCGGAATTCCTCGAAGACGACGTCGGCGCTGATGACGTTGGGTTTCACGCGGTGCGGTCTCGGTCTGGGTGTCGGTCTCGGTCGGGCGTGAGCGGGACGGCGTTCAGGCGGGGGCCTGGGCCGACTGCCAGCCGGCGATGAGGCCGTGGAGTTCGGCGGCGTCGCCGGAGGACTTGATGCGTTCGCGCAGCGGGCCGTCGCTCAGCAGCTCGGCGATCTCGGAGAGGATCTCCAGGTGCTTCTGCGTGGCGGCTTCCGGCACGAGCAGGAAGATCAGCAGGCCGACGGGCTGTTCGTCGGGCGCGTCGAAACCGATGGGGTGCGCGAGCTGGAACACGGCCGCCATCGGCGCCTTCAGGCCCTTGATGCGGCCATGGGGAATCGCCACGCCGTGCCCGAGGCCGGTGGACCCGAGGCGCTCGCGGGCGAACAGGCTGTCGGTGATGAGCGCGCGAGAGAGGCCATGCTGGCTCTCGAACAACAGCCCCGCCTCCTCGAAAGCACGCTTTTTGCTGGTGGCGTCGACGCTCACGAGCACTTGAGCGGCCGGCAATATGGAAGCTAGACGGTTCATGGTGGAAGGGTCGCAATTATGCACCCCCTAGCATAAACCCTGAGCCCCTCCGTGGGTGCATGAAAAAGCCGCCTTTCACGGCGGCTTTACGGGGAAACACCAGGATGGCGTCCGATCATTCCCGCAGGGCGGAAACCTCAGGCCTCCATGGCCGGCTGGTCGCGCTTGAGGGGGCAGTGGTGGTCCTGCAGACGGTCCTTGTGGCGCACGACTTGGCGATCGAGCTTGTCCACGAGTTCATCGACGGCGGCGTACAGGTCGGAATGGGCGCTTTCGGCGAACAGGTCGTTGCCCTTCACGTGCACGTTGCACTCGGCCCGCTGGCGCTTTTCCTTTTCCTTTTGCTTTTCAACGGTGAGCAGCACCTTGACATCGACCACCTGGTCGAAATGCCGGCTGATCCGGTCCAGCTTGCCCGTCACGTAGCTGCGCAGGGCAGGGGTGACTTCGAGGTGATGGCCGCTGATCGTCAGGTTCATAAACAAGTCTCCATGGCACGTTGACACAAACGCCGTGCCTCGGGATTCGAGGCGCCGGCCCTACGGATGGGAGCTCATGCATGCGCTGTCGAATCCACTATGCGCCCCGCTGCCGGGAAATGCAATCCCGACCGCGGCAGGGCCGGGGATACTGCCGTTACAGATGACCGGCCCGCCGCGGCGGCGCAAAATGGGCCGGCTTTGCGGCAGGGTGCGCCCTAGAATCCGGCGATCGCCCCGTGTCCTTGCGCGGCAGCTCCGGATTTACGTTTGCAACCCTTCCATACCATGACCCTGCCCAGCCCCACCGCCCTGCACACCTCGTCCCTGGCCTCGCTGCCGCTGCTCGCGCGCGGCAAGGTCCGCGACAACTACGCCGTGGGCGACGACCGCATCCTGATGGTGGCGAGCGACCGCATCTCGGCGTTCGACGTCATCATGGGCGAGCCGATCCCAGGCAAGGGCGAGCTGCTGACGAAGATGGCGCTGTTCTGGTTCGACAAGCTCGGCCACCTGTGCCCCAACCACCTGACGGGCGAATCGCCGGAGAGCGTGGTGTCCCCCGAGGAAGCCCCGCAGGTGCGCGGACGCTCGATGCTCGTGCAGCGCCTGCGCCCCATTGCCGTGGAGGCGGTGGTGCGCGGCTACCTGGCCGGCAGCGGCTGGAAGGAATACCAGGCCACGCGCTCGGTGTGCGGCGTGCAGTTGCCCGAGGGCCTGACGAACGCGGCGCGCCTGCCGCAGCCGATCTACACGCCGGCCGCCAAGGCCGCCATGGGCGAGCACGACGAGAACATCTCCTTCGAGCGCACGGTGGAGATGATCGGCATCGAGCTGGCCACGCAGATCCGCGACACCAGCATCGCCCTCTACGAGGCCGCAGCGGCGATCGCGCTGGAGAAGGGCATGATCATCGCCGACACCAAGTTCGAGTTCGGCCTCGCGCCCGACGGCACGCTGGTGCTGATGGACGAAGTGCTGACGCCGGACAGCTCCCGCTACTGGCCCGTCGAAGGCTACGAGGCGGCCCTGGCGGCCGGCGAGAACCCGCCCAGCTACGACAAGCAGTTCGTGCGCGACTGGCTGGAGCAGGCGCAGGTGAACGGCGCCCCCTGGAACAAGTCCGCGCCCGCGCCGCGCCTGCCGCGCGAGGTGGTCGAGAAGACGGCGGCGAAGTACCGCGAGGCCCTGGATCGGCTCCTGGGCTGAGCCAGACCAGGCCAGGAGCGGTCAGCGGGCGAAGCGCAGCTCGGGCGACTCGAAGCGCAGCAGGATCCGCTCCTTGTTCCGTTCGTCGGTGCGGGTGAGCAGCAGCTGCCGGCCCTCGATGCGGTAGTGCTCCACGGCGCGCAGCGCCTCGAGGTAGAGCCCCTCGGCGAGCCCGCTGTCGAAGCACAGCTGCAGCCCGGAATCGATCGGCCCCACGCGCAGGTCGCCGCCCGCCATCCCGTACGGGCCGATGAAGCGGTTGCAGCCGCCCGTGCCCGTGATCCGGCCCTCGTCCGGCAGCACCACGAGGTGCGCCTCGGGGCGGCCGGCCGGCGTGGGCGGCATGGGCATGCCGTCGATTTCCGTGAGCCTCCAGTAGGTCTGCGCGAGCGGCACCGCGGCCTGCTCGGTGGCCGCGCCGCGCGGCAGGGGCTGCAGCGGCACGTCGACGTGGCGGTAGGCCGGTTCGCGCTGCAGCGGATGCGTGCCTTCGCTCGCCATCCAGGCGATGCCGTTCACCAACACCATGGCGCGGACCACGTACTTGCCGTCGGGCGCGACCAGCGCGGTGCGGTAGGGAATGTGCAGCGCCACGGGCAGCCGCTCGAACGTCTCGAAGCTCTGGCGCCCCACCACCAGGGGCGGCGCGTCCTCGTCCGTCACGTCGAGCAGCACCGCCTCGAAGGTGCCGCCGGAGGGAATGAAGAACCGCTGCCGGGAATAGGCCGTGCCCGTGACCTCGGCATCGGCCGGCGCGGGCAGGATCGAGCAGCCGGCGGCGCAGAGCGCCAGCAGGGCCGCCCCGATCCATGCCGCCGCCCGGGCGGGGCGCCATGCCCGGCATGCCCGGTGTGCGGACGCCCAGGGTGCGCGCGCCGCGCGCGCCGCGCTGGTCACATCAGCTCAGCACCACGCTGGAGAGGCGGCGCCGGTAGGTGGCCACGACCGGGTCTTCGGGCGGGATCTGGCCCTCGGCGACCTTGGCGCGGGGTGGCTCGATGATCTCCAGCACGGCCACGTACGTCTTGCGGGCGGCCTCGTCGTTCCAGGCCTTGTCGCGCATGAGGATCTCCAGCAGTTCGTCCATGGCGTCCGTCCAGCGCTGGCGGGCGATGAGCCGGCGGGCACGGGCGAAGCGCGCGTCGAAATCGCGCTTGCTGGCGGCGATCTTCGCGGCGAAATCGGCTTCGGCGGCGGCATCGTCCGGGGCGGCATCCACGGCGTCGATCGCGTCCATCCAGACCTGCAGGGCGCCCAGGCGGCGCGAGCCGGCCGCCTTGGCGATGACGGGCGCGAAGGCGACCTTGGCGTCGTCCACGCGGCCGAGCTGCAGCAGCAGCTTCACGTAATCGAAGCGCGCGTCGTCATTCGACGGATCGGTGGCCACGGCGTGCTGGAGCTTTTCCAGCGCGGTGTCGGTGTCGCCGTCCTCCAGGGCCTCCTGGGCGGCCTCTTCCTCGGCCTCGGCGAGCAGTTCATCGGCGCTGGGCACGTGCTTGTCGAGGAAGGCGCGGACCTGGCCCTCGGGCTGCGCGCCCATGAAGCCGTCCACGGGCTGGCCGTTCATCAGCAGCACGCAAGTGGGGATGCTGCGGATGCCGAACATCGCGGCGATCTGCTGCTCCTGGTCGGAATCGATCTTCACGAGCTTGAAGCGGCCCGCGTATTCGGTCTCCAGCTTCTCGAGGATGGGGCCGAGGGATTTGCAGGGCCCGCACCAGGGGGCCCAGAAATCCACCAGGACGGGCACTTCCATCGAGGCGGCGATGACCTCGGTTTCGAAATTCTCTACGGTGACGTCGATCATTGTGTGCAGGCAGCGGTGGCGCGCCCCGCAACACGCGGCGCACCAAAAGTAAAATCACGGGTTCCACTTCGGCGGGCACGCACGGCGCGCGGCCCCACTCCACATGAAACCCATCCAGATCGGCGTTGTCATGGGCTCCAGCAGCGACTGGGAGACCATGCAGCACGCAGTGCAGATTCTCCAGCAATTCGGCATCGCCCACGAAGCGCGCGTGGTCTCGGCCCACCGCATGCCCGACGACATGTTCGCGTATGCGGAATCCGCCGTGCCGCGCGGCCTGCGGGCCATCATCGCCGGCGCGGGCGGCGCCGCCCACCTGCCCGGCATGATCGCGGCCAAGACCACGGTGCCCGTGCTGGGCGTGCCGGTGGCGAGCCGGCACCTGCAGGGCGTGGATTCGCTGCACAGCATCGTGCAGATGCCCAAGGGCATTCCCGTGGCCACCTTCGCGATCGGCACGGCGGGCGCGGCCAATGCGGCGCTCTTCGCGGTCGCCCTGCTGGCCGCCGACGACCCGGCCCTGCGCGAGCGACTGGAGGCCTTCCGCCAGGAACAGACCGAGGCGGCCCGCGCGATGGCGCTGCCGCCCGCAGCGCCATGAGCGCGCCGGACGCCATGCAGCGCCCGATCCTGCCGGGCGCCACCCTGGGCGTGCTGGGCGGCGGGCAGCTGGGCCGCATGTTCGCGCATGCCGCGCAGGCGATGGGCTACTTCACGGCGGTGCTCGATCCCGACGAGGACAGCCCCGCCGGCCGCATCAGCCACCACCACATCCGCACGGCCTACGAGGACCCGGACGGGCTGGCGCGCCTCGCGGCGCTGTCGGACGCCGTCACCACCGAGTTCGAGAACGTGCCGGCGCAGGCGCTGCGCACGCTCGGCGCCGAACGGCCCGTGGCGCCGGCGGCGGACGCCGTGGCAATCGCCCAGGACCGCGCCCGCGAGAAGGCGCATTTCGGGGCCTGCGGCGTGCCCTGCGCGCCCTACGCGGTGATCGAGACGCCCGGCCAGCTGGAATCCGTGCCGCCCGCGCTGCTGCCGGGCATCCTCAAGACGTCGCGGCTCGGCTACGACGGCAAGGGCCAGGCGCGCGTGGCCACGCCCGAAGAACTCGCCGCCGCCTGGGAGGCGATGGGCCGCGTGCCCTGCGTGCTGGAAAAGCGCCTGCCGCTGGCCTTCGAGTGCTCGGTGATCGTGGCGCGCGGCCACGACGGCGCCTGCGTGCACCTGCCGGTGCAGCGCAACCAGCACCGCGACGGCATCCTCGCGGTGACCGAGGTGCACGCGGGGAACGTGCCGGAGGCCGTGGCGCAGCAGGCGGTGGCGGCGGCGAAGTCGATCGCGGACGGCGTGGCCTACACGGGCGTGCTGTGCGTGGAGTTCTTCGTGCTGGAGGACGGCTCGCTGGTGGTCAACGAGATCGCCCCGCGCCCCCACAACAGCGGCCACTACAGCCAGAACGCCTGCGACGCGTCGCAGTTCGAGCTGCAGGTGCGCACGATGGCGCGGCTGCCGCTCGTGCAGCCGCGCCAGCACAGCGCCGCCGTGATGCTGAACCTGCTGGGCGACCTGTGGTTCGCGCAGGGCCCGCAGGAGCGCACGCCGGCCTGGGAGGCCGTGCTGGCGCTGCCCGGCACGCACCTGCACCTGTACGGCAAGGCACAGGCCAAGCCCGGGCGCAAGATGGGCCATCTCAACGTCACCGCGCCCACCGCGGAGGCCGCGCGCGCGACGGCGCTGCAGGCCGCGGCGCTGCTCGGCATCGCGCCGTTCTGAGGCCGCCGCCATGATCCTCGACGGCCGGCAGCCCTCCTCCATCGCCGCAGCGGCCACGGCCCTGCGCACCGGGCACCTGCTGGGCCTGCCCACCGAGACGGTGTACGGCCTCGCGGCGGATGCCGCGAGCGATGCCGCGGTGGCGCAGATCTTCCAGGCCAAGGGCCGGCCGAGCGACCACCCGCTGATCGTGCACGTGGCCGGGCCGGAGGGCATCGCGCATTTCGTGGCGTCCGTGCCGCCGTTCGCGGACGCCCTGGTGCGCGCGTTCTGGCCCGGGCCGCTGACCCTGATCCTGCCGCGCCGCCCGGACGTTGCCGCGGCCGCTGCCGGCGGCCAGGACAGCGTCGGCCTGCGCTGCCCCGCCCACCCGGTGGCGCAGGCGGTGCTGCAGGCCTGCGCATCGGACGATCCGCACCTGCAAGGCCGGCCGGTGCACGGCGTGGCCGCGCCCAGCGCCAACCGCTTCGGCCGCGTGAGCCCCACCACCGCGCAGCACGTGCGCGATGAATTCGGCGACGACCTGCTGGTGCTCGACGGCGGGGCCTGCGAGGTGGGGATCGAATCGACCATCATCGACTGCACGCGCGGCGTGCCGGTGCTGCTGCGGCCCGGCGCGATCACGCGCGCGCAGATCGCAGCCGCCTGCGGACTCGCCCCGCTGTCGAAGGAGGACCTGCCCTCCCACACGCCGCGCGCATCGGGCACGCTGGAGGCGCACTACGCGCCCAGCGCCAAGGTGCGCCTCATGGACGCGAAGGCGCTGCAGACGGGCCTGGACCTGCTGGGCGCCGACGCCGCCCACCTGGCGGTGTATGCGCGCACGGCGCTGCGCTCGCCGTCGCCCCGGGTATTGCTGCGGGCCATGCCCCAGGATGCGGCGGCCGCGGCGCAGGAACTTTTCGCCGCCCTGCGGCACTTCGATGACGCGGGTGTGAAACTCATCTGGATCGAAACCCCGCCCGGCACCCCGGATTGGGAAGGCGTGCGGGACCGGCTGCAGCGCGCCGCCGCGGCCTGACTCCAGTTTTCCGTCCGTAACGGCCCGCCCTGCCGGTTGCAAAGCCTTACAAC
Organism: Acidovorax sp. PRC11; assembly: GCF_031844105.1. Lineage (NCBI taxonomy): Bacteria > Pseudomonadati > Pseudomonadota > Betaproteobacteria > Burkholderiales > Comamonadaceae > Acidovorax > Acidovorax sp. PRC11. The sequence continues at coordinate 6,314 of NZ_JAUZUQ010000034.1, read as the reverse complement.
GCCAGTCGTTACACTCTTGCTCAATTTTTCTGGAGAACCACCCTATGGCAGCAAATTGGATGCGCCGCTCATTCCTGATCGCCGCCTGCGCATCGGCCGCCCTCGTGGCCGCCTGCGGATCCAGCACCACGGAATCGGCGCTGACGCCGGACCGCATCGTCACGTTCGGCGACGGCTTCACCGACATCGGCCAGAACGGCGCGCGCTACACGGTCAATGACGGCTCCATCAACAACTGGACGCTGCAGATCGCCAGCAACTACGGCAGCACGATCACGCCGTCGGCCTCGGGCGGCACGGCCTATGCCCAGGGCAACGCGCGCGTGACGGCCACGACCGATGCGGCGGGCGGCTCGGCGCCGTCCATCACGCAGCAGGTCACGAAATTCCTCGCCTCCAACACGCTGGGCGACAGCAACCTGGTGCTCATGAACGGTGGCATCAGCGACATCGTGGCCGGCATGAACGCCGTCAGCGCCGGCACGCTGTCGACCGACGACTTCCTCGCCTCTGCCACCACCGCCGGCAAGGAAATGGCCGCCCAGGTGCGCCGCCTCTCGGACGCGGGCGCCAAGCACGTGGTGGTCATCGGCACGTACGACCTGGGCAAGAGCCCCTGGGCCGTGGCGCTCGGCCAGCAGAGCCTGCTGAGCTCCGCGAGCACGCGCTTCAACCAGGCGCTGCTCGTGAGCATCGAGGACCTGGGCAAGACCGTGCTGTACGTCGACCTGGAGTACTACTCCAACCTGTTCATCGGCTCGCCGGGCGGCTACAACTTCACCAACAAGGACAACCCGGTCTGCACGTCGGTCTCCTCCGGCAACGACATCGGCATCGGCACGGGCCAGGTCAGCTCCCTGCGCTGCAACACGTCCACGCTGGTGAGCGGCGCGGACCAGAACCGCTACGTGTTCGCCGACAGCATCTACATGGCGCCCTCGGCCCACCGCCAGTTCGGCACCTACGCCTACGACCGCCTGCGCGCCCGCTGGTGATGCAGGGCGCACCGGCCGGGGCCGGTGCCGCCGTGCCCCGCGCACGGCATACCTTCAACAACCGACCCTCGGGTCCCATGCCAGTCCGTGCGCCGCTGACTGGCATTTTTTTTGGATGCATGGATGCAGACCGTGTCCGAATCCGGACACACGAAGGCGCGGGGGTTCCTGGAGAATCCACGGCAGGGATCGCTTCTGCGCGGATCCGGCCAGGGATGAATGAAGCCGGCCCCACCCCCCTCCAGGAGACAGGCCATGAACGATATCCAGGAATTCGCACAGCAGGTATTTGCCAGCCAGCCCTTCAGCCGTTTCGTCGGTGCGGAGCTGACGGCGACCACGGGAGACAGCGCAGAGCTTTCCCTGACCATCCAGGATCACCATTTGCAGCAGCACGGTTTCGTGCATGGCGGCGTCATCAGCTACCTCGCGGACAACGCCATTACCTTCGCGGGCGGCATTGCGCTGGGAGGCAATGCGCTGACGGTCGAATTCAAGATCAACTACCTCCGTCCCGGCGTGGGCACACGGCTCGTCGCCAGCGCCCAGGCCCGCAGCGCCGGCAAGCGGATGGCGATTTGCCAGTGCGAGATCCATGCGGAGGACGGAGAAACCCGCGAGCTGTGTGCACTGGCCCAGGGGACGGTCGTCCCCGCAGGCTGATTTCTGGATCGAAAGAGGCGGCGAACCGCGCATTCCGATCCGGTGGCCTCGCGCCTGCGGATACGGGCGCAAAGCAAAAAGGCGACGTGTTGCGCACGTCGCCTTTTTCTTTCCCCCAGCCCGATCGGACGCTCTCAGGCCCGTCCGACCGGCAGGGTCCGCGCTCAGAACCGGTAGCCCACGCCCACGGCGAAGACGTTGGGGTTCAGGCGGATGTCGATGCTCTGTCCGCTCGAGAGATGGGTCTTGGTCTTCAGGAAGCTCTTGTAGTAGGCCGCGTCGACGAACCATTTCTCGTTGATGTTCCACACGAAGCCGATCTGCGGCGTGATGCCCCACTTGTCGTCGATGGACGCGGTGGTGGGATTGGCGGGCGTGCCGCCGGTCAGGCCGTTCAGCGGCGCGGTGGTGCGCTCCTTGAAGAACTTGGCATACGTGACGCCCAGGCCCACGTAGGGACGGAAGGTGGCGTTCGCCTCGCCGAAGCGGTACTGCGCGAACACCGTGGCGGGGATCACCTTGGTCTCGCCGACCTGGCCCACGCCCGAGATGGCGCCGTCGCCGTAGAACTTGTGCTTGAACGGCAGGCCGACCGGCACGTCGATCGCCCAGTTGTCGGTCACCATGTAGTTGATGCCGCCCGTGAGCGCGGAGGCGGAGTGGACATCCACCGTGGTGCCGGGAAAGCTCGGCGCCGAGAGGTTGCCGCTCTTGACCTGGGGTGCGATGTGCGTGGCGCCGAGGCGCACGCTCCAGGTGCCGGCGACCTGCGCGGAGGCGCTGCCGCAGGCGAGCAGGACGAGGGCGCCTGCGGCGAGCGCGGCGGCGGAGGGTGCGGAAGGAATGAACCGTGCCATGGAATGTGCTCCTGCCTGCATCACAGCCAGCCCGCCTGGGCGAGCGAACGTGCCACCAGTTGGGCGATCAGCTGGTGACCGTAGGGGGTGGGATGGAAGCTGTCAGCGAAGCCATAGCTCTTCCACCAGTCGGCGCCGCCGGTGGCGCCCGCGGGCGGCGTGGCGGCCGAGAGGGCGGCGGCGGTGCAGGTCGGGAAGTCGTAGGTGGGCAGGCCATCGCTGCCGCGGCCGGTGACGGGGCAGGCCGGCGTGGTCACGTTCGTGAGCTGGTAGCCCGCCGGGTTGACGGCCTGGTCCTTGAAGGAGCTGTAGAAGTCCACCACCGTGACGCGGGCGTCGCCGCTCAGCGAAGCGCCGAGGCGGGCGTTGAAGGCCTGCACCCAGCCGTCGAACACGGCTTCGGCCTGCGTGGCGGCGGCGGCGCCGTTGGCGGCGGCGATGCTGGCCAGCACGAAACGGAAACGCGGCGTGAGCGTGATGCCGGGGGCGTTGAGCACGGCCACGCGCTTGGCGCCCTTGTCCAGGGTGTTGGCGCGGATGGTGCCCGCGAACTGCGTGGCCAGGGCCTGCATGTACAGGCCGCCCGCCTGTGCCAGCCCCGCCGAGCCGCCCGCGAAGGCGTTCGTGACGGTGGTGGCATCGAGCAGCGTGAGCAGCAGCGCGCGGTAGGAGGCACCGCGGTCGGAGGAGATGCGCAGGTAGGCGCCGACCAGATCGGCGGCGTCGTTGCCGCCGCCGTCGATCAGGACCAGATCGCCGTCGGAGTAGCCGGCGGTGCCGGCATCCTTGATCTGCTGCGTGATCGAGGTGGGCGCGGTGGCCGCCGTGGGGTTGTTGATGCGGCCGCCGCCGACCGCGTAGTTGGTGCAGGCGGCATTGACGGCGAACGAGGCGCCGTTGAACCGGTAGTGCGCGCACAGCGACTGGTCGTAGTTCGTGGCGACGCGTTCGGGCCAGATCTGCGAGGAGCCGGTGCCGGTGGCCGCCGAGCCCTGCACGGTGAACTTGTAGCCGAAGGTGCCGCTGTCGGCGAGGCTGTCGCCCATGACCTTCACGGAGGTCACGCGTGCCGCCGGCGTGGTGTCGGAACCGCCGCCGCCGCAGGCCGCGAGCATGCAGGCCGCGGCCACCACGGACCAGGACGCTCTGTTGTAAATGGTTCTAGAGATCACGTTCGCTCCGTCAAGGTAGTTGGAAAAAAGCACGGTCGTGCGCTTTATGGAGGCTCATGGTAATCCCGTGGCCATTGCGCACAGGGCAGGGGAATCACCGATACCGCATCCCCGGTTTCCGAGGAACGGCCGCGTCGGGAAGCCGCAGACGAAACTCGGCCGTGCAGATGGTAGCCCGCCAGCGTCCGCAGGGCCCGTTCCGCCGCCTCAGCGCTCCGACGCGGCCCATTCCACCAGCGCCTCCATCGCCGGGCGGGCCGCCGCGGCATTCGGGTGGTTGGCGATGGCCACGACCACGTAGCGCCGGCCGCCCGCGGCGTGCACGAAGCCGGCGAGCGCGGACGCATCGCGCAGCGTGCCGGTCTTGAGGTGCGCCGCCCGGGTGGCGCGGCCCATGGCGGAGCGGCGCAGCGTGCCGTCCGCGCCGGCGATCGGCAGCGACGACAGCAGTTCCGGCATGACCGGCGACGCCCAGGCCGCCTGCAGCATGCGCGCCAGCGACGCCGCGCTCACGCGCGCCTCGCGGCTCAGGCCGGCGCCGTTGTCCAGCACCGGGGGCTCGGTGCCGGGCATGCGCTGGCGCCACCACTGATCCACCGCATTGCGCGCCCCGTCGAACGTGCCCGTGCCGTTCTTCTGCAGGGCGATGGTCAGGAAGACCTGCTGCGTCATCACGTTGTTGCTGTACTTGTTGATGGCGCGCACCGCCTCCGCGAGCGGCGGAGACGACACGGTGAACGCCGGCGCGAGCCCCGGTGGCACGCGGCCGTCGCGCACGCTGCCCGTGAGCTTGCCCCCCAGGTCGCGCCAGAGGCCTTCGATCGCGCGGGCCGCGAAGCCCCACGGATCGGGCGGCGCCACCGACCAGGTGCGCTCCCCGCAGGCGGCGGGGTAGACGCCCTGGAACACCACGCGCCCGGCCTCGGCGCCCGCGGGGGTCTCGGGCCGGAGCGCCGCGCGCCAGTCGCCGCACTCGGTGCCGGGGGCGGCCAGGGGCACCGTCTCCGGCCACGGCGCTCCGGCGAGCGGCGGATCGGCATGCACGCGCGCGACGCCGGCCGCCGCATCGGGCACGAAGGTCAGCGCGACCGACTTGAAGTTGACGAGCAGCGCGTCGGGCGATGCGTTGTAGGGCCGCAGGGGCTCTCCGTCGAACTGCGCGGCATCGTGCGCGGGCAGCTCGAAGGCGCTGCGGTCCAGCACGATGTCGCCGAGGATGACCTGCACGCCCTGGGCCTGCAGCCGCCGCAGCAGCAGCCAGAGGCGCTCCACCACCAGTTGCGGATCGCCCACGCCGCGGAGGTAGACGTTGCCGCGCAGCGCGCCGGCCTGCGGGCGCGCGTCGAGGTACACGGGCGTGTCCCAGGTGTAGGCCGGGCCCAGCAGCTCCAGGGCCGCATAGGTGGTGACGAGCTTCATCACCGAGGCGGGGTTCATGGGCTCCTGCGCGCGCCAGGCGAGGCGTGCGGGCTGGCGCCCATCGGCATCGGCCACCACGAAGGACACGGCCTCCGGCGGAACCTTGGCACGCTGCAGGGCGGCGGCCACGGCGGGCGGCAGTGCGTTGTCCGCCGCGCGCACGACGAGGGCCGGGCGCGCGGCGGGCGCGGCTGCGACTGCGGCATTTCGGGCGGGCTCCTGGGCTTGCGCGTACACGAGGGCCGGGGCCAGGCACAGTGCCCAGCCGGCCGCGCGCGCGAGCCGACGGAGCGTGCCGGCGCGCACACGGTTCTGGGTCCACTCACGGAGGGCGGCAGGTGCGGACAGGCCGCGGGAAGCGGAAGGAAGGCGATCGGGGCGGGGGACGAGGGGGTTCGGCGACGGCATGGGCGGAAGTCTAGAGCGGCGACCGGGGCACGCCCCGGAGACAAGCCCCGGCACGCGCCTGGCCACGGTACTGGGCGGATAATGCCGATCCTCCTGCCCGCGCGTCCTCGCCCCGCGTCCGCCGCACTCCCCTGCCGATGGTGCCTACGGCCGTGCCGTCGATGGCACAGGCGGCGCATCCGCCATGACCGCCCGCGCAGGCCGTTCGGAGATTTCCCCCGCCCCACGCCATGCACCTGCTCGCCTTCGACACCAGCACCGACACCCTGTCCATCGCCGTCCAGCGGCCTTCGGCGGACGGGGCCGTGCAGACCTGGGAACGCAGCGCCCCCGGCGGCGCCCAGGCGTCCGCCGGGCTGCTGCCGGCGATCCGGGGCCTGCTGGCGGAGGCCGGGCTGTCGTTCGACACGCTGGATGCGATCGTGTTCGGCCGGGGCCCCGGCTCGTTCACCGGGCTGCGCACCGCCTGCTCGGTGGCCCAGGGGCTCGCGTTCGGCGCGCGCGGCGGCCAGGGCGTGCCGGTGCTGCCGGTGGATACGCTGCTCGCGGTGGCCGAGGAGGCGCGCGCCGCGCACGGCTGCACGCGCGTGGTGGCGGTGCTCGACGCCCGCATGGACGAGGTCTACGCGGCGCGCTACGCATGGCAGGCCGACACGGGATGGCAGGCGGCGCAGGAGGGCGATGCGTTCGGCCTGTACGCGCCCGAGGCCGTTGCGGTGCCGGAAGGCTACGCCGTGGCCGGCAACGCCCGCGCCGCCTACGGAGAACGCCTGGCGCCCGGCGTGCCTGCGGCCGCGCAC